>NZ_CAXAPN010000010.1:0-168464 GCF_963971015.1 Pseudomonas sp. RA_15y_Pfl2_54
GCCCGCCAGTTGATGGCGCTAATGGGCTGAAAGGCCTTTTTTCGTCTGTTGCCCGCACAAAAACAAACGCCCCGAACAAGTCGGGGCGTTTTGTTGGGCCTTCATCAGTGTGTTTTCACACAGTCTGTTCGGGTGGCTTTTTCATTTTGCGCCCTTATATCAATGCAATGCTTGCCCGATGGGTGCCTACAGGTATGCTGATCGCCTGCCGAGGAGATAGAAATGGCCTACGATTTTGACCTTTATGTGATTGGTGCCGGTTCCGGTGGTGTGCGGGCTGCGCGGTTTGCGGCCGGTTTTGGTGCAAAAGTGGCCGTGGCCGAGAGCCGTTATCTGGGCGGTACTTGTGTCAACGTCGGCTGCGTGCCGAAAAAGCTGTTGGTGTACGGGGCGCATTTCGCCGAAGACTTCGAGCAGGCATCCGGTTTCGGCTGGAGTCTGGGGGAGGCCGGTTTCGATTGGGCAACGCTGATTGCCAACAAGGATCGCGAGATCAATCGCCTGAACGGCATTTATCGCAATTTACTGGTCAACAGCGGTGTGACCCTGCATGAAGCTCATGCCAGGATCGTGGGGCCGCATGAGGTTGAAGTCGACGGAAAGCGCTTTACTGCAAAAAATATCCTGATTGCCACGGGCGGCTGGCCGCACATCCCGCAGATTCCGGGGCACGAACATGCGATTGGCTCCAATGAGGCGTTCTTCCTCAAAGCGTTACCTAGACGCGTATTGGTGGTGGGCGGCGGTTATATCGCGGTCGAGTTCGCTGGCATCTTCCATGGCCTCGGTGCAGACACGACGCTGCTGTATCGCGGCGATCTGTTCTTGCGTGGTTTCGATGGTGCGGTGCGCAAGCATTTGCAGGAAGAACTGACCAAGCGTGGGCTGGATCTGCAATTCAATACCGATATCGCGAGCATCGAAAAACAGGCTGATGGCAGCTTGAAAGCCACCCTCAAGGATGGGCGAGTCCTTGAAGCAGATTGTATTTTCTACGCCACCGGTCGCCGTCCGATGCTGGACAATCTGGGACTGGAAAACACCGGCGTGCAGCTCAATGACAAGGGTTTCATCAAGGTCGATGAGCAGTACCAGACCACTGAGCCTTCGATCCTGGCGCTGGGCGACGTGATTGGTCGCGTGCAACTCACGCCCGTGGCGTTGGCCGAAGGTATGGCAGTGGCGCGTCGTCTGTTCAAGCCGGAGCAATACCGTCCGGTGGATTACAAGATGATCCCGACGGCGGTGTTCAGCCTGCCGAACATCGGTACGGTCGGCTTGACCGAAGAGGAGGCCCGAGAGGCGGGGCACGCTGTGGTGATTTACGAAAGCCGCTTCCGGCCGATGAAGCTGACCCTGACCGAGTGTCAGGAGCGTACGCTGATGAAGCTGGTGGTCGACGGCAAGACCGACAAAGTGCTCGGTTGCCATATGGTTGGCCCGGATGCCGGGGAAATCGTGCAGGGGCTGGCGATTGCGTTGAAGGCTGGCGCCACCAAGCGTGACTTCGACGACACGATCGGGGTTCACCCGACGGCCGCCGAAGAGTTTGTCACCATGCGTACACCGGTCGGCGCTTAAGCGTCTTTCGGTTTGGCCGGGTCTGGCGCTGCCGCAACGGTAGCCGCCAGGCGCAGGCTGTCTTCCAGGCTCGCCTGAGTCTTGGTCAACTCCTTTTCCAGTGACTGATTAAGCAACGTCTGTTCTTCGACGCTCTGCTTGAGTGTCTGACTTTCCAGTGATGCCACACGCAAGCGTTCCTGGAGGAGGGTGCGTTCGCTGTCGACCCGGGTGGCCTGCTCCAGCAATTGGTCCTGACGCTGATTGCTCTGTTTGAGCTGCTCCTGCATCAGGCTCAATTCGCGCTGGGTGCCACGGTTCTCGGTGAGCAGGCGCTCGTTGTCGCGATGCAGCTGAGTGATTTCATCCTGTCGAACCAGTGCGCTTTGCTGTGCTTGGCGCAACTCCGCCTGCAGCTGCTGCACCTGGCCTTCGTGGCGGCTCTGTTCCTGCTCACGCTGTTCTTTGCTGGCGTTGCGGTAATGCTCCAGCGCGTCGCGGGCATGCAGGTGTTTTTCTTCTAGCGAGCGAATCTGCTCGTCCTTGTCCTGCAAGCGCAATTCAAAGTCGGCCAATGCCTGATTCAGACCGGCGTTGCGGGTTTGCTCGGTTTGCAGCATCGAGCGGGTGTTGTTCAGTGCTTCGGATTCGCGCTCCAGTGCAGCGCCCTGAATGTCGTGCTGTTGCTCCAACTGCTCGAGCGCCTGGCGGGTCTGCTTAAGCTCCGACTCCAATGCCTCACGCTGCTGCCCAAACGCCTCGCGGGCCTGCTCGATGGGCTCTTGGGCTTGCTCTTTCAGGCGTTGCGCCAGGCGTGAAACCAGTGCTGTGAGCTCGTCATCAATCGGTTGCGCCGATGCCTCGATCGGCTGGGCGCCGTCATCCAGCTCCTTCAAATAGCGATGGATCGTGGTTTTCGAGCCGGTGTTACCCATTTCAATGCGTACGGCATCGATGCTCGGGTGTTCGCCTCGGGCCAGAATCGCTGTGCGCGCGATCTGAACCAGCGCTTTGGTAATGCCGCCACGGGCCATGTGAGCTCCTACGGTTATGTACTGTGGTACATGCCACTAAAGTACGCAGTGTACCATGTCAAAAATAAAGATAAATCTTTGATATTTAAGACGCGGTATATTCTGGTATTACCCAGTGTCAGGTGATTAAATCCGCTTTTTGATCTGCGAATCAGTACGTCAGCGAGAAAACAGCCCATGAGCGATATGGATCGCTATCTGCAAGCCGCCACCCGTGACAACACCCGCCGCAGCTATCGTGCGGCTATCGAACATTTCGAAGTGAGCTGGGGCGGATTTCTGCCGGCCACGGCCGACAACGTTGCGCGGTATCTGGTCGAGCATGCAGGCGTGCTGTCGATCAATACGCTCAAGCTGCGGTTGTCGGCGCTGGCGCAGTGGCACAACAGCCAAGGTTTTGCCGACCCGACCAAAGCACCCGTAGTGCGTAAGGTGTTTAAGGGCATCCGCGCTTTGCACCCGGTCCAGGAGAAGCAAGCCGAACCTCTGCAGTTACGGGATCTGGAGCGAGTCGTTGATTGGCTGGAGCAGGAGGCCAAAGCCGCGAAGGAAAAACAGGATCGACCGCAGTTGCTCAAGGCATCCCGCGATCGCGCGTTGATTCTGCTTGGCTTCTGGCGTGGTTTTCGCAGTGATGAATTGTGCCGCTTGCAGATTGAACATGTGCAGGCGCAGGCCGGCAGCGGCATTACGCTGTATCTGCCACGCAGCAAGAGTGATCGGGAAAACCTCGGGCAAACGTATCAAACCCCGGCACTTTTGAAGTTGTGCCCGGTTCAGGCATATATCGATTGGCTCAACGAAGCCGCTCTGGTGCGCGGCCCGGTTTTCCGTGGCATCGACCGCTGGGGCAATCTGTGCGAGGAGGGCTTGCACGCCAACAGTGTGATACCGCTGTTGCGTCAGGCGCTTGAGCGCGCCGGTATCGCTGCCGAGGGGTACACCAGTCACTCGCTGCGTCGCGGTTTTGCGACCTGGGCTCACCAAAGTGGCTGGGATCTGAAGTCTTTGATGAGTTACGTCGGCTGGAAGGACATGAAGTCAGCCATGCGCTATGTTGAAGCCAGCCCCTTTCAAGGGATGGCCCGGATTACGGATAAGCCGCTGTCGCCCTAGATATCGTTTTCTTCTATTAATACAGCCCGCTAATAGCGAAAACAAATCAGCAGCATCAGGTTTGCCAATGAGCCATCCGTCGAGTGAGTGGGTAGGATTCACCCCATCAACTTCATAACCCCTGACGGAGAGTCATCAATGCCTATCATCAACAGCCAAGTAAAACCGTTCAAAGCTACCGCGTTCAAAAACGGCGACTTCGTTCAAGTCTCGGACGCTGATCTGAAAGGCAAGTGGTCGGTCGTGTTCTTCTACCCAGCCGACTTCACCTTCGTTTGCCCAACCGAGCTGGAAGACCTGGCTGACAACTACGCTGCCTTCCAGAAACTGGGCGTAGAGATCTACAGCGTTTCCACCGACACCCACTTTGCCCACGCGGCCTGGCACAACACCTCGCCAGCCATCGGCAAAATCCAATACACCATGATCGGCGACCCGACTCAGGTTATCTCCCGCAACTTCGACGTGTTGATCGAAGAAGCTGGCCTGGCTGACCGTGGCACCTTCGTGATCAACCCTGAAGGCCAGATCAAAATCGTTGAGCTGAACGATGGCGGCGTTGGCCGTGACGCTTCCGAGCTGCTGCGCAAAATCAAGGCTGCGCAGTACGTTGCTGCTCACCCAGGCGAAGTTTGCCCAGCCAAATGGAAAGAAGGCGAGGCCACTCTGGCTCCGTCCCTGGACCTGGTCGGCAAGATCTAAGTCTGTGACACGCAACTCAGGGCGGGACTCCGCACCTACTTAAGTAAGCTGCACCGCCCAATAGAAAAGCCCGGGCGAGATTCGCTCGGGCTTTTTTTCGCCTTAAATAAAGGAAATCGCCCGTATGTTGGACGCCAATCTTAAAGCCCAGTTGAAATCGTACCTGGAACGGGTCACCCAGCCGATCGAGATCGTTGCTTCTCTCGATGACGGTGCGAAATCCCGTGAAATGCTTGAACTGCTCAAAGACGTTGCCAGTCTTTCGAGCCAAATTACCCTGATCGACAGCGGTGATGACGCACGCAAACCGTCGTTCTCGATCAACCGCCCGGGTGCAGACATCAGTCTGCGTTTCGCTGGCATCCCGATGGGCCACGAATTCACCTCGCTGGTGCTGGCCTTGCTGCAAGTCGGCGGCCACCCTTCGAAAGCCAGTGTTGAAGTGATCGAGCAAATCCGTTCGCTCAAAGGCGAGTTCAGCTTCGAGACTTATTTCTCGCTGTCCTGCCAGAACTGTCCGGACGTGGTCCAGGCGCTGAACCTGATGGCCGTGCTCAACCCGAATATCCGCCACGTCGCCATCGACGGCGCGCTGTTCCAGGATGAAGTCAATGATCGCAAGATCATGGCGGTGCCGAGCATCTACCTCAACGGTGAAAATTTTGGTCAGGGCCGCATGGGCCTGGAAGAAATTCTCGCCAAACTCGACACCGGAGCCATCGAGCGTCAGGCCGAGAAAATCAGCGCCAAACAAGCCTTTGATGTGCTGGTGGTTGGCGGTGGGCCGGCCGGTGCTTCAGCGGCTATCTATGCTGCGCGTAAAGGTATTCGCACCGGCGTTGCCGCCGAGCGTTTCGGCGGTCAGGTGCTGGACACCATGGCCATCGAGAACTTCATTTCCGTACAGGAGACTGAAGGCCCGAAACTGGCAACGGCCCTGGAAGAGCACGTCAAACAGTACGACGTCGATATCATGAACTTGCAACGCGCCGACAAGTTGCTTGCCGGCAAAAACGGCGAGCTGCATGAAGTCCGTTTCGCCAGCGGTGCGACGCTCAAAGCCAGGAGTGTGATCCTGGCGACCGGCGCACGGTGGCGTGAAATGAACGTACCGGGCGAGCAGGAATACCGAAACAAAGGCGTGGCTTATTGCCCGCACTGCGATGGCCCTCTGTTCAAAGGCAAGCGCGTAGCGGTAATCGGTGGCGGTAACTCCGGTGTTGAGGCAGCCATCGACCTGGCCGGTATCGTGTCTCATGTGACGCTGTTGGAGTTCGACGTACAACTGCGTGCTGACGCTGTGTTGCAGCGCAAACTTCACAGTCTGTCGAACGTGACCGTCATAACCAGTGCGCAAACCACTGAAGTGACAGGCGATGGGCAGAAGGTCAATGGCTTGCGTTACAAGGATCGTCAGGCTGACGCGTTGCGTACTGTCGAGCTGGAAGGGATCTTTGTACAGATCGGTCTGTTGCCCAACACCGACTGGCTCAAAGGCACCATCGAGTTGTCACCGCGTGGCGAGATCATTGTCGATAACCGTGGTGAAACCTCGATTCCCGGCATCTTCGCTGCGGGCGACGTGACCACCGTGCCGTACAAGCAGATCGTGATAGCGGTGGGCGAGGGCGCCAAGGCTTCGCTGAGTGCTTTCGATCACTTGATCCGCACTTCGGCTCCGGCGTAAACGTCCGGCCTGAAAACACAAAACCCCATGAGTGATCATGGGGTTTTTTGTGCCTTACACAAAAACAGCGTAGGAGTGTTGAATTACATAGGTGCTGGCTGAATGATCTCGACCCAGTAGCCGTCCGGATCCTTGATGAACGCCAGACTTTTCATGCGGCCATCACTCAGGCGTTTCTGGAAGTCGCAGCCCAGTTCTTCGAAGCGCGCGCAGGCAGCAACGATGTCCGGCACCGAGATGCAGATGTGACCGAAGCCACGCGGATCGGTGTTGCCATTGTGGTAAGCAAAGTCAGCGTCGCTCTCGGTGCCGTGGTTGTGCGTCAGCTCCAGAATGCCCGGGATCGACTTCATCCATTCGGTGCGGGCGGCGGCGTCGGCAGGGATCTGCGCCTTGTCGACCAGTGCGAGGAAATACAGGCTGAACTCGGCGTCCGGGAAATCACGTTTTTCAACCAGCGAAAAACCCAGCACGCGGGTGTAAAAGTCCAGCGACCGGGTGATGTCTTTTACACGCAGCATGGTGTGGTTGAACACGAAGTTGCGGGTTGCGCTGTCTGGCGTGGCCGTGACGCCGGGGAAGGTGTTCAGTTCTTTGAGGCTCATGGGCCCTCCAATAACGATGGGGCGAGTGAATGGACGCAATGATACGCATGCCTGTCGGCATCGCCAAACGAAAGGGCAGGCTTGCCCTCCACGCGGGCGAGCCTCAGACTTTGCCGATCAATCTGCGAGTGTCTGCGGCAATGATCCGACTGTTCAAATCCCTGTTTGTTTACTTTGTCTTTTCGCTAATCGCCATGAGCGTGTTCGCCGGCGAGCCCGATATCACCTGGCCCGCAGGCTGGGAGGTCGAAGCGCTGACTGATGTGGCGCCGCAGGTTTCCCGTCAGCGGGCGGTCAAGAACGATGCCGATGGCAATCAGGTGATGGTGATGGAACTCACGATGACTCGGGTCGAATCGGGTCATCAGGTTAACTTGCAGGGTGTGTTGCTGGAAATGCGCAAGTCGATACAAAAGGACTTTTTCCAGGGGGGGTATCAGAGTGTCTGCAATAAGGTGCATCCGACGATGCTTGGTGCTTTGTCTGCACTGGAGACGACTTGCACAGTGACCGAAAACGGCCGGCATGTGTTATCGCAAACGCTGGTGGCGGCGGTTGATGCGGATAAGGCTTATGTACTTTCCTATGCCGGCCAGGCCGAGGTTTATAAAGCAAGCGCGGAGGAGATCGTGGCGGTGAGAAACAGCTTGAAACTTTAAGTGCCTGTACTTTTCAAGGCATGGTTAGATACCTGAAGGGATTAAGCACAAAGTTTAATGATGGCCATTTTCGCAACATTGCGCGGCAAAATGTTTAGGTCTCATGAGTCGGGGAGGCTACAGAAAGCGCTCAACTTGCACGATGAAATTCATTTCATTTGTTAGATATTGTCAATAAAAAAGCCCTGCTTGATGCAGGGCTTGTTTGTTGGCGTGGGATTAACCGCGCAACCAGGAATCAACGGTGGCTGCACCGTATTGTTCCTTCCAGGCTTTAAGGCCGCGGTGGTTGCCGCCCTTGGTCTCAATCAGTTCGCCGGTGTGCGGATTCTGATAGACCTTGACCACGCGAGCGCGGCGGGTTTTAGGGGCTGCAGTAGTTTGCAGACCGGATTTTGCCGGATTCGGATCGAGAATGGCGATGATGTCTCTCAGGCCTTTGCCGTAGGTTTTCATCAGCCCTTGGAGCTTTTCTTCGAATTCGATTTCTTTCTTGAGCCCGGCATCGTTCTTCAGCGATTCCAGCTGCTTGAGCTGTTCCTGAAGGGCCTTTTCAGCTGCACGAAATTCAGCGAGTCTGGACAATATCTTTACTCCAATAGTGTGTTTGGCTGATACCAACCGCAAACAAAGCTAAAAGCCAAGAGCCTTGTAGCGACTCGGTGATAATTGGCTCACCTGCCAATCTTGCACATGCAAGAAAAATTGTAGTTGTTAATGCCTCAGGAGTAAATCCTGACGTTGTACTTATGTAACAACAGTGGTCTTTTGTATCAATTTGGTGCGCCTTGTGGGCGCGCCACGCTTAATCTCTGGTTAGTTAATGGTGACTTAATGCACTAATGAAGTCTGCCGCCGGCATGGGTTTGCCGTAAAGATAGCCCTGCAGGAAGTTGACGTTGTGGGCAGTCAGATAGTCGGCCTGCGCCTGAGTTTCGACACCTTCGGCAACAATGCCCAGATCCAGCTTGGCCGAGAGTTCGATGATGGTGTCGAGAATATGCCGTGAGAGCGCATCGACGCCGATCATGGCGACGAAGCTCTGATCGATCTTGAGGAAATCCACATTGAATTTGCGCAAATAACCCAGGCTTGAATGACCGGTGCCGAAATCGTCGATGGCGATCATCACGCCCATGGCGTTCAGTTGTTCAAACAGTTGCCGTGTTGTCTCGGTGGGCTCGATCAGCTCGCGTTCGGTCAACTCCAGCACCAGGTTGATGCTCCCGGGTGCGAAGGCGGTGAGAAATTCGCGGCAGTCTTCCACCAGTTCCAGATCCTGACAATGGCTTGCCGTGATGTTGATACCGATGTGAAACGGTGTGGTGAAGGTCGATGACGGTGGTCCCAGCAACGCCGCTGTCTGTCGCATCAAGGCGCGGGTCATTGGCACGATCAAGCCTGAGTGTTCGGCGAACGGAATAAACAGGTCCGGACGCACCAGGCCTTCTTTTGGATGGTTCCAGCGCATCAGCACCTCGGCGCCCGACCACTTTTTGCTCTCGCCATGAACCACCGGCTGGAAGTACGGAATGAATTCGCCGGCATCCAAGGCCCGGAGCATTTCGTGGCTCGGCGAGGTGGCGCGTTTTTGCAGGACATGGCTGATCGCGGCCGAGACCACGCCAAAGAAAACCAGCAGGCTGAACAGCGGCGGATACTCGTGGGTCATGTAGCGCCAGACTTCACCCTTGGGATAGCCCGCCGACACACTGAATGCGTAGCGCGAAGAGTCGAGCGTACTCTGCGCTATCGGCAGTACGGGGAGGGCACCTTTGTGTACCTCGCCATTGGCGGACAGCCAGTTGTCGCCCACTTGCAGCAAGAGCAACCTTTGCGGGCCAATCAACCGCAGCACGTTGCTCAGGTGATAGCCGTCCAGTGTCGTCAATGCACTGCCACGACCTTCGCTGAGTCGATACACCAGCAACGCAGTATTCGGTGTTACCGGGTTGCCGTTCATCAACCACAACTTGCCTTGTGTGTAATCACCAGCGTTGACGGCTTCCTTGTAGTTGCCGAACAACGAACTGCAATAGAGGTTGTGATCCCACACCAGATTGGTCGAGCGCACGAAGGGGCGGCGGGTGACTTGCTCGCGCAGGGCCAGTTTGACGTCCTCGCAACGCTGGCCGGCCAGCGGCAATAACTCGCGGGCCGCTTGGGCGGTGTTGTCGAGCATCAGTTCAAACTGGCGCAATGCCTCCACGGCTGTCTGCTGTGAGCTCTGCTGGAGAGTACGTTCGGCCTGCAGGTAAAGAATCACACTGCCCAGCAACATTGGAAGCAGGCCGCAGAGCAATGTCACGGCAATACGGGTGCTACGTTTGCGGCGAGATCTGACGGTTAGCGGCATAGGCGCATCCTGTGGCTGAAAAATGGGGCTCTCGAATGCAGACCGGGCACCGGTGCAACGCTTACAAACAGTTCGTTCAGGGGGATGATAGATGGCGGATAACGCTTGTGCAGCCGATCAGTAGCCTGCCCGGTAAAGCCAGTGCTGTTCTGTGCGCCGCAACAGACCCCTTGCATCGCCCGCAGAAAAGCGGATTTTATAGAGAGGGCAGACAACCTTATTTACGCTGTGTAGAATCGGTTTACGCATACAATAATAATCGTCTTCTGGCAGCAGAAGCCTCGCCCGCAAGAGCCTTGGGTCGACAATGAAGATATTCGGGTTTCAACTGATCTACGGTGACTTCCTCGCCCGCAGCGTGCGTGGCATCTCCTGCGCTCCGCCCACCGCTCTCAGCATTACTGACAAATAACTCTGGTTAATTTGATAAGAATGATGAGGCGTCACCATGGCAGATTTATACGAAAACCCAATGGGCCTGATGGGCTTTGAATTCATTGAGCTCGCGTCGCCGGTACCCGGCACCCTGGAGCCGATCTTCGAGATCATGGGCTTCACCAAAGTCGCGACCCACCGCTCCAAAAACGTGCACCTGTATCGTCAGGGCGCGATCAACCTGATCCTCAACAACGAACCGAACAGCGTTGCTTCATACTTCGCGGCCGAGCACGGCCCGTCGGTGTGCGGCATGGCATTCCGGGTCAAGGATTCGCAAAAAGCCTACAACCGCGCACTGGAACTCGGCGCTCAGCCGATCCACATCGAAACAGGTCCCATGGAGCTGAACCTTCCTGCGATCAAAGGCATTGGCGGCGCGCCGCTGTACCTGATCGACCGTTTCGGCGAAGGCAGCTCGATCTATGACATCGATTTTGTGTTTATCGAAGGCGTTGATCGCAACCCGGTTGGTGCAGGCCTGAAGATCATCGACCACTTGACCCACAACGTGTATCGCGGTCGCATGGCCTACTGGGCGAACTTCTACGAGAAGTTGTTCAACTTCCGCGAGATCCGCTACTTCGACATCAAGGGCGAATACACCGGCCTGACCTCCAAAGCCATGACCGCGCCGGACGGCATGATCCGCATCCCGCTGAACGAAGAGTCGTCCAAGGGCGCCGGGCAGATCGAAGAGTTCCTGATGCAGTTCAACGGCGAGGGCATCCAGCACGTCGCGTTCCTCACCGACGACCTGATCAAGACCTGGGATCAACTGAAGAAAATCGGCATGCGCTTCATGACCGCGCCGCCGCAAACGTACTACGAGATGCTCGAAGGCCGTCTGCCGAACCACGGCGAACCCGTTGATCAATTGCAGTCGCGCGGCATTCTGCTCGACGGTTCGTCGGAGCAGGGCGACAAGCGTTTGCTGCTGCAGATCTTCTCGGAAACCCTGATGGGCCCGGTGTTCTTCGAATTCATCCAGCGCAAAGGCGACGATGGTTTCGGCGAGGGTAACTTCAAGGCACTGTTCGAATCGATCGAGCGTGATCAGGTGCGTCGTGGTGTGCTCGCCACTGAGTAATACGCAACTGAAATGAAAAATCCCGGCCTGCAGTGATGCAGGGCCGGGTTTTTTTTGTGCTGGATTTAAGATCTGCGTTGGCGCATCAGGTGTTTAAAGCCTTCGAAGATCAACACCAATACAGCCAGCCAGATCGGAATGTACGTCAGCCACTCACCCGACTTGATGCTCTCACCGAGCAACAGCGCCACACCGAGCAGCAACACCGGCTCCACATAACTCAACAACCCAAACAGACTGAAAGGCAACAAACGGCTGGCGATGATGTACACCACCAACGCCGAAGCACTGATCAGGCCCAGCAACGGAATCAGCCACAGCAGCCCCGGGTATTGATCGAACACAGTAAAACCCTGCTCGCCGCCGTGCACGAACCAATAGGCAATCGGCAGCATCAGGCTCATGTCGACCCACAGCCCGCCGAGGTTGTCGGTGTTCAGGTATTTGCGTAGCACGAAGTACAGCGGATAACCGACCACGACCACCAGCGTCGCCCAGGAAAAACCGCCGACCTGATACAGCTCGTTCAACACGCCGAGTGTTGCGAAGAACACCGCCACCTTTTGCAGGTACGACAGGCTCTCGCCGTAGGCGATCCGGCCGGTCAGCACCATCGCCAGAGGCAGCAGGAAGTAGCCCAGCGATACGTCGAGGCTGTAGCCGTTGAGCGGCGCCCACATGAACAGCCACAACTGCACGCCGAGCAGGGCGGCCGAGACGAACAGCCCGGTGATCAGTTTCGGCTTCGATGCCATCAGGCGAACCAGCTCCAGCACCCGACGCCATTCGCCGGACACCAGCATGAACACGGTCATGCATGGCACGGTCAGCAGCATTCGCCAGCCAAAAATCTCCACGCCACTCAACGGGGTGAGCAGCGAAGTGTAGTAATACATGACGGCAAACAGCACCGAGGCTGAAACCGATAGAGCGATACCTTTAGACAAACTGTCCTCGCGGGTGGGTGATCGAACGGGGCGCGAAGGATACGTGGTTTTTGTGCTGAATATTGGCCGGATGTTCAATATTCAGGACATGGTCGTGAATGCTATCGCTGGCAAGCCAGTTCCCGCAGATTGCATGTTGAACGATAGCTTGCGTTTCAACACAGAGCATGGTGGGAACTGGCTTGCCTGCGATGCTTTCAGGCCTGACGCGGTGTACGGCCCGACACAAAATGGCTCACATCATTGAAGCCTGGTGTCGATGAATGCCCCGGCGTCACCAGCGAATCGATAAACGCCTCATCTTCAGCCGTGATCTTCACCGCCTGCGCCTTGGTGTACGCATCCCACTGAGCTTCAGTGCGCGGCCCGACAATCGCCGACGTCACGGCGCTGTTGTTCAACACCCAGGCAATGGCAAATTCAACCATCCCGACCCCGCGCTGTTCGGTGTACTGGTGAATCTGTTGGGCAATGCGCAGCGATTCCACGCGCCATTCGGTTTCCAGAATGCGTTTGTCCTGACGCCCGGCGCGGCTGTTGGCGTCGGGTTTCACGTCCGGCGCGTATTTGCCGCTGAGCACGCCACGGGCCAGCGGGCTATAGGGCACCACGCCCAGGCCATAGGTTTGCGCAGCCGTGATTTGCTCAGCCTCGGCCTGCCGGTTGACGATGTTGTACAGCGGCTGGCTGATCACCGGGCGATCGACGCCGAGGTTGTCAGCGATGCGAATCACCTCGGCAATCCGCCAGCCCCGGTAGTTCGACAGGCCCCAGTAACGAATCTTGCCCTGACGGATCAGATCGCCAATCGCCGAGACGGTGACTTCCAGCGGCGTGTTGTGGTCTTCGCGGTGCAGGTAATAGATGTCGAGATAGTCAGTGGCCAGCCGCGTCAGGCTGGCATCGAGGCCGTTGAAGATGTGTTTACGGCTTAAACCGCTGCGGTTCGGCACACCGTCCACCGGGCCAAAACCGACCTTGCTCGCCACTACCCATTCATGCCGATGGCGGGCAATCGCTTCGCCGACGATTTCTTCCGAGCGACCTTGGGTGTAGACGTCAGCGGTGTCGATAAAATTGATGCCCTGATCCCACGCCTTGTCGATGATGCGCAGCGACTCCTCGGTGCTGGTCTGTTCGCCAAACATCATCGTGCCGAGGGTGAGGGTGGACACCTGCAACCCCGAATGACCCAGTGTGCGATAGCTCATGCCGAAATCCTTTTGTCAGTGGGAAAGCGCTAATCAAATACCAGAATCATCGGATGCGGCAAAGTGAATTATCGACTCAACACAAGGCAGCGCTCGCGCAAAAACGCCTGCAACACCCTGACCTTTTCCGATACCTGCAGCCGATGCGGGCACAGTAAATTGAACGGCACGCTTTCACCCTGCCAGTCATCAAACAGCGTTACCAGTCGCCCGGCGCGCACGTCTTCGGCGACGTCGAGCCACGCCTTGTAGGCGATGCCATGGCCGGCCAATGCCCAGCGGCGGGCGACTTCGCCGTCGTCGCTGAGGTAATCACCATCCACATCGACGTCCAGCATTTGATCGCCGCGACTGAAGTGCCAAGTGTTATAGAGCCCGCCATTACGCAAGTAGAGCAGGGCGCTGTGTTCACTTAATTGAGTCGGGGGAACGTTCTGACGTGATCAGGCCCGCAGCGTGCGCGTCATCCGCAGCGCCAGCAAACTCCCGCCAACAATCACCCCCGCCAGCAGGTACAACGCCAAATCGGTCGAGCCGGTGCTGTCCTTGACCCCACCCACCAGATACGGACTGAGGAACCCGGCCATCTGCCCCATCGAGTTGATCAAAGCCAGACCACCCGCCGCCTCGCCTGCACTGAGCATCGCCGTCGGCACTGGCCAGAACATCGGCAGGCCGGTGAGGGCGCCCATGGTCGCGATGGTCAGCCCTAGAATCGCAATCGCCGGGTTAGCGGCGAAATTCACCGCGATGATCAGACCGCTAGCCCCCATCAGCATCGGCACCACCAGATGCCAGCAACGTTCCTTGTGCAAGTCTGCCGAGCGACCGACCATCAGCATAAACACCGCTGCCAGCAGATACGGGATCGCGCTCAGCCAGCCGATCACCAGGTTGTCGCTGAAACCGAGGTTCTTGATGATTGACGGCAGCCAGAAGTTGATCGCGTAGACGCCGCTCTGGATGCAGAAATAGATCAGGCCAAACGCCCAGATCGCCGGATTCTTGAACACAGCGATCAGCGAATCCGAAGTGGTTTTCGGCTTGTTCGCCAGGTCTTCGGCCTGATCCGCTTCCAGTACAGAGCGCTCATGCGCGGTCAGCCATTTGGCCGTTGCGAAGTTATCGCTGAGCAGGAAGTACGCCAGCGCGCCCAGCACCACGGTCGGAATGCCTTGCAGCAGGAACATCCACTGCCAACCGGCCAAACCAGCTTGTCCGGCGCCAAAATGGTTGAGAATCCAACCCGAAAATGGGCTGCCGAGCAACCCGGAGACCGGGATCGCCGACATGAACAGCGCCATGATCCGGCCACGGCGCAAGGTCGGGAACCACTGCGAGAGGTACAACACCACGCCCGGGAAGAACCCGGCTTCAGCCGCACCGGTAAACAAACGTAAGGTGTAGAACTCGGTCGGTGTGGTGACGAACAACAGGCAGGTCGACAAGACGCCCCAGGTGATCATCATCAGCGCGATCCAGCGCCGTGGCCCGAATTTGCTCAGCGCCAGGTTGCTCGGTACGCCGCACAGCACGTAGCCGATGAAGAAGATGCCGGCACCGAGGCCGTACACGGTTTCGCTGAATTTCAGTGCATCGAGCATCTGCAGTTTGGCGAATCCAACGTTGACCCGGTCGAGGTAGTTGAACAAGTAGCAGATGAAAATGAAGGGGATTAAACGCAAGGTGACGCGTTTATAAACGGCATTCTTTACGTCTTCGATGGTCTGGGTAGCTGCGGCGCTCTGCGACATAGCGGCTCTCTCTTTATTATGATTTTTTGCGATGCAACGGGTAACGTTGATCGCCCCGAGAGTCTCGGCCACCTGTGGCCGGATTGTCTTTGTGCCTGAGCACAGGGTTTACCGCCAGACCCTGTGCGGCTGAACAACGTGTCCGCACCTGTTTTCAAGGATTTCAGCGCTTATGTTCGAACTCGACCACGACCTCGCCCAAGACATCGTTGACCGGGCCATGGCCATTTTGCCCTACAACGTCAACGTCATGGACAGCCAGGGGTTGATCCTTGGCAGCGGCGAACCGGAGCGCATCAACACCCGTCATGAAGGTGCGCAACTGGTGCTGGCCAATGGTCGGGTGGTGGAGATCGACGGCCCGACTGCCCTGCATTTGAAAGGCGTGCAGCCTGGCATCAACCTGCCGCTGCTGCTCGATCAACGCTTGATCGGCGTGCTTGGCATCACTGGCGAACCGGAGCAATTGCGCACCTACGCCGAACTGGTACGCATGACGGCGGAAATGCTGGTGGGCCAGCGCAATCAGCAGGCCGAACAGCAATGGCGCCGTCAGCGTTGCGATGATCTGTTGGCGTTGTTGCTGAGCGAAGCAGGGGATTCGCCGCGCTTGGTCGACGAAGCGCAGCAGATGGGACTCAAGCCGCAATTGACCCGCGTGCCGTATCTGTTCGAGTTGGGGCAGGAACACGGGCCGGGGCAAACTGTCGAGGCGCTGAGTGCCTGGTTGATGTCGCGTTACCCGGATAGCTGGTGCGTCAGTTCGGCGAAGTCGTCGCTGCTCTGGTGTCGGCCGGCGAGTCAGAGCGTGGAGCATGATCGTTTGCTGGAGAAACTCGATGGCCTGGGCTGGAATGTTCTGCGCATCGCCGTCGGCGGACAGGCGGATGGGCTGGCCGGGTTGCGCCGTTGTTATCGACGGGTAGGCGATTTGCTCGCTTATGGCCGTGAGGTGCTGCCGCACTCGCGATTGCTGATCCTCAATCGTTATCGGCTGCCGGTCATGCTGTGGCGCCATCGTAACGATGATGCGCTGGACGAGTTGCTCAAACCGTTACGCAAAGTCATCGCCAAGGACGGTAACGGTCAATTACTGGCGACGCTGCGCAGTTGGTGTGAACACGATGGGCAGAGTCAGGCGTGTGCCGATGCGCTGGGGATTCACCGCAATAGCCTGCGCTATCGGATGGAGCGGATTGCCGAGATCAGTGGAGTGGACCCGTTACGGCTGGAGGGGATGCTGGCGCTGTATCTTGGCGTGCAGCTTTTGCCGCAGACAGACCCGGGTTAGTCGCTGATCTCAATGACGCCTTCGCGAGCACGTCTTCATGGCTTTTGTAGAAATGAACAATAAACGCCCGCAACAATTGTGCGACGGACAGGCGTCAATGCTCATGCCGACTGGCAGCATGAGGGGCATTGGAACTGGAGAATTCACATGAAGATCGTCATCGCCCCCGATTCGTTCAAGGACAGCCTGAGTGCCCAAGGCGTCGCCGAGGCCATTGCGCTGGGGCTGGGGCAAGTCTGGCCGCACGCCACGCTGGTCAAATGCCCCATGGCTGACGGCGGCGAAGGTACGGTCGAGTCGATTCTCGCCGCGTGCGAAGGCGAGTTGCGCCGCACCCGCGTGCGTGGCCCGTTGGGCGCACCGGTTGACGCGGCGTGGGGCTGGTTGCCGCACAACCACACGGCGATCATCGAAATGGCCGAGGCCAGCGGCCTGCAACTGGTGCCGCCGGGGCAGCGTAATGCCTGTATCAGCAGCACCTTCGGCACCGGCGAGCTGATTCGCGCCGCGCTGGATGCCGGGGCACAGCGGGTGATCCTGGCGATTGGCGGCAGTGCGACCAATGACGGCGGCGCCGGGGCACTGCAGGCGTTGGGGATCAAACTGCTTGATGCACAAGGGCAGACGCTAATGCCGGGCGGTCTGGCGTTGGCGCAATTGGCGCGGCTGGATCTCACTGGCCTGGACGAGCGTCTGGCCGAGGTGCGTTTTGACATCGCGGCGGACGTCAACAACCCGCTGTGCGGCCCCCACGGTGCTTCGGCGATCTTTGGTCCGCAGAAAGGTGCATCGCCTGCGCAGGTTCAACAACTGGATCAGGCACTTGGGCACTACGCCGAACTGTGCGCGCAGGCGTTAGGCAAAGACGTTCGTGATGAACCGGGCAGCGGGGCGGCGGGTGGCTTGGGTTTTGCCGCCAAGGCATTTCTCGGCGCGCAATTTCAGGCGGGCGTTGAGGTGGTCGCCGAGTTGGTGGGGCTGGCAGAAGCGGTAAAAGGCGCCGATCTGGTCATCACTGGCGAAGGGCGTTTCGACGCGCAGACCTTGCGCGGCAAGACCCCGTTCGGCGTGGCGCGGATTGCCAAACAGCACAAGGTGCCGGTGATCGTCATCGCCGGGACATTGGGCGAGGGTTATCAGGAGCTCTACGCCCATGGCATCGATGCAGCATTCGCTGTGACCAGTGGCCCGATGACGCTGGAACAGGCCTGCGCCGAAGCGCCTCGACTGTTGCGTGAGCGCGCCACTGATATCGCGCGTGTCTGGCAACTCTCCAGCCAACGCTGACCCACTCTGGAGCCACCTTCGGCTGCTCCGCAATCAGGGTGTGCACATTGTTCCAATTGTGTAACACCCTGAAAAATATTTGCGCTTGACCCAGAAACTTCCTAAAGCCTGGCCGATACAACCAATAGGCGCGCACAAGAACATCAACCCCCGTGACGCCGGACTGAAGCCTGCTCCACAGGCCAATGATCACGGCAAGGACGCTCGTAGTTTCTATCTTTCGAGAGTCCACTATGTCCTTGCGTAACCTGAATATCGCGCCCCGTGCTTTCCTCGGTTTTGCCTTTATCGCCTTGCTGGTAATTGTGCTCGGCATGTTCGCCGTCAATCGCATGTCGACCATCCGCCAGGCCTCCATCGACATGGACACCAACCAACTGCCGAGCGTGACGCAGCTTGGTGTCATGACGGAAAACGTTCTGCGCCTGCGGATTCTGTCGTTTCGCGTGCTGGTCAATCGCGAACCCGCCGGTCTACAGGAAGCACAGACCCGCATTGCTGTACTGGTCGATAAAGTCCGCAGCGCCCAGGCCGCCTATGCTGCGCTGCCGGCAGGCACAGAAGAGCGAGCGCTGTATCAGACCTTCACGGCGACGCTGGACAACTATCTGCAAGCGCAAAACCAGATGTTGGAGCTGTCCCGTCAGGACAAGCTCGATGAGTTGCGCACGCTGATCAACACGCGGATCAAGGACGGCACCGACCGGATGGGCGAGCAGCTCAACAAACTGATCGCGATCAACGGTGCAGGGGCGAAAGCAGCCTCCGAGCAGGCCAGTGACTATTACGACAGCGCCATCACCGGCATCATCATCGTCGCGGTCGTTGCCGCGCTGGCGACCGTGTTGCTGGCCTGGCTGCTGACCCGCAGCATCGTCACACCGCTGAACCGCGCAGTGGCGGCCGCGCAAACCATCGCAGGCGGCAACCTCACCACCCTCATCGAAGTCGATGGCAAGGACGAACCGGCGCGCCTGCTCGAAGCCCTTGTGGCCATGCAAACGAACCTGCGTAAAACCATCGAGCAGATTGCCGGCTCCGCCACACAGTTGGGGGCCGCCGCCGAGGAACTCAGCGCCGTGACCGAAGAGGCCTCCCGTGGCCTGCAACAGCAGAACAACGAAATCGAACAAGCGGCTACCGCTGTCAACGAGATGACCGCCGCTGTTGAAGAAGTGGCGCGCAATGCCGTGTCGACCTCCGAAGCCTCGAACCAATCGACCCACGCCGCGCGCGAAGGTCGCGATCAGGTGGTGAAAACCGTCGACGCGATCCAGACCATGACCCACGACGTGCAGAACACCGCGCACATGGTCGAAGGCCTCGCAGCGCAGGGGCGCGACATCGGCAAAGTGCTCGACGTGATCCGCGCCATCGCCGAACAGACCAACCTGCTGGCTCTCAACGCAGCCATCGAAGCGGCACGTGCCGGTGAGGCCGGACGCGGTTTCGCCGTGGTTGCCGACGAAGTGCGAGCGCTGGCCCATCGCACGGCGCAGTCGACGCAGGAAATCGAAAAAATGGTTGCCGGCATCCAGAACGGCACTGGCGAAGCGGTTTCGTCGATGCAGCAAAGCAACCAGCGCACCCAAACCACGCTGGAAATGGCCCGCGCCGCCGGTGTGGCACTGGAGCAAATCACTCAGTCGATCCACCAGATCAACGAGCGCAACCTGGTGATCGCCAGCGCCTCGGAAGAGCAGGCGCAGGTGTCCCGTGAAGTTGACCGCAATCTCGTCAACATCCGCGACCTGGCCACGCAATCGGCCGCAGGCGCCAACCAGACCAGCGCCGCGACCCACGAACTGTCGCGTCTGGCGGCGGATTTGAACGCCATGGTGGCGCGTTTTGTGATTTGAGATAGGGTGAAGGCTGGAGACCGCGCCATCAGGAGACGTACATGCGCTATTCAGCCTTGACCCAACGAATCGCCGGGGAGGGTGCAGCGGCCTGGCAGATTCACGACCGAGCGCTGGCGTTGCGCGCCGAGGGTGTCGATATATTGCTGCTGAGCGTGGGCGATCCGGATTTCGATACGCCGCTGCCGATTATCCACGGCGCCATCGACAGTTTGCTGGCAGGTGATACCCATTATTCCGAAGTGCGCGGCCGTTTGGCGCTGCGCCAGTTGATTGCCGCACGCCATCGGCGGCGCAGTGGTCAAACGGTCGATGCCGACCATGTGATTGTCATGCCCGGCGCGCAATGCGCGGTGTATTCGGTGGCGCAATGCCTGCTCGATCCGAGTGACGAGGTGATTGTCGCCGAGCCGATGTACGTGACCTACGAAGGCGTGTTTGGCGCCTGTGGCGCGACGGTGGTGCCGGTGCCGGTACGGCCGGAAAACGGCTTTCGCGTAGACCCCGCCGATGTCGCCGCGCGCATCACCCCCAAGACCCGCGCCATGCTGCTCAACAGTCCGAACAATCCCAGCGGGGCTAGTTTGCCGCTGCTGATCTGGCAGGAACTGGCGGCCTTGTGCATTCGTCACGATTTGTGGCTGATCAGCGATGAGGTCTACAGCGAACTGCTTTACGAGGGCGAGCACGTCAGCCCGGCGAGCCTGCCGGGCATGGCCGAGCGCACCGCGACGATCAATAGCCTGTCCAAATCCCACGCCATGACCGGCTGGCGCATCGGCTGGATGATCGGGCCGAAATCATTGGCTGAGCACTTGGTAAACCTGTCGCTGAGCATGTTGTTCGGCTTGCCGGATTTCGTCCAGAAAGCCGCGCAAGTGGCGCTGGAAACGGATTTGCCCGAAGTGACGCAGATGCGCGAGGAGTATCGCCTGCGTCGCGATCTGGTGTGCGAGCGGTTGCGCGGCTGTCCGGGTTTGCAGCCGATCCGGCCGGATGGCGGGATGTTCGTGATGGTCGATATCCGCCAGACCGGGCTCGGCGCGCAGGCGTTTGCCGAGCGGTTGCTGGAGGGCTATGGCGTGTCGGTGCTGGCCGGTGAAGCCTTCGGGCCGAGTGCGGCGGGGCATATTCGCATCGGGTTGGTGGTCGACCGGGTGAAACTGGCCGATGCCTGTGCGCGGATTGCCCTGTGTGCGGCGCAGTTGTTACAGATGCGCCGTGCCTGAGGGGTTTTGTGTTGCCTGAACGGGCCCCTTCGCGAGCAAGCGCGCTCCCACAGTGGCGTGCATTTCAAATGCGGGCTTGCTCGCGAGAACGGTCTGTCAGGCGACGGTTTTTCAGCCTTGCCAGGCCAATGGATTGACCAGATTCAAAGGCTTCTCCCCACTCAACGCCAGCAACAGATTCTCCACGGCACAGCGTGCCATCGCCTCGCGTGTCTCGTGGGTCGCCGATCCCATATGCGGCGTCGCCACCACATTATTGAGCTGCAACAACGGCGAGTCCTGATTCAACGGCTCACGCTCGAACACATCCAGGCCCGCCGCGCGAATCCGGTTATGGCGCAGTGCATCGATCAGCGCCTCCTCATCGACAACCTTGCCCCGGGAGATATTGATGAAGATGCTTTGCGGGCGCATCAGCGCGAACTGCTCAGCGCCGATCAGCCCTTCGGTTTGCGCGGTCAGCGGCAAGGTCAGGCAGATGAAATCGGCTTGCTTCAGCAAGTCTTCAAGGCTGCGGTACTGCGCATCAAAGCGATCCTCTACTGCCGGCTTACGCGACTGGCTGTGATAGATCACCGGCATGCCAAAGCCGAAATGTCCGCGCTGGGCCAATGCTTCGCCAATGCGGCCCATGCCGATGATGCCCAGCGTCTTGCCGTGCACATCGGTGCCGAAATGTGCCGGCCCGATGCTGCGCTGCCATTGGCCGCTGCGCACCATGTTGGCCAGTTCCACCACGCGCCGGGCCGCCGCCAGGATCAAGGCGAAACCGGTGTCGGCGGTGGTTTCGGTGAGTACGTCCGGGGTGTTGGTCAGCAGGATCTTGCGCCGCGTCAGGTAGTCGATGTCGTAGTTGTCGACGCCCACCGAAACGCTGGCGATGGCTTCGAGTTGTGGCGCCAGATCGAGCAACGGCGCATCGAGTTTCAGGCTGGCGCCGAGCAAGCCTTGGGCGCGGGGCAGGGCATCGCGCAGTTGCATGAGGCCGTCGGCATCGAGGCTGTCGATCAGCGTCACTTCGCACTGTTCTTGCAAACGCGCCATTAGCGCGGGCGAAAGTTTCTTGTACAACACGACCTGTTTTTTCATGGCAAAAGTCTCTTCAGGAATGAGCTGGCACGGCCCGCTTGGCGACGGCTTTGGCGACGACGCGATCACTGGCGCCGGGCTTGAGAAAAATCGTCAGTACCACCGACAGCATGAGCGCACCACTCATCAGCAGGTACGAAGCGCCAGGCGAGCCGGTGGAGCTGTTCAAATAACCGACCAGATAGGAGCCGCCGAACGAACCGAGCGCACCCATGCTATTGATCAGCGCCATCGCGCCGCCGGCAACGTTGGCCGGCAGAATTTCCGGGACGATGGCAAAGAACGGCCCGTAAGGTGCGTACATGCAGGCGCCGGCAATCACCAGCAGCGTGTACGACCACCAGAAATGATCGGCGCCGAGCGCGTAGGAGCCATAAAACGCAATCGAGGCGATCAGCAGCGGCGGCCAGACGAAGCGTTTGCGTTTTTGCAGTTTGTCCGAGCCCCACGAAACGACGAGCATGCCGATCACCGCCGCCAGATACGGCAGCGCCGACAGCCAGCCGGCCTCGATCATGTCCATTTGCGCGCCGGCCTTGAGGATCGACGGCAGCCACAGCACAAAGCCGTAGACGCCAATGCTCCAGCAGAAAAACTGCAGGGCCAGAATGATCACCTTCGGCGAGCGGAATGCCTCGGCATAGTTTTTCACCGCTTTGATCCCGACCTGTTCGGCGGCCAGGGCACTTTCCAGATCCTGCTTTTCCTGGTCGTTGAGCCACTTGGCCTGGGCCGGACGATCATCGGCCAGACGCCACCAGATAAACGCCCACAGCACCGCCGGCAAGCCTTCGATGATGAACATCCAGCGCCAACTGAAATGCTGCACCAGATACCCGGAAACCACCGACATCCACAGCATGGTCACCGGGTTGCCGAGGATCAGAAAGGTATTGGCCCGCGAGCGTTCGGCGCGGGTGAACCAATGGCACAGGTACACCAGCATCGCCGGCATGACTGCCGCTTCGACAACGCCGAGCATGAAGCGGATGACGATCAGCCAATAGGCGTTGGAGACCACGCCGGTCAACGTGGCGAGGCCACCCCAAAGGATCAGGCTGACGAAAATCAGTTTCTTCACGCTGTGTTTTTGCGCGTAGATGGCGCCCGGGACCTGGAAGAAAAAGTAGCCGAGGAAGAACAGCGCGCCGAGCAGCGAGGACAGGCCCGGGGTGATCATCAGGTCGGCGGCCATGCCGGACGCAGCGGCGAAACCGTAGTTGGCGCGATCCAGATACGCCAGGCTGTAGGTGATGAACACGATGGGCATGATGTACCACCAGCGGCGGGTGGCGAGGGTTGCGGTTTTCATGGGTCTTGCTCCTGAGCTTGTTGTTTTTGTCGCAGCAGGTTCAAATTTTGACGCTGATCAAGCGGGCCTCTTCGCGAGCAAGCCCGCTCCGGCAGTGGAATGCGTTTCATATGTGGGAGGGGGCTTGCTCGCGAAGGCGGCTTCAAATTCAGCGGATAACTCCTGGCGGGTCGGCAAACCTTCCATATCCCCGCGACTCTGCACCGCCCGACTACCAATCCAGTTCGCGCGCTGCACCGCCTCGGCAAAACTCTGGTGCTCAAGCAGGGCACTGATCATCCCCACTGCGAAGCCATCGCCGGCACCCACCGTGTCGATGACATTGGCCACCGGCACCCCGGCGACAAATCCCTGATCCAGATGCGTGCGGTAATAGGCACCCTCTGGGCCAAGCTTGATCGCCACCGCCTCAGCACCCTGGTCCAGATAAAACGCCGCAATGTCCGCCGGGTCGTCGAAACCGGTGAGCAAACGACCTTCACTCAACCCCGGCAGTACCCAATGGGCGAGGGCGGCGAGGCGGTTGATCTGGCTGATCATCTCGCGCTCGCTGGCCCACAGGCTCGGGCGCAGATTGGGGTCGAACGATACGCTGCGCCCGGCGTTGCGCATGCGGGTCATCAACTCAGAGGACATCTCCCGCGCCGAGGCCGAGAGCGCTGGAGGGATGCCCGTCGCATGCAGATGGCGAGCGCTCAGCAGATGGGTCGTAATCGACTGTGGCGACAAATGACTGGCCGCCGAGCCTCGACGGAAATATTCGACTTGCGGGTCGCTGCCATCGTCGGTGCGGGACTTGAACTGGAAACCAGTGGGGTGCGCCTTGTCGACATCAACATGGCTGCAATCCAGACCTTCCTTGATCAAGGTCTCGACCACAAAGCGTCCGAGCGAATCGTTGCCGACCCGACTCAGCCAAGCCACATTGAAACCCAGCCGCGAAAGCCCGATTGCCACGTTGCTATCGGCTCCGGCAATACGTTTATGGAAGTGCTCGACCGCCGCCAGATCACCGCATTGCTCGGCCACCAGCATCGCCATGGTTTCGCCAAACGACAGAATATCGATCTCAGACATGAGCAGGCTCCAGACGGCATTGGCCGAGACGGGCGAGGGTGGTGACGTGTTCGCGGGTCAACTCGACCAGATCATCACCCTGCAATGGATACTCGGCCGCGCGCATAACGCCTTGAGCCATGTGCCTCAGCAGTTGTTCCCACAAATGCAGATCGCTCGCGGCGGGCGGCACTGCCACCCGTTTGCCGTCGGCGCGGCGGGCCACGGCTTTGCAATGCACGTAACCGACGTGGCGACCGAGCAGGCGCGCGGCGTTGGTGGCGGACTGGTCCTGCCACTGCCAGTTGCCGATGTCGAAGGTCATTTTGATCGGCAGGTTGTGTGCTTCGATGGCAGTGAAGAACCGCTGAAACGGCTCGATCCGCCCGCCGTGCAGAGTCTGGTCGTTCTCTACCAGCAACTGCACCTCGATATTGCCGAGCAATGGCTTTAGGGCTGACAGATCGCAGTTGTCGGTGAAGTAGCCGAGTGAAACCTTCAGCCACTTCGAACCGAACGCCTCGGCGTGTTGCAGGGCAGTAATCAACTCCGGGTTGGGATGGGACTGGCCGGCCAGCCACAGTTCGGTCGGCGACGAATAGATGCTTTGCAAACCCAGCGCCTGAGTGGCGGCGCTCAACTGCGCGGGTACTTCTCGGGTCAGCAATTCCTCGCGCCACTCGATGCGATCAGCTCCGGCGGCAGCCAATACGTCGATAAAAAAATCTTGCCCGCGCAGACGTACAAGCTCGGCGCCGTAGCTGGACAGGCTGATGGAAACAGCAGGTCTATTCATTGTTGTGTACCTCTGAAACCGGTTTCATTTTTGTTTAATTTTTTTTCAGATGTTTCTCTGTTGTTCCTTCGGGCCCTTTCGCGAGCAAGCCCGCTGCCACCCTGGAATGCGATCCCATTGTGGGATCGGGCTTGCTCGCGAAGAGGCCAGATCAGTCACCGCAAAATCCCGAGGGTCGAACCCCGCTCAACCAGCACCGGCGCAAAATCCAGCACCCGCGCCGCTTCATCATTCCCACGCAAACGCTTGAGCAAACACTCGAACGCCCGCGCGCCAATCTCCTCGGTCGGTTGGGCGAGCGCAGTGATCCCGCTGCCCACCAATGGATACCAATCCAGATCATCCAGGGCGATGAGCCCGACATCCTCGAACAGCCGCGAACCGATCGTCCGCAACGCATGGGTCGCCGCCAGCGCCGCCACACCGTTGGCGCAGAACAGCGCCTTCGGCCTGGTATCTGGCGTGTTTAGAAAAATGTGAAGCTGAGTGGCCAGATCGTTGCCGGTTTCCAGCACCGCCCCGGTCAAATCGGAACGTTGAGCAATTTGCGCCTGAAAACTGCTGACCCGCTCGATCCGCGAACTGGTGCCGTCATACGGCTCAGTGACCAGCACCAGATCCCGATAACCGCGCTGCTCGAGATGGGTAAGCGCCATCTCGACAGCCTGCGGGTTATTCAGCCCGACCATGTCGCTGTCGAGACCGTCGACCTTGCGATCCACCAGCACCAGCGGTATCTCGCGGCGCAACTCATGCAACTCGTCACGGTGATGGCCAAGTGTGTTCACGATCAGGCCTTCGATGTTGTACGAGCGCAACAGCGCCAGGTGCTGGCGTTCCTGCTCGTCATCACGGTCGGTGTTGCACACCACCAGGCTGTAGCCGTGCGCACGGCAGGCGGTTTCCACCCCGTGCATCACGGCAATCGAATAAGGGTTACGGATATCGGCGACCAGCATGCCGATCAGGCGCGTACGCCCGCGTTTCAGACCGCGAGCCATCTGATTGGGACGATAGCCGAGTTCGGCAATTGCCTGCTCTATGCGCAGGGCAATGGCATCGGAGAGCAGGGCGCGGTCATCGCCGATGAAGCGCGAGACGCTGGCCTTGGACACGCCTGCGCGTCTGGCAACATCAAGCATGGTGACGCGGCTGTGCTGAGCGGCGGAAAGGACGTTCAATTCGGTAGACCTTATTTTTGGAGGGTAGCGGTTCAATATGAAATACCACTGAAACCGGTTTCAGAAGACACTATCAAACCCTGGGTCGTCAACCTTCAAATACGTCAAAAGCATTCATGGCAAGCCGGATTTCCGACAGGCGGTTACTTGACCTGTCAGATCTGACAGTAGGCAGTTTCTGGATAACAGCGCTTAATTTCTTCAGGCCAAGGTGACCATCCAGTGAGAAATTCCATGCCGACCAAAGCGCCAATTACTGCCAGCAGCACATTGAATTCCGCTGTGCTCCTGAGCCTTCCGCGAGTGGACGGAGTTGACCCCCAAGATCCGGCGGGAACATTGCCGCCGGACGCAAAACAAGTCGGCATCGTCTGCGTGATTGACCGCTGGCTGAATTTTCCTGTTTCTGGCGCGCGCAAAGACCGTGTCGAGATCTTCATTGCCGGTAATCCCGATTTTGTCGCCTGGGGCGAATATGGGGCCGCGGACGACGCTGTGGAATTTCGTATTTCAGTGGCTCCCGAGAAACTACCGGATGTGGCGACGTTTGAGTTGTTTTATACGGTCCGTTCGATCAACCCTACGACGTCGGATAAACGACGCCTCACCTACGCAATCGTTGCGCCACCGCAACGTTTGAAAGAGGCGGGTTTTCCCGACGCAGACCTTTGGGGATACATCGGTTGTCATAAAAATTATCCCGACGATCCGGAGTCCTTGTTTATCTGGGAAGGGATTCGCGTCGAGATCCCCTTTGATGATTTATTTGAACCAAAAGATGTTCTCATGGTGTATTGGCAAGCATGGAACTCTCTAAACGGACCAGGAGAATTAGTAGAACCATTAACGCCAGAGTTCGAATTCACTGAGGTTGTAACTGATGTTGTAAGCAAGCAACCGGTAAAATTGGTGATAAAACCATTTGCCTCACATATAGAGCCGATGCGAAACAAGCATTCAGCGACCGTCAATTACCAGTTGTTGCGAAATGGAGTTGCTATATTTCGCTCTTTTCCCGGGCTGGTGAAAGTAGACAGGGTGATTCCGGGAGAAACCGAATATTGCGCTGACTCAAGTTGGATGACTTGATCAGAGCGTAATAGTGGCAGCGATATCACGACTGCAGTTGGCGCCGTTCGCCATTGTCGAAGATGCATGGGTTGAAGACATTTTCTACGCAATGGAGAAAGCACATGACAAGTATTCAAACAGCGGCGTCAGGGTCACCAGTGGGCATTTTGGCTGCGCCGACCCCGGAGTTACCGGATGGGCGCGGTCCAAACAAGAACATTATTCCGATAGCCGCGATTCCTGTGGGCGGCCCGCTGACACTTATGGTCAAGACTAATGTGTGGTTGAACCCCCACGACTTGGATGAGATCACCCTTGATGTCACGCGAACCCAACCTCCCGCCACCCCGTTGCCGACAGACTTCACGCGGCTACCACGGGTGAAACTCGGTAACCTGGCCAGCCGCCCTGTAGATATTCCGATCACAGTGCCTACCGAATATCTGGGCGAAGATGCAACCCCTGACGGACCGACGCCGATCTGGGTTCGTAGCGTGCTGTATGAGCGGGGGCTCAACCCGCTGGTCGGCACTGTGATGCAGTTTTTTATCGACCGCACCGGTGCCTGGCAGGCTAAACCTGCACAAACAGGTACAAATCCCGGGCAAATCCCTGGCGCCAAAACAATTCCACCAGCCACGTTTCCAAATGCCCCCGGCGATCTCGATGACACATGGGCGAACCTGCCAGGTAACTCAGGGGGATTGCAGGTAGTAATTGATACGTCCTACCCCAACGCTCAGCCGGATGACACGTTGACCCTGTACGTGGCAGGTATACGTACCAACCCTCCGCAAGTGCCGCCTTTTTTCGAAGGGCCAATGCCCACCGATGGCAAGCTGTCCATCCCGACCGCAGAGCTGCGCAAGGTAACGAGCGGCCGGGTGTTCATCTGGTTCATCATATCTGACGCTGCCAGCAACCAGAGCGCATGGGGTGCGTATTACAGAAACGTACGTTTTCTGCCACTTCCTAAATTGGGCGTAATTACCGTCCCGGCAAACGAAGATGGTCTGATCGATTTACAAGATGCGCGTACAGGTGTGAAGGTAAAAGTCAGCCGGTTGGTAGATACGCTCGACACCGATGGAGTGAGCCTGACGTATGGCACTCAACCTGCCCAGGATCTCCAATTCAATGCACTCCAGGAGCTGGAGTTCACCATTCCTTGGGCGAGTCTGAGCAAACAATACTTTGATAACCAGACGGGGACGAATTTTGAGCTGGACGTGGTCGTCAAAGCTGACTTGATGCGTAGCAATTTATCGATCGACGATGGAACGATAACTGTCAAAACAGATTTCTCGACGCATCCGCCTTATACCGTCGACCCGGCGAACCCGCCCCTTGAGGTTAATCCCGAGTTCAAGAAACTTATTGTCCGCGGACAGGCCCCTGTTACGGACAACGTGCTCGGCCCTCATGACGTCAATCAAACAGCCAAGGCTCACATCGATGTATCGCCTGTCACAGTCGGGACGACATTTCCCGATCCCGAGCCGGGCGATCTGGTCACTCTGATGTATCTCGGGGATCAAGGCGAAATTATCGTTAATTCAATGCCAATGACTATATCGAATATCAATACAATCATTGAGGTAGATTTGCCATATAGCGTTGTCGGCCCGGGTGGTATTGGATCTAAAGACGCTTGGTGGGTATATGAAAACCCGGCTCGAAATAATACTCAAAAGTCGGAAAAAGAGACGGTAACTGTCAATACTGTAGTCATCGTCCTCGATAAACCGGAATTCCAACGTCCACCGACCGATGGCACCGGATACCCGTACATCATTTGCGGAAGTTTGACGGGAGATGAACACGTTGCGAGCTTCAAGATCCAGCCAAATGATCATTTCACCGATGGGATGCAAATCACATTCAATTGGCAAGGCTGGCATGACGAAGCTTATACGATAGATGCGCCGGCCGATAGCGTGTTTAGTGAGACTCGTGCTATCACCGATACAGAACTAACGGATGGCATGATCTGGGACATTCCGTATACACCTAATATTCGCAATCTTCCTCGTCCTCCTGCTACCCCAGCTGATCCAGCCGATTTTTATGCGGGCTATGTGAAAATCTGGTACTCCACGCCGACTGTGCCTACATCGGAAGTTGAAGAAATGGTGGTTTACTTGCTCAACGGTGACCTCAAGTACTGCGAGACGGAACCGGGTTGGGATCCTGCGCCTGCTCCTTAATCGGCAATCGGTGTTATTGCATTGCCGGGAGAGCGAAACTCCTCCGGCAATGCAACCTCGTTGACGACTAAAAACGTACGTTGCATCTCGATTCTGGACGATTAAACCCACTAACAAAGAGGATTGTTCCTACAGAGATGGTTCGGGCCTGCAGGTATCCTCTGCCCCCCCTCAACCGCGGGTGACTGAAGGGGCTTGATTATCTGAGCCGCCGTTTTTCAGTCCCGATTAAACTCAATGAGAAGTTAATATGACGATTGAAAAAAGACTGGGGCCGACAGTTTTAAAAATTACTGGCACGCTCTCGTACGCGGCAGTGCTAGTTGCGTTCTCGGAGGTTTCTTTTTCGCGAAATCTCAACCCTGGCGAGGTCGAAACCGTATCCGTCGGTGCTACGCCAGAGGCCTGGTTCATCCCTGCCACTGCCACGCTCAACCTCAATGGTGGTGATGCGCTTAACATCGTTGTCGGCGGTGGGACGTTAAACGCGATTTCCGCCAACACTTCACAGATTGAAGCCTCCGCAGATGCCCTCGTGACTCTGGATGGGGCGACGGTGACCGGTAGCAATTTTGACACTGCGCTGAGCTTGACCGACAGTTCGGCAGTGGTATCCGGCAGTACGCTGTCCAGCGATGGCAGAGCTATGTTGCTTGCGCGCGACCTGAACATACCCGTTGGCTCAACAGCGACCGTCACTGGCAGTACGCTGACAGGAGGTTTCTCGGGTGCCGCGGTGACATCCCTCAGTACGTTGAATCTGGTGGACAGCCGGGTTGAAGGGACCGACGCAGGTGGTGTTGGCCTCGAGCTTTATGGCGGCAACGCCAACATCAGTGCAGACAGCCGGGTCATCGGAGAACTGAACGGGATCATCTTCGGCGAGGACACCGTTTTGAACCCGAGCGATGTCACCGCACAGAGCGTATTGAAGGTTGATGGGTCAACCGTGCAGGGCCGCACCGGCGCAGCGATCAAAGTCGATTTTGCGACGCCGGACGATCAACCGGTATTGATCGAAATAGCCAACCGTTCGAACCTGATCGGCGGCAACGGCAATATCCTCGAAGTCATCGATGGCGCAGCGGCGCGATTTCAGGTCGACAACAGCCAGTTGACGGGCAATGTAGAGGTTGCTGACGGTGGAACCGCCGCCGTTTTCTTGCAAAACAATGCCAGCCTTGATGGCAATTTGCTCAACGTTGCCTCTGTTTCGCTCGATACCCGAAGCATACTCACCGGTAACATTCAGGGCTCGGGGACTGGCGTCGTGACGCTGGACAACGACTCGATCCTGCACGGTTCGGTTACCGGCGTCAGTACTATGTCCATCGGGCGTGGTGCTGAATGGAACCTGGTTGGCAACAATTCGTTATCGAATGTCCAAATGCATGGCGGGAACGTGAGACTCGGCACGCCCGCCGAGTTCGTCCGCCTGGACGTTGCCAACTTGTCAGGCAATGGCCGGTTTTTTTTGGATGCTGACGTGTCCACCGGTGAAACCGACTTTCTCAATGTCACGGAGTCAGCCAGTGGCCGTCATGAGCTGGTGGTCGGTGCAAGCGCCAGCGAACCTGTCACTGGTGCACCCGTTCAAGTGGCTAACATCGCTGGCGGGGATGCTCAGTTCGATCTGAGAAACGGTCAGGTTGATCTTGGTGCTTTGGCGTACAAACTGGTGCGAGAGGGCGAAGGTATTTTCCTACGAACGGATGGGACAACGCCGAGCACAGGTTCACAAACAGCACTGGCTATTGCCGGTACCGCACCGACGGTTATCTATTCGGAAATGACCACTCTCAATACCCGCCTCGGCGACCGTCGCATGGCCGGCACTCAACCCCGGTCGCGATCGGTTGCTGCACTGGACTCAAATAATCAGAACGCGACATCTGGCCTGTGGATACGGACACATGCCAATCAGTACAACGTCAAGAATGCCTACGGTGATGGTTATAAACAAAATCAGACTGGCGTCTCGTTGGGGGTGGATACGCCACTACCGATAGGTGATGGCCAATGGTTGATCGGAGTTTTTGGTGGATACAGCACCACTCGACTTAACCTTGCCCGTGGCAGCGCCGGCACGATCGACAGCACCTATGGCGGGATGTATCTGTCGTGGTATGACGAAATGACCGGGTACTACGTGGATACCGTTGGCAAAATCAACCGTTTTAGTAATGACGTCAAAGTCACCTTGAGCGATGACACTCGAACAAAGGGAGACTTCGATAATATCGGCATCAGTGGAACCGTCGAAGTGGGTAAGCATATCGTCTTGAACCGAGGTTACTTCATCGAGCCCTCTGCTCAGTTTGGTGTCGCGACTGTGAAAGGCAAAGACTACAAGTTGGACAATGGACTGCAGGTAGACAGCAACGAGACCCGCTCATTGCTCGGCAAGGTCGGAATGACAGTTGGCCGCGAGGTGGTGCTGAACAATGGCGGCAAACTGCAACCCAGGCTGCACGCGGCGGTAAGTCATGAATTCGTCAACAACAATCGTGTCAGCGTGAATGACACTGACTTCAACAACGATTTGTCCAGCACCAGTCTTGAGCTGACCGCTGGCCTGAACTGGGTGCCAGCCAATAACAAATGGCAGATGTATGGTGAGATAGGGACTAGCAGGGGCAGCAAAGCTGACCAGGAGCTAGGAGCGAGTGTCGGGTTGAGCTTCAATTTCTGATCGCATCAGCATTAAAAAAAGGAAGCTTCGCAGCTTCCTTTTTCCGTAGTCATTAAGCGTTTTTTCTTTTGCTCAGGTCGGCGACAGCGACAAACTCCCCTGTGATCGGGAATTCTTCGTTGCCGTTCTCTCCACCATGGTCAAAGGCGCCGGACCAGGTGCCACTCAGTGTTTTTTCAATGTCGTCATATCTCACTGTCAGGCTCCCGCTCACAGAGATGTGCAGATCACCCGTCGCGGGATTGGAATAGTAGGTGCTTCTGACATCATCGCTATCTTCGGACAGGTCATATTTCATTGATTGGGGTTTGGAAGGGAACACAAAATCAATCGTTCGCGTCACACCATTCACCGTGTATCCAGCGCTCAGGACGTAACGCGTGCCTTCCGGGTAGGGCTTCGGCCCGAAGGTAGGCGCAGAGGTAGATCGAAACTCCATGAATTGAGGGACTTTTACAAACCTATAGCGTGGATTGGCATCGCCGTTGATCGTGGCTGACAAATAGGTATGCGCTGAAGCCGGAAAGATTGTCGCGTAGGCACGGGCTGCATAGCTCATGAGTTTTATCTCCATACGATATGGTGGGGGACATCCAAAGACTGACCCGTCCTACTTCTGGATGTTGTATGGAAGCCTGAATACAGCACGCCTGTAAACTGTCAGTGTTGACAGTTTACAGGCGTGCTTTTTTGTGATCTTTGAACGGCAGGAACCTGCCGTGTTTTTCAGCCGAACAACCCTGCTGCAATGTTGATCGAGAACCCGAGGATCGCCGTATTGAACACAAAACCGATCAACGACTGCGCCAGCACGATTTTTCGAATTTCCCGCGTCGCAACACCCACATCCGACGTTTGCACAGCCACCCCGATGGTGAACGAGAAGTACAGAAAGTCCCAATAATTGGGGGTAGTAAGTCCTTCGGAGAATCGCAGTGCCGGCTCCTTTCCATCCCAGGTGTAAAACAACCTCGCGTAGTGCACGCAGAAAATCACCCCGATCAGCAGCCATGAACCGATCACCGTCAGCGCGGTAAAACCGTAATGCATGAGTTTGCGCGTGGTTTCCAGATCCTTGCTGCCCGCCAGTTCGAAGGTGATGGTCGCCAGACTGGCCAGCGCGGCGATGCACACCACAAACAGTACCAGCCCGGCATTTTCGTCTTCGACTTCAGCAATGCGTTTGACGTCCGGGGCCTTGGCGCGCACGGTCAGCCAGAACATCAGGATCAGGTAAGTCCAGACACCGGCGTTCCAGCCGATGAGGATTTTGCTGACGATGGAATCGGCGGGGACCAGCAAACCGCTGGCGAGGCCGAGGAGGGCGGCGGCGGACAGGCGAGGGTGGGTGCGGGCGAGGAAGCGCATGAGGACTCGATGGGCCAGGGTGGTTCAGACACCTTAGCCCAGCGATGACAGTTGTGACCACAACGTTGGATGTTTGCAAAATTCCTATGGGCGCGAGCCTGCTATCAGTGGGGTTTGGTGAATCGTTGTACGAGCTTCATGACGACGACGAAGAAGACAGGTACGAAAATTACTGCGAGCGTGGCGGTGATCATCCCACCGATCACACCAGTACCGATCGCCTGTTGGCTCGCCGAGCTTGCGCCAGTGGCAATCGCGAGCGGCACCACGCCGAGAATGAATGCCAGCGAAGTCATCACGATCGGCCGCAAGCGCAAGCGAGCAGCCTGCAACGTCGCATCAATCAGATCGTGACCTTCGTCGTACAAGCTCTTGGCAAATTCGATGATCAGGATCGCGTTCTTCGCCGACAGACCGATGATGGTAATCAGACCAACCTTGAAGAACACATCATTGGGCATGCCGCGCAAGGTCACCGCCAGCACCGCGCCGAGCACGCCCAGCGGCACCACCAGCAACACCGAAGTCGGAATCGACCAGCTCTCGTACAGCGCCGCCAGGCACAGGAACACTACCAGCAGCGACAGACCGAGCAGAATCGGCGCCTGATTGCCGGACAAGCGTTCCTGCAACGACAACCCGGTCCATTCCTGACCCAGACCTTTCGGCCCCTGCGCCACCAGACGTTCAATCTCCGCCATGGCCTCACCGGTGCTGTGTCCCGGCGACGGTTCGCCGGAAATCGCAATCGCCGGATAGCCGTTGTAACGAGTCAACTGCGCCGGGCCTTGAATCCAGTTGGCCTGCACGAACGCTGACAGCGGCACCATGTGTCCGGTGTTGTTGCGTACGTGCATTTTCAGCAGATCGGCCACCTGGCTGCGTTGATCGCCTTCGGCTTGCACGACAACACGCTGCATGCGCCCCTGATTGGGGAAATCGTTGATGTAGCTGGAGCCGACGGCAGTCGACAGCACGTTGCCGATATCGGCGAACGATACGCCAAGGGCATTGGCCTGCTTGCGGTCGACCACCAACTGCACCTGCGGCGCTTCGGCCAGCGCGCTTTCTCGCACGTTCATCAGTACCGGGCTTTTCTCGGCGGCGGCGAGCAGTTCGGTGCGCGCTTGCATCAAGGTCGCATGGCCGAGGCCGCCGCGATCCTGCAAACGGAACTCGAAACCGCTGGACGTGCCGAGGCCATCCACGGGCGGTGGCAGCACCGAGAACGCCATGGCGTCCTTGATTTCAGTCAGTGCGATATTGGCGCGATCGGCAATCGAGCTGGCGGCATCATCACTGCTGCGCTGCGACCAGTCCTTCAGCGTCGAGAACGCCAAGGCTGCGTTCTGGCCGCTACCGGAGAAGCTGAAACCGAGAATCACCACCGTGTCACTGATCCCTGGCTCGCCGGCGTTATGTGCCTCAAGCTGTTCAGCCACGGCCACCGTACGATTCTTGGTCGCACCGGGCGGCAGTTGAATATCCGTGATGGTGTAGCCCTGATCTTCCACCGGCAGGAACGAGGAGGGCAGACGCGCAAAGCACAGGCCCAGTCCAACCAGCAGCACAGCGTAGATCAGCAGGTAACGGCCGCTGCGTTTCAACGCATAGCCGACCCAGCCCTGATAGCGATCAGTCAGGCGCTCGAAGCGGCGGTTGAACCAGCCGAAAAACCCGGACTTCTCGTGATGCTCACCCTTGGCAATCGGCTTGAGCAGCGTCGCGCACAATGCCGGCGTCAGGGTCAGGGCGAGGAACGCCGAGAACAGAATCGACGTCGCCATCGACAGCGAGAACTGCTGGTAAATCACCCCGACCGAGCCTTGCATGAACGCCATCGGAATAAACACCGCGACCAGCACCAGCGTGATGCCGATGATCGCGCCGGTGATCTGCGTCATCGCCTTGCGTGTGGCTTCCTTGGGCGACAGGCCTTCGGTGGCCATGATCCGCTCGACGTTCTCCACCACGACGATGGCGTCGTCCACCAGAATACCGATGGCCAAGACCATGCCGAACATTGTCAGCACGTTGATCGAGAAGCCCAGCGCGAGCATGGTCGCGAACGTGCCCATCAGCGCCACGGGCACCACCAGCGTCGGGATCAACGTGTAGCGTACGTTCTGCAGGAACAGGAACATCACCGCAAACACCAACAGCATCGCTTCGCCCAAGGTGTAAATCACTTTGGTGATCGAGACTTTGACGAACGGCGAGGTGTCGTACGGAATCTTGTATTCCACACCGGCCGGGAAGTAGCGCGACAGCTCATCCATCTTCGCCCGCACCAGGGTCGCGGTGCTCAGCGCGTTGGCCCCCGGCGACAACTGCACACCCACCGCCGTGGACGGCTTGCCGTTGAGACGCGTACCGAACTGGTATTCCTGACTGCCGATCTCGACCCGCGCGACGTCAGCGATGCGCACGGTGGAGCCGTCGGGGTTGGCCTTGAGCACGATGTCGGCGAATTCTTCAGGCGTCGACAACTGACCTTTGACCAGAATCGTTGCGGTGATTTCCTGGCTGGAAGGGTTCGGCAGATCGCCGATGCTGCCTGCCGACACCTGGGCGTTCTGCGCAACGATGGCAGCGTTGACGTCGGCCGGGGTCAGATTGAAACCGATGAGTTTCTGCGGATCGATCCAGATACGCATGGCCCGCTCGGCACCATACAGCTGAGCCTTGCCGACGCCGTCCAGGCGCTTGATCTCGTTCATCACGTTGCGCGCCAGATAATCACTGAGCGCCACGTCATCGAGCTTGCCGTCGCTGGACGTCAGGCTGATCAGCAACAGGAAGCCGGAGGACACTTTCTCCACCTGCAAACCCTGCTGAGTCACCGCTTGCGGCAGACGCGATTCGACGACTTTGAGGCGGTTTTGCACGTCGACCTGCGCCAGTTCCGGGTTGGTTCCCGGTTGGAACGTGGCCTTGATCGTCGCGCTACCGAGGCTGCTTTGCGATTCAAAGTAAAGCAGGTGGTCGGCGCCGTTGAGTTCTTCCTCGATCAGGCTGACCACGCTTTCATCGACGGTTTGCGCTGACGCGCCGGGGTACACGGCATAGATTTCGATTTGTGGCGGCGCGACATCGGGGTACTGCGCCACCGGCAACTGCGGGATGGCCAGTGCGCCGGCCAACAGGATGAACAGTGCAACCACCCAGGCAAACACCGGGCGATCGATAAAGAACTGCGGCATATAGAAGCGTCCTGCTTACTGACCAGAGGTCTGGGCAAGTGGAAGAGGGGTGTCGTCGATCTGTACTTTCTCGCCGGGGCGGGCGTGTTGCAGGCCTTCGATGACGATGCGGTCGCCGGGCTTGAGGCCGCCGGTGACGATCCAGCGATTGTTCTGCACCGCGCCCAGTTGCACTGGTTGCTCAGCGACGCGCATCTGCTCATCGACGGTCAGCACCTGAGCAATGCCGGCGCTGTCACGCTGCACGGCGCGTTGCGGTACGGTGATGCCGTTCGCGATGGTTGCCTGTTCCAGACGCACGCGAATGAAGCTGCCAGGCAGCAGGTCGAGGTCGGGATTGGGGAATTCGCTGCGCAGGATGATCTGGCCGGTGCCCGGATCAACGGTGATGTCGCTGAACAAGAGTTTCCCCGGCAATGGATACAGACTGCCGTCATCCTGAATCAGCGTGGCCTTGACCTCGTCCTGACCGACTTCCTGTAATTGCCCGGAGCGGAACGCGCGGCGCAATTCATTGAGCTCGCGGGTCGACTGGGTGAGGTCGGCGTAGATCGGGTTGAGTTGCTGGATCAGCGCCAAGGGGGTGGTCTCGTTCTGCCCGACCAGCGCGCCTTCGGTGACCAGCGCGCGGCCGATACGTCCGGAAATCGGCGCGGTGACGGTGGCGTAGCCGAGGTTCAGCTTCGCGCGCTCCACCGCGGCCTTGTTGGCGGCGACATCGGCGGCCGTTTGCCGGGTGTTGGCGCGGGCGTTGTCGTAGTCCTGAGCGCTGATGGCGTTGTCGTCGATCAACTGGGCGTAGCGCTGCTCCTGCAGTTTGGCCTGGAATGCATTGGCTTCCGCTTTGCGCAATGAGGCTTGAGCGCTGTCCAGATCCGCCTTGAACGGTGCCGGATCGATGCGGAACAGCACGTCGCCCTTTTTCACGTCGCTGCCTTCGCGGTAGGTGCGTTGCAGTACCACGCCGGCGACCCGGGCGCGCACCTCGGCAATACGCGGCGCGGCGATTCGACCGCTGAGTTCGCTGCTGATCGACAGGGGGTGGGCTTCGATGGTCTCGATGCGCACGGTGGCTGGCGGGGATTGTTCTTCGGCGTTCGAGGAAGAATCGCAGGCGCCCAGCGTCAGTGCTATCGCGATCAGGCCGAGACCGGCCAGCAGTTTGTTCGACATTTACCACCCCCAATATAGATGCCCGCATCCTACGGGCAGTTGCCGAGAGTAGCGGTGAAGCTTTGTAGGCGCTGTGTGAAATTGTGTAAGGGTTTTACTCAGGAATGGGCGAGGGCGTATATCCTTCAGGCCTTGAAATTTATTGCGACAGATAAACCGCTTTCGCGAGCAAACTCGCGATGAGGCCCACCCGGTCGCCACAGCACTTTCTGGAACACCCCATGCCCAACATCCTCCTGGTCGAAGACGACACCGCCCTCGCCGAACTGATTTCCAGCTACCTTGAGCGCAACGGTTATTCCGTCAGCGTCATTGGCCGTGGCGACCATGTGCGCGAGCGGGCGCGGGTCAATCCGCCGGATCTGGTGATCCTCGATCTGATGCTGCCAGGGCTCGACGGCTTGCAAGTCTGTCGTTTGCTGCGCGCCGACTCGGCGACGCTACCGATCCTGATGCTTACCGCACGCGACGACAGCCACGATCAGGTGCTGGGCCTGGAAATGGGCGCCGACGATTACGTCACCAAACCCTGTGAACCACGGGTGCTGTTGGCTCGGGTGCGCACGTTATTGCGCCGCAGCAGCCTTGGCGAGCCGTTGACGGCCAACGATCGCATCCTCATGGGTAACCTGTGCATCGACCTGTCCGAACGCACCGTGACCTGGCGCGAGCAGCCCGTCGAGTTGTCCAGCGGCGAGTACAACTTGCTGGTGGTGCTGGCGCGACACGCCGGCGAAGTGCTCAGCCGCGACCAGATTCTGCAACGTCTGCGCGGCATAGAGTTCAACGGCACTGACCGCTCCGTGGACGTGGCGATTTCCAAGTTGCGACGCAAGTTCGATGACCATGCCGGTGAGGCCCGCAAGATCAAGACCGTGTGGGGCAAGGGTTACTTGTTCAGTCGCTCTGAATGGGAATGTTGAGCTGATGTTTCGCATCCTGTTTCGTCTCTATCTGGTGACGATTGTCTCGTACAGCGCAGCGATCTATCTGGTGCCGGACCTGGTGGTCATGGCTTTCAGGGAGCGCTTCGTCACCTATAACCTTGATTTTTCCCGTGGTTTGCAAACGCTGATCACCAAACAGTTTCATGCGGTGCCCAAGGAACAATGGCCCGCTGTGGCGGCATCCATGGACAAAGATTTCCAGCCGCTGCACATCGTACTGGCGCGCATCGACGATGCCGACTTCACCGCCATTGAGCGAGAGCGATTGCAGCGCGGCGAGAACGTGGTCCGCATCGGCGACTGGGGCTGGCGTACGCTTGCCGTCACGCCGCTTGACGACACCTCTGTGGTGCAAATGGTCGTGCCCCCGGATCCACTGGACGTCAATCTGTTGTACTGGAGCATCAACGTATTGGTCGGCGCGACGTTGCTCGCCTGCCTGTTGATGTGGTTGCGCCCTCACTGGCGTGATCTGGAGCGCCTCAAAGGTACCGCTGAGCGTTTTGGTAAAGGCCATTTGAGTGAACGCACAAAAATCGCCCCGAGTTCGAACATCGGCAGCTTGGCCAATGTGTTCGACACCATGGCCGGCGACATCGAGAACCTGCTCAACCAGCAGCGCGATTTGCTCAATGCGGTCTCCCACGAATTACGCACGCCGTTGACGCGCCTGGATTTCGGCCTGGCGCTGGCGCTGTCCGACGAATTGCCAGCCACGAGCCGCGAGCGTTTGCAGGGATTGGTTGCGCACATTCGTGAGCTGGACGAGCTGGTGTTGGAGTTGCTGTCTTACAGTCGGCTGCAAAACCCGGCGCAGTTGCCCGAGCAGGTCGAGGTATCGCTGGATGAGTTCATCGACAGCATTTTGGGCAGCGTCGACGAAGAACTGGAGTCGCCGGATATCGTCATCGATGTGTTGCTGCACGGCCAGTTGGAGCGTTTTTCGCTCGATCCTCGATTGACCGCAAGGGCCATTCAGAATCTGCTGCGCAACGCCATGCGTTATTGCGAAAAGCGTATTCAGATCGGCGTGCAGGTTAGCGCTGCCGGTTGTGAGATCTGGGTGGATGACGACGGCATCGGTATTCCCGACGATGAGCGTGAGCGGGTTTTCGAACCGTTCTATCGGCTCGATCGCAGCCGAGATCGGGCCACAGGTGGCTTCGGCCTTGGGCTGGCGATCAGTCGCCGCGCACTGGAAGCGCAGGGCGGCACATTGACCGTCCAGACTTCGCCGTTGGGTGGGGCGCGATTCCGCCTGTGGCTACCCACCAACGCCTGATCATCGAATGCCTGTAGGCGCTGCGTGCTGCAGCTCCTACCGTTCATAACAGGTCGGTCGATTGAATCAACCCGACGCCGGCGCCTTTCATGCGATCCATCGCCGACGCCAGTGATCCATCCAGATCAATCGCCCGGCAGGCATCCAGCACCACAAAAGTATTGAACCCCGCCGCCCGCGCATCCAGTGCCGAGAACATCACGCAAAAATCCAGCGCCAGGCCCACCATGTACACCGTATCGATACCGCGCTCTTTCAGATAACCGGACAAACCCGTGGTGGTGCGCCGGTCTGCCTCGAGAAACGCTGAATAACTGTCGATGTCCGGATTGCAGCCCTTGCGGATGATCAATTGGGCGTGGGGCAGGTCCAGTTCCGGGTGGAAGTCGGCACCGGGTGTGGCTTGCACACAATGGTCGGGCCACAGTGTCTGCTCACCGTAAGGCAGTTCAATGACCTCGAAGGGTTGATGGCCAGGATGGCTGGAGGCGAACGAGACATGACCCTTCGGGTGCCAGTCCTGGGCAATGACGACCTGTTTGAAACTGCCGGCAATGCGATTGATCAGCGGTACAATCCGGCCGCCTTCAGGCACCGGCAAGTGACCGCCGGGGATGAAGTCGTTTTGAACGTCGATCACCAGTAACGCAGTGCGAGACGAAATCGGCATCGGTTAAATACTCCTTGGAAGATGACTTTCCAGCATAGAAGCGGTTTTTCTCATACCGCTAAACGACTTCTCAACAAATTCGCTTTGTCTTCCAGTCCTGCGCTACTTTCGCGGCCGATCAGCATCCACGCATGTTCCTGCTCGGTCCAAAACACCACGTTCATCTCATGTCGACGTTCATGTGCCAGCGGCCGGGCGCCGCTGTTCGAACGCGTGGCACACAGCGCCAGCGTCCCATGTTCCGCATCCAGATAAACGATCTGCGCAATCGGTACACCGTCGTACTCAAGCATTTGTGCGCGTTTGAGTTCAGCGCCGGGCAGTTTCAACGCGGCTGGCGAAAGGCTCAGACCAAGCCTTGCATCAATACTGCGCAACTGCGCGCGTTGTGAGGCCTCATCAGTGGGTAAGTGCTCCAGCGTCTGCACCACGTAAAGCGCCATATAGTCGCCGACCACACCGCGCCAGTTATGCGCTTGCTGCGTCTGCCAGCCGAGAAACAAACGATCCGCCAGCACGCCACCGGCGACCAGTGCAGCGGCTGCCGCGCCGGTAAACCAGCGTCGGCTCAGCCCTGGCTTTTGCGGCGAAGCAATGGCGTCGAGCCGCGCTTGCAGTCGATCCAGTGGCGCCTGTTGCGCCAGTTCATCGTAAGCATTCCTGAACGGCAGGCTGCTGCGGCTCAGCCACTGCACGCGCAGGTTGAGCAACGGATCGTCGGCGATGGCGTGGTCCAGTTGGCGGCGATAATCCGGGTCGAGTTCATCGTCCAGATACGCCACCAGTTGCTCATCCGAAGGTGTGTTCACGAGCGGTCTCCTTCGGTGGTTTTCGGCACTGATTGCAACGGCGGGTATTCGGCGAGTTTCAGGCGTGCGGTCGCCAGGCGGCTCATCACCGTGCCGATTGGCACTTGTAGAATCTCGGCGACTTCGCGATACGACAGGCCTTCGACGTAGGCCAGATACACCGTCTCGCGCTGGGTTTCCGGCAACGCATCGACCCGGCGGATCACCTGCGCCGCCATGACGTGAGTCTGCGCTGCGTACTCGCCATCGAACGCCAATCGCCCATCGGCATCGACCTGACCCGAACCCTGACGCACACGTCGGGCGCGCACGTCGTTAAGCCAGATCGAATGCAGAATGCTCAGCAGCCAGCGATCCATCCGCGTGCCGGTCACGTACTGCGCAGAACGCTCAAGCGCCCGCACGCATGTGGCCTGCACGAGATCCTCGGCCACATGCCGATTGCGCGACAGCAACAAACCGTAACGCCACAATCGCGCCAGGTGCTGCCCGAGTTCTGTTCTGAATGCCTGATCGCTGACGATGATCGCCTCCGCTAGTTGATGCTCAGGTTTTCGATGAATCGTTGATGGCTTCAGCCAAGTCCTGGTACTCCTCGCAAGACGTGCCGCAAATCGATTTGATCTGCTGCAACTGTTCCTGCGCCAGATCGACGCGACCTTTGATCACATAGGCCTCGCCGAGGTATTCGCGCACTTGCGCGTAGTGCGGATCGAGTTTCACCGATTGCAGGTAATAGCCAATACCTTCATCGGTACGGCCCAGTTTGCGTGTGGCGTAACCGCGATAGTTCAGAGCCTTGGCGGTGTTCGGTTGTTGCAGGGTGTCGAGCAGCGCCAGTGCTTCCTCGTAGCGACCGTCCTTGGCGAGACGATAGGCGTAATCGGTACGATCGGCGTCGGGCAACAGGCTGCTGGTTTGCAACACACACTTCTGCGTTTTGCTGTCCCGGACCTGGCCTTTGGGGCATTCGGGCTTCTTGACCGGCTCGCCCTCATCGCCATTGGCAAACGCCAAATGGCTGGACAGGGCTGCGGCCAGCAGCAACGGGGCGGCGAACATAACGGAACGGATAGTCATGGGCAAGGCTCCACAGAGGGTTGTGTCTGACTTTGAACACCACAGAGCGAAATTTTATTCATTGCTTTGTCAGTGACTGTTCAAGGCAGGCCTGAATTCGGGCGCTATGCTTATGGGCATCTGCCGTTGATCCGAAGCTTTGGCGCAGGAGAGTTGCCAGGAAAGATCAGGGCGCATCACTGCGCCGCAAGCGGCAAGTCAGTGAATGGCTGACCGCGACGGCGGGCCTTGATGGGCATAACACCGCAATTGACACTGAAACCTTTGGGAATTGCCCGCGAACGCTGATTGAGCATCAACACCAAATCCGGTTCAGCTCAGTTGAGCCGCCTCGTCAATTTTCTTCCGCTCCCGAACCCCACGAACCACCAAATACAATAAAGGCCCAACGGACACGAAAACCGCCGTCAACAGCAAGTAAGGCACCACCGACCAACCTGACTGCCCACGCGCCTTGGCATCCTTGACCATCCAGACGCCGGCCAGCGTCGCCAGCAGGTACAAATCAATCACCACCTGCGCGGTATCGGGGCGCGACATCAGGCTGATCCCGAAGTCGATCAACGACTGTTCAGCCTGAAGCATCACCGAAACCGTATAACCGGTAAACGCGAGCAAAGCGGTGAGAGGCAGGGCGATAGACATCATGCGTTCGTTCCTTGAAGTGATGAGTGCAATCGACAGCCTAGCGTTGCCACGCAGAATTGACCATTGACTTGTGAGCAACGTCCGGGCTAATTTTCAGGCCATGATTTCCATCGTATTGCGCTGCCAGCCAAGCATTATTACCGCCATTCCTCATTTGGCGGGTTAGCTCACGACTGCAGCACCCAACCCGCCCTAGAGGCGGGTTTTTACTTTCTGTCTCCGGGGTTCTGATCAAAACGTCAGGAGACGACCATGCCGCACAGCCCCGACCAGCAAGCCTTGCTTGAGCAATACGTGAAAAAGATCCTTGCCGCGCCGGTCTACGACATTGCCATACGCACGCCGTTGCAGGCCGCGCCGGCGTTGTCTGAAGCACTGGGCAACCGCATCCTGCTCAAGCGTGAAGACCTGCAACCGACGTTCTCCTTCAAGATCCGCGGCGCCTACAACAAACTGGTGCAGCTAAGCGACGAACAAAAGGCGCGCGGGGTGATCACCGCATCGGCCGGCAATCATGCCCAAGGTGTGGCGCTGGCGGCGCGGGAGTTAGGGATCGCTGCAATCATCGTCATGCCGTCGACAACGCCGGAGTTGAAAGTGCTGGGTGTGCGAAGTCGCGGCGCCGAAGCGCTGCTGCATGGCGAAAGCTTCCCGTTTGCCCTGGCCCATGCGCTGCAATTGGCCGAGCAGACCGGGCGTACCTTTGTTTCGCCCTTCGACGATCCGGAGGTGATTGCCGGGCAAGGCACCGTAGCGATGGAAATTCTCCGTCAGCATCAAGGCGCGCTGGACGCGATCTTCATCCCGGTAGGCGGTGGTGGTTTGATCGCCGGGATCGCCGCCTACGTCAAATACCTGCGCCCGCAAGTGCGCATTATTGGCGTCGAGTCCGAACATTCAGCGTGCCTGAAAGCGGCCATGCACGCCGGAGAGCGGGTTGTATTGCCCAATGTCGGTACTTTCGCCGACGGTGTGGCCGTGGCGCAGATCGGTGAGTATGGGTTTGAGGTGTGCCGCTTTTGCGTGGATGAGGTGCTCACGGTCAGCAACGACGACCTCTGTGCGGCAATCAAGAATATCTACGACGATACCCGCTCGATCACCGAACCTTCCGGTGCATTGGCGGTGGCCGGGATCAAACAGTACGTGGCGCGAAGCGGTGTGCGGGATCAGACCTTCGTGGCGATCGACTCGGGTGCCAACATCAACTTCGACAGCCTGCGCCACGTCGCCGAGCGCGCCGCTGCATGCGGCGTTCCGGCGTAAGCGCTCAAGCCAGCAAGGGGCGCAGAAAGCTGCGCTCGTAGCTGACGATGAACTTCTTCTCGAGCAGTGATTGCACCAGCGCGCTGCTTTGCGGATCAGTCAGGGTGATATGCCGGTAGCTTTCGTAATCCGCCAGCGACGGAAAACTGAACAGGCAGTAAGCGATATTGCTCGCACCCTCTGACGGCAGGAAGTAACCGTGATGGGTGCCGCCCAGTCGCTCGACAATGCCGAGCCAAGCCTTGGCGTAGGCCTCGAACTCCGTCAATTGGTAAGGGTCGATCACGTATCTGACGTGGCAGGTAATCACAGATGTCGCTCCTTGCTCAGGTCATTCCTGAATGGCAGTGCCGACTTTGTCCGAAGCCGACCAGATGCGATAGCGCACTTCGACGTCCGAGGGCGCATAAACCACGACCGGCAGTTTACTGTTGTAACGCAGCAGGAAGCCGTCACCGACGACGGGCACGAACGCGCGTTTCTTCGGGATCCCGGCAGGGCAGGCCATCATCGTGCTCATCGGACCGCTGACCTTTTCCAGTCGATAGAACGGGTAGCCCCAGCCTTCGAGGTTTTTCTCGGCAAGCACCCCGCCCAGGTGTTGGCGATTGCAGTCCACTTCAAGGGTTTTACCCGCGAGGATTTCGACCTGAAAGTTCTCTTCCTGATCCTGCTTGGGCAGATGAATGACCTGGCGGGTGAAGCCGGTTTCTGCCTTGGGATACGGCGCCACATCTTCCAGTTTGGCGGCGTGAACAAACGTGGACAGACTGGCGATGATCAGGCCGGTGGTCGCGCAGGCGCGGAAAGAAACCATGGGAGCCTCCTTGCGGGTGTAGTGTGGTTGAGCGGCATTCTTACCCTCACGCGCGTCGAATGCAAACCGACGCCGAGTTGCAATTTGCAGGGCCTGGCAGGCCTTTTCTTGCATTTTGCAACTGGCCAAATACTGGCCTCTTCGCCAAGTGCTTGATTTATATAGGGGCAAAACGATCCGATGAAAGGCACGTTTTATGCCTCTGTTTGGTGCGGCGCACCGGCTTCGGGCGCCTACACTCCAAGAGGCATTTCGCCGTACAACCGTTTGCCGCGCCCAGGGAAATAGCGGGGATCCACCCGTGCAGGGGCAGTAAAAACGGTCAGCGTGAAGCGTTGATTGGCGGTTTCATTATTAAGGAGAGTTTCACCATGTTTCTGTCTGCCTTGGAACTACGCAATATCATTGAAAGCAGTTTTCTGCCGAAACGTTGCCAATGCACGCTGTCGCCGGAGTTGTCGATGACCGTCAAGGTCTTCGGCGATCACCAGACCGATCAGGTCGACCTGCTCGTCAGCGGCATCGATGCCAGCCACCTCAATGGCGCTCGCGCAATCAACGACCTCATTGCCGGATTGCGCTCGGATCTGGCGCAACAAGCGACGCCACATCATTACAGTCCTCGATCAAAAGCCGTTTAACGCACTGTTTCACCCAGTTCGACCGTCACGCGCCGGGCCTGCAAAAAACCAAGGCCCAGCGCGAACTCGACCAGCACCGCGAGCAAAATCCCGGGGCCGGCATGACCGTTCAGCCATTCCGCAAAACCCAGCACCGCCAAACCAAAACAACCGACGATAAACCCGTTGCTCAGGGCATTACGCGCGAGTGACACCGGCGCTTTGCGCACCAGATAAAACATCACGCCCAACGCTGCAAACAGCACCGCGCTGCGCCGTGCGACAAATCCGGCACCTTCGGAGTACTCGATGCTCCAGATCGCCAGCAGGCTCTGCGGGAAAACGCCCCAGGCCAGCGCCAGCAAAAAACACAACGAACACGTGAAGCCCGACAACGTGCGAAACGACAACTGCATGGCGAATCCTTGCGGCAGTGGGGAGGGCTCCGAGCATACCCGCCGAAACTCCCCACGCCTACCGCAAACCCGCAAATCAGACGTTTCTGTCAGTTCTGGAAGTTGCATGCGTCAGACAATTTCCGGTAGCTGATTTCCTCAGGCTTACCGGCATTGTCGATGTACTTCATATCGGCCGTGACCACTTTGCACAGATGCGTTGGCGGCTCGGTCAACGACACCACTTTGGCCACATGCAGCGGCATGCCGTACTCATACGGCACGGCTTTGGAAGTGGCAGAGGTGTCATTGGCCTGGGCCAGCCCGGCAAACGCGGTGCAGGCGAGGGCGGCAGTGAGCAATAAAGGACAAATGTTCATGAAAGGACTCCCGAGTGGCGGTTCTAGAGTTCGGCGTGATGCACCCGAACCTGCCGCACTGGGCGACAGCCAAAACGGCTGAGGGCGTGCAGTTCAGTAGAGTTTTTGACCACGGCGTTAAGAGATGGTTAACCGAGCTGAACGCCGGCTGTCAGGGAGTGCGGCGGTTTTCTCAGGAACGTTTGGCGAATTCCTACAAAGGCTGGTGCCTTGTCTGCTTTCGGCGGCTGGAGCGGGACAGTTATTGTCGGTTGCCGCTGCAAAATCAGTGGTTCGGGTTTGGTCACCTGAGAAAAGTTCATTGCATATGTGCCATCATTTGCACCGTTCGGATTTCACGATCCGTGAAGTGCATTGCTGTGGCGGCTGTGTGCAGGACGCCTTCGGGCGAGCTGAGTTTGAACTGTTCTCGGTTGACCAAGCCTGTACACGGCCGCCTCCCACCGTTTGGTCACGGCTATGGCGGTTACCTTCTAATACAGTTGAGTAACTCAGAATGCCAATAATTAAAATGCTACAAAACCGCTATCTCCCCCTCAGCAGCAACGTCACCGAAACCCCGGCACTGCTCATCGACACCCAAGCCAACCCGAAAGACATCCTCGAAGCCGCCGTCCAGCGCATCCGCGCCGCCGCCGACCTGCTCGAAACCATGCATTGCCTGTGCTTCAAGCACGCCGACGTGCAGGACATCCCACACATTACCCATGCGCTTTACCTGCTGACGCAGGATGGCAATGACTTGCTCCAGGTCGCGCAGCAGCAAATGTTGAACTGGAAAGCGCCTGCTTGAGTTCACCCCTCAAAAAAGCCTACCGTCGAAAGAGGGCAGGCTGAGGGGCTGCGGCATTCGAAAAGCTCATTGTGGTTGCTGGCTGCGAGCGTATTCGACCAGATCTTTGGGGTAGATCATGTGGTCGATTTTGCTGTCGTCTATCCCGTATAGAAATGCAATAGCTCCAGCCTCTATAGCCCAGTAACCGACGTAGTTTCCATTTTCTCCCTGCAGATGTAAGTCGTACCATGGGGCTTGTTCAAATGCTGAATACCATTTGCAGCAGTATTGCTCTAGGCGCGAGGATGCTTCCTCTTTGCTTTCTGCGTAGATGGCCTGAACTAAAGGGGTATAGATATCGTGAAACCATTGGTCCACATCTTTTCTGTCGGGTAATAATTTAATTAGCAGGTCTTCAAATAAAGTATCACTGCCGACATAGCTCGCATCGTCCATTAGTTTTACAAAGCGCTTAAGAAGGTCGGTACGATGCAGTAACACACAGAAGCCTATAACTTGTACGCACTCTTCATATAGGTAGAGCCAGTCATCAATTGCGAGTGGTGATATTTCAGGAGTGTTTTCGAATATCGCAAGTTTTGCTTGTCTGGTCTCGTACTTGTCAATCAAGTCACTTAGGAGGGGAGGTAATGAAGTGATCTCTTCGCCCGCAGTATAAGCCGCCAAAAGCCGGTCAAGCGCGAACTTTTGCAAATGCCGAGAGCGAAGTGCTGCCTCTTCCTCAGGGGAGTCTGACTCAAAGGTGTTTGTTCCCAAGAAATCTATAACTTCGTCGTGCTCTCTCAGAAAGTTCTTGTAATGAGTCTCGCTGAAGAATTTTTGTCTATTTTTCATGCCTCTACACCTCCACTTGCTTTAGTCGGTTTGCGCCGGCGTAAACCAATTTCCTGTCATGACTACAGGGTAGGCCAGCATCTAAACGGGCGCCCTTGGATTATTAGAAAGTTGATGGTTTCTGGCATATTCGACCAAATCCTTAGGGTAGATCATGTGGTCTATTTTGCTGTCATCGATGCCGTATAAGTAAGCAATGGCACCCGCTTCGAAAGCCCAATATCCGACGTAACTGCCTTCCTCGCCGTCGTGGTGCGTGTCATGCCATGGCGCCTGCTCAAAGGCGGAATACCAGTTCTCGCAGTAATTGCTTAGAAAACTGGAAGCCTCATTCCTATCTTCAGCGTAAATGGCCTGTATCAGCGGCGTGGAAACATCGTGATACCACTGATCGATATCCGCCCGCTCAGGTAAAACCTTGATCAGCAAGTCTTCGTAAAGAGTGTCCGTGCCGGCATATCCTGCACTGTCGATTAAAAAGACAAAACGTTTTAGCAAATCAGTGCGGTGCAACAAGATGCACAAACTTATGACTTGCAGGCATTCTTCATATTCATCTGGCCAGTCATCAATAATCAGAGGAGTGATGTTAGGTATCTGTTCATAAGTGGCCTGATATTTTTGGAGTTCTTCATAACTGGCAATCAGCAATTTCAGAGGCTGAACCAGACTTTGTATGTCCTCTCCAGCGGTGTAGAGCATAAAGACGTGCTCCAAGTGGAGGTTTTTAAAATTCCTGGCTCGTAGAGACTTCTCTTGTTCAGGAGAGTCTGCTGTGAATAGTTTGTCCTTCCAGAATTCGAATTCTTCTTCGTAGTTTGTCAGGAAGTTTTCGTAATGTAATTCAGTAAGATATTTCTGCCGTATTTTCAAGTGTCATGTCCGTGACGAATATCGTAGTTTAGATTTAAGGCTTTTTGGCTTGCGATCTCGCGTACTCGACGAGATCCTTGGGGTAGACCATGTGATCAATTTTGCTGTCGTCAATGCCATACAGAAACGCTACAGCCCCAGCTTCCAGAGCCCAATAACCACAGTAACTCCCTTCGTCACCTTGTTTGTGCGAATCATGCCATGGAGCTTGCTTGAATGCCGGATACCAACTTTCGCAGTATCTTTTTAATAGATTTGAGGCTTCGTCTTTATCTTCTTCGTAGATGGCTAGGACGAGGGGGGTGTAGATGTCGTGTGCAAGATGGTTCTGAGACTATGTCCAAGTGTGTTTTTGCTCTTTTGCATTCTTCGCTCAGCGCCGGAAAATTAGCGCCGAGCGAACGGTAGAGCAGCTTATTCTTCGCCAGACCAATACCAGATCGTGTCGCCCCAAGCAGAATTATCAAACTTTGGCATGATTTCTCCTTGGTTGAAGTAACGGCGAGAATCCTTTTGAGCGGGAGTGAACCAAAAGCCTGACTTTATGCACGGTTTTCCCGCATCCACTCGAGATGTTTGTGAGGAGCTTGATGATTGATAGTTTCTAGCGTATTCGACTAGATCTTTAGGGTAGACCATATGACTGATCTTGCGATCATCTATTCCGTAAAGAAATGCGACAGCAGCGGCTTCGAAAGCCCAATACCCAACATAGTTTCCATCATCATCTTCTATGTCTAAGTGGCTATCATGCCAGTTGGTTTGTAGTTTTCCGAAAGCGGGGTACCATTCTTTACAGTATTCAAGTAGCAGGTCGCTCGCTTCGTTTTCGTCATCAGCGTAAATTGCTTTCACTAGCGGCGAATAAAGTTCGTGATACCATTCATCAAGATCTGACCGGCCAGGAAGAATTTTGCGCAGAAGATCTTCGTATAAAGTATCTTCGTGTGCATATCCTGCGCGATCAATTAAGTTAACAAAGCGGATAAGCAAATCTGTTTGATGCAGCAATATACACAGGCTGATAACTTGGACGCACTCTTCGTATTGCTCAGGCCAATCATCTATTGCTAATGGTGAAATGTCAGGTTCGCCGTCTTCCAAAGCTAAAGCATTCTGATAGATTTCATAGCAAGTTATAAGCTTTTCTAGCCTTGGGAGTAGTGTTTCTATTGGTTCCCCTGCGGTATAGCTTATCAGTAGTGCATTGAATGCAGATTCTTTAAAGTAGCCTGTGCGAAGAGCCTTTTCCTGCGCAGGGTTATCTGCCTGCATGGTTTCATTTTTCCAGCGGGATTCTGTTTCGTCATAAAGTTTTATGGATTTTTGATAGTAAGAGTCGAAAATGAATTTTTGGCGTCTGTTCATGCTGGTATTCTAGCCTCTTCTTTTAATACGTCCAAATTCCCATATTTTTTTCGTAATGAGGCTAATCGTTTATTAACGGCCTCTCTTACTTCTTCCTCGCCATAATGAAACCCGTCGTGATCGCGGTGAGTTTCTTCATGTGAATTTGCCAGCTGAGCGTCGGCATGCGCTTTGGGGCTGAGGCTCTTATGATAAAGAGGAGTAAAAAATAAGTGGCGACTATAGGACTTCATGATGCTTTCTCGTAGTTCAATATTTTTTATCGCCAATGGTAGCTTTGATGTTATCCATGCGCGACTCATCTGAACTATGTGCTTCTTTGACTTTTCATCTGTTTTTTTATTTTTTTTGCCACTCGGAGTGTTCTTGTCGTTAGTAGCTTTCGCATTGTCACTTGAGGTTTTTCCGCCTGATTTACCTCCGGCTTTTCCGCCAGCTTTTCCACCTGCCTTTTGTTTAGCGGGTTTATTCTGATCTGCGTCATCCGTAATCGGTTCGAGAAGTTCAGAAGGATCCAGAACCCCGGAAAGTCCTAGCTTGGAAGCAATTTTTGGTTTTGAACCCTCAATTTTTTGAAGAAACTTAGGCGCGTCTTCCCGCTTGCTAGCTTTCGCTTCAACTATAGCGAATTTTTTATTATTGTTTGTACTTGGATTCGCTCGCCAGATGGAGTCGATTCCGGTTCCATTTGCCCCATCTGTAAGTTTGTATAGAACATGTCTAGCTTTGGGGTTGCCACCTTTTGACAACTTTCCAAGCGTATCGCCGTTCGGTTTCCCGTCCAGCCATTTGCCTTCTGAACCTTTATCATGACCGTCCCACTTTTTTCCCCAGCCAAATTTCTCTGCGCATATATAGTCTGCGATGTGCTCTCCGCACACACCTAAGCCCTCGTTGAGGATGTCTGCGGTGGCAACGGCTAGCTTCGTGTTAGCAGGCTGGTTAGAGTGAGCGGAACTTGGACCGTCTTTGCCATTTTTTGCTACGGTCGCGTCCTTGCCAGCAGGTTTTTCTACCCTCTTGGGGTGGGTAGATCCTGAAGATAATGCGGAACTATTGCGTTGCATCCCTTTCCATTTTGTTAAGCGCCTTTCCACAATGCCGATCATTTCTGGCATGTTGTCGCGAGCGGTCGCGAGTACGGTGACAACTGCGGATTGAGTCCAGTTGGGCAGGCTTTGGAAAGCTGAAGAACCTTTTACTGCGCTAATGATGTCGTCAAGCTCACCTCGGAGCTTCGACGCGTTGAATACTTCTTTTAGCAACTCCTCCGGACTTGTTTTGATACCACACTCTTGCAATACAAAACGCAACAAATCAAATAGAACCGGGGCATAACGCTGAGGATCTTTATTGACTATGCGCATGCTTTTTTTCAGACCATCACCTGGTCCAGGAATCCAGCCGATAACTGCAAGGAGCAAATCAAATTTTGCTTCATCTTTACCGTCTGCAGTTTCCGCATTGTAGAGGACGATAGAGGACTCTACTGTGTCGTACGCGTCGATCGCTTGACCTAGAAAGGGTACGGCTCCTAAGGCAATACCCTTCGCAAGTTCGACTGCTGCCTCTTTATAAGCTGCTGTACGGTCTTCAGTTTGCGCTTCTTCACTCATGTCAGCCTCCCTGCGGCTTTCTCCACTAGTGCTTGTAAATCAACGTTGTCTGGATCGAGTCCAAGTTTTCGGATGTCCTCATTGACCTTTGCATCGCTACTTTGGACGATTTTCACTGGTTCGCGATCAAAAGGCCGCGGATCTTCGCCGTAATAGACTTTGGCCGGTCCTTTCGGCACGTCTTCCAACCGGGCGAAGCCGTCATCGTCCAGCACGCCTTCGCGGGTCGAGCCATCGGCGAAATCAACGCGATAAGACGCGCCCGGCACCGGTTCCAGATTGTCGTAGTGCAAATTCAACTCAAGCCACGTCGGGTTGGCCTTGGCTTTTTCCATCAGCCTTCCGGCGATGTCTGCCGCTGCCAACCCCGGAATCAACGGCACCAAAATCCCGATCCCGGTGCCCACGCCAGGCGCGCCGCCGGTATTGACCTTCACTTCAGCGCCGCTGATGGTCACGCCGCCGGCGTCGACCTTGACGAAACTGCCGCCAGCCTTGGCGGTGAGTTCCATGCCGGCGTCTACCACGACCTTGTCGCCGGCGTGGTAGTGGATTTCGCTGCCGGCTTCGACGAATTGAGCGGTGCCGATTTTTACGTGCTGGGTCACGCCGACGGTCAGGTGCTCGTCGGCGCGCATTTCGCTGATGCGGTCCAGATGGGTGATGCGGTGTTCTTCAACCTTGAATTCGCTCAGCGTATTGGCTTCAACGGTGTCATGCCGTTCATTGCCGACGCGGATCTTCTGGTCGTGCTCGATGTTTTCATCCCAGTCGCGCTGGGCGTGGATGTAGATTTGCTCGACGCCTTTTTTGTCTTCGATGCGGAATTCGTTGTAGCCCTTGCCGCCCGGTGAACTCAGGGTCTTGAAGGTGCTGCGGGTCTTGTTCGCCGGCAGGTCGTAGGGGACGACGTTTTCCTTGTGGTACAGGCAACCGGTGACGAGTGGCTGGTCGGGATCGCCTTCGAGGAAGGTGACGAGGACTTCCATGCCGATGCGCGGGATGGCGATGCCGCCGTACGCGGCGCCGGCCCAGCCGCTGGCGACGCGCATCCAGCAGGTGGTTTTGTCATCGGCCTGGCCGTCGCGGTCCCAGTGGAACTGGACTTTGATGCGGCCGTACTGGTCGCAGTGGATTTCTTCGCCGGCCGGGCCGGTGACGATGGCGGTCTGGCTGCCGAGGACTTTGGGTTTCGGGTGTTCGAGGGCAGGGCGGTAGTGCGCGTCCCACGGGGTGGCGAGGAAGCTGTTGCGGTAGCCCTGGTGGAAATCGCTTTTGTTGTCGGTGACGTCGCTGGTGACGTTTTCGCCGAGCACTTGCGGTTGTTTGCCTTCGTGGAAGACTTCGAGCAGCAACCACATATCGTTCCACTCGGCGCGCGGGTGTTCGGCGAGGGTGAGGAAGTGGCCGCTGGTGAGGGTCGGTTCGTCACCTTTGCCTTCGGCGAGTTTGTAGTCGCTGCGATGGCGTTCCAGTGCGCGGGTCGAGAGGTGCTTGCCGCGCTCGCGGGTAGTGAAGCGGCCGGGGTAATCGTAGTCTTCGAGGTCCGGGGCGAAGGGGCTGGTTGCCGTGCCTTCGGGGAGGATCTGCGGCTTTTCGAAGTCGTAGTCGCGGCGGCTGACGCGAGTGGTGCGGGTTTCCAGGCGCAGGTTGAAGCGCTTGATCACCGGTTTGTCAGCGCTCATGCCGGAGTCTTGCTGGTAGCTCACGGCTTTAAGTTTGCGAAACACGGTCTGGTCGTCGCCGAACACCAGTTTGTGGCCGCTACTGCTGTGCTGGAAGTGGAAGTGAATGCCTTCCTCTTCGCACAGGCGCTGGATGAAGTGCAGGTCTGATTCGTCGTACTGCACGCAGTAGTCACGCTCGGGGTACTCGGCGCCGAGCTGGAAGCTGTAGGCGTTGGCGAGGATGCCGCGATCTTCCAGCACCTGAGCGATGATCTTCGGCACTGTGAGTTGCTGAAAGATCTGCTGGTCGTGGTTGTGGCGCAGGTAGGCCAGTTGCGGCACCAGACTGATGCTGTATCGGGTCAGGGTTTTGCCGGAATCGCCTTGCTCGATGCGGTACACCAGGCCGTGGATCTTGCCTTCGCCGGTGGCGCCAAAGGTCAGCACACCGGGCTTGTGCAGCAGCTCTTCGAGCTTCAGATCGGGGCGGGCGCTGACCAGTTCGAGGTCAAAACGGAACGGTTCGTTGAGGGCTTCGCGACCGGTGAAGCTGAGGACTTGCAGGTCGGCGTTGGCGCCTTCAAGCGTGAGGGTGATGTGGGTTGCGTTGGCGTCCAGCATGCCTAGAGTTCCGTCCGTTGAATAAGCAGGTGACGGATGATGTCGGATTAGGCTGACTCGTTCAAGGCGCAAATGCCGTAGTGAGGGGCGTGGCAGCGTATGGGGGAAACCCTTAGCTGGGCCATTTGGCCTAATGAAATCGGGCGTTTTAGCCGATATGCCCGCGACGGTTACGCGTATTCAACTGACCGGGCGCATGAGAATTACCAGTCAGTTTCAGACTAGAGTTGCCTGTAGCACGTCAAAGCCATCGGCCATCAACCATGTTCAACGGTGCAATGCTGACGTCCAACGACGTGAAAGATCTGACCCTCGTGGTGTCGCGACGGGACAAGTACACCGCGCGTGTTAAAGGCCGATGTACGTCTGATCAAAAGTGCCGACAGCGGCGCCGAAAGAGTCGGTTCCATCGACGGCCACACGCTCAGTGGCGGTTGGCCGCGCATGAACGACGACAACTCGATGCCTTACTTCGATGGCAGCAACCCGTATCTGGTCAACTGTGTGCAGGTCAACGACTTACCGCACCCGATACGAGAAGTTTGCCTGGGATGTGGATGAGACCCGGTTGATGGTGAGTTACAACTTTTGGGTGTTGTGAACCTCAGATTTGTAGTGTTTGATCCGGCGTTTTTGTGAGCAAGCCCCCACCCACAGGTTTCTCGGGTGTTCATAAACAGAGATCCTTGTGGGAGCGGGCTTGCTCGCGAAGGCGTTGTTACAGCCAATGCCAGAATCGGCTCCAGAACCCGCGATTCAAGTCCTCCTTGCAGCCGGCATATTGCTGGGCATACACATTCGAACGACTTTGCACCTTGCCCGCCGTGGCCATCAACCACGCCTTGCTGGCATAGGTTTTCTGCCGATAGCCACCCCAGCCTTCGTGGTAGTTGAGGTACTGGCCGTAAGCGTCGTATTTGTATACGCCGTTGATCGACGTGGTCTTGTCCATGTACCAGCCAACAAAATCGATAGCGTCATCAAAGTCCTCACGGTCGGCCCAGTTGCGGCCGGTGCTTTTCTGGTAGTCGGACCAGACTTCATCCTTGGCCTGGGCGTAGCCCGAGGCGGTCGACACCCGGCCCCACGGGATTACCCAGAGCAGGTATTTGCGCGGGGTCTTGGCGTCGTAGCGGTAGCCGGATTCCTGATACATGATGGCGAAGGGCACCTGGATCGGCACGCCCCAGCGTTTTTGCGTGACTTGCGCTGCGTCGTACCAATCACTTTTCTCGCGGAAGATCTCGCAGATGTTTTCTGGCGAACGGGGCGGCGAGGTGCCGCAACCCGTCAATAACGCCGCGAGTATCAGTAGTCCAATCGTCTGCCCTGAATTCAAAAGCCGTTATCCCGTCTTGCGCGTAAAAAGGGCGACAGTCTACGCGCTCAGCTCAATTGGTGACGATAGGGCAAATCCGGACCGGTCTTGCTGCACGTCAGCGCCGCCGCTTGCACGGCAAACTTGAGCATCGCGTCAATCTGCTCGCGCGCAAGCTGTTGCACGCCGTCCACCGAATCCAGGCCTTGTTCGGTCAACCAAGTAATCAGCGCGGCCTGGAAGGTATCGCCGGCGCCAACGGTATCGGCGATCTTTACCGAACTGGCCGGCACCGACCATGCACCATGGACGCGGCTGAAGGCCGTCGCGCCGTCACCGCCCCGGGTCAGGAATACCACTTGGCAGCGATGCTCCAGCCAGCCTTCGATGACGCGCTGCGGGTCCTGCCCGGGGTACAGCAGGCTCAAGTCTTCATCGCTGACTTTGATCAGATCCGCCAGTTGCACCAGTGTGGCGATGCGTGCGCGCCACAGATCGATATTCGGCTCGGGATTGAGGCGCACGTTGGGGTCGAGCGTGATCAGGCGTTTGCCGCTTTCGCGCTGGACCAGGGCGAGCAGGGTGTCGGCAATCGGCTGCACCACCAGTGAGAACGAACCGACATGCAGGCCGCGCACCTCGGGGCCCAACGTCGGCAGGTGCGTCAGGCTCAGTTGCCGATCCGCGCAGCCTTCACCGCGAAAGCTGTAATGCGGCGAGCCATTGGCTCCGACGGCGACCATCGCCAGGGTGGTCGGCGCGGCGAAGTCCACCAGATAGTCCGGTCGCACACCTTCCTCCTGCAACACTTGCTGCAAGCGGCGGCCGAGGTAGTCGGTGGACAGTCCGCCAAACAAGGCCGAATCCACGCCCAAGCGGCGCAAGCCGACGGCGACGTTGAACGGCGAGCCGCCGGCAATCGCCTTGAAATTCACTTTCGAGGCCAGACCGCTGGCATCGTTTTCGCTGAAGAAATCAAACAGGGCTTCGCCACACACCAAATACATAATTGTTAGCTCTTTATAGGATTGCGACATGTTGTTGATAGCGTTCATAGGCCTGCTGGAACGCTGTGACGTTGGTGGCAATCGGCAGGGTTTCACTGCTCAGGTCAAGCTTCACGCAGCGCTCGCACAGGTCGGCAAGTGTGTCTTCGTGGCCGTTCGACCATGATTTGCACCATGCCGCTTGAATCGCCGCGCCAAGGGCAGCGGCTTCGCTTTGTTCGGTGCAGATCACCGGGGTGTCCATGATGTCGGCGACGATCTGCCGCCACACGGCGCTTTTCGAGCCACCGCCGATCAGGCAAATGCTGCGGCTTTGTAAACCATTGTGCCGGAGCAAATCCAGTCCATAGCGCAGGCCGAACGTGGTGCCTTCGACGGCAGCGCGGCACAGATTGGCTTGGGTGAGGTTATCCAGCGTCAAGCCGTGCAGGCTGCCGGTGGCATGGGGCAGGGCGGGGACGCGTTCGCCGTTGAGGAACGGCAGCATGCTCACGCCCTCGGCGCCGATGGGCGCTTGCGCGACGAGCTCGTTGAACTGATCGAGATCGAGGTCGAACAACTCGCGGATGGCGCCGGTGGCGTTGGTCAGGTTCATGGTGCAGATCAGCGGCAACCAGCCACCGCTGGAGGAACAGAAGGTAGCGACCGAGGCATCCGGACTGACTTTCGGCACGTCGGCATAGGCATACACCGTACCGGAGGAACCCAGGCTCATGGTGATGGCGCCGGGCTGAATGTTGGCGGTGCCGATGGCGCCCATCATGTTGTCACCGCCGCCGCTGGAGATCAGTGCGTTGGGGTTCAGGCCCAGTTGTTCGGCGATGGCTGGGAGGAGGGTCCCCACCGCTTCGTGTGCGTCGATCAACTCCGGCAGCGCTGCTTGCAGGCGTCCGCTGGCGTCGATGTCGCGCAGCAGTTGCAAGTCCCACTGGCGGGTGCGTACGTTGAAATAACCGGTGCCCGAGGCGTCGCCGTATTCGCTGCACGCGCGGCCGGTAAGCCAGTAATTGAGGTAGTCGTGGGGCAGCAGAATTCGCGATATGCGCGCAAATACCGCCGGATGCTGTTCTTTGGTCCAAAGCAGTTTCGACACGGTGTAGCCCGGCGCGATGACCACGCCGAGGCGTTCCAGCGAGCCTTTCTCGCCGCCCAGATGGGTGAGCAGTCGATCATTTTCGGCGCTGCTTTCGGTGTCGCACCAGAGTTTGGCCGGGCGCAACACTTCGCCTTGATCGTCGAGCAATACCAAACCGTGTTGCTGGCCTGACACGCCAATGCCGAGAATCGACTGACCGTCGATATTCGCCGCCAAGAGTGCGCGGCGGGTGGCGAGGGCGAAGGCTTGCAGCCATTGCTGCGTGTCTTGCTCGCGGCGACCGTTGGCGCCGCTGATCATCGTGTGTGCGGCGGCGCCCTGGCCGAGGACTTGGCCGCTGGTGGCATCCAGGATGATTGCTTTGGTGCCTTGGGTGCCGCAGTCGATGCCCAGGAAGCGTTGTCGGGTTGTCACAGGAATGTCCTCAGGGTCTCAGGTCTGCCAGCAGGCTCGCCCCCACAAGGGCGCGCAGTTCAAAATGTGGGAGCGGGCTTGCTCGCGAGGGCGTCAGTCGTCTCACCGCTCGATTCAGGCCAGCACCCGTTCCAATGTTCGCGAAACACCCACTTCGCGCAAACTCTCGCAGCACCACTCGAACGCCGCGACAAACGCCGCCGAACGCGGGATCGCCGTGCCAAAAATCTCCTCGACCGCCAATAATCGCTGAGAGATCAACGCATCGTCCGCCACCAGCCCCTGACAAAACGCCGCGCGCGGATCTGGAATCGAATAGGTGTCGCCGTTCTCATCCATGCCCTTCAAATACAGGGCCCACGCAGCAACGACCAAGGCTGCGCGTTTGGTGTCCTGGCCATCAGCAATCAACCGATTGATCGTCGGAATCGTGAACTTGGGAAACTTCGACGACCCGTCCGAACACACCCGTTCAAGCTGATCGGCAATCGCCTGATTGGAGAACCGCGCTACCAGTGTGTCCTTGTATTCGCTCAGATCAATGCCGGGCACTGGCGCCAGTTGCGGCGTGACATCCTGATCCATGTAAGCGCGCATGTACCGCACGAACAGCGGGTCATTCATGGTCTCGTGGACAAAGCGATAACCCTTCAAAAAGCCCAGATAAGTCAGCGCCAGATGGCTGCCATTGAGCAGTTTGATCTTCATTTCTTCGTACGGCGAAACGTCGTCGGTGAACTGCACACCGACCTTTTCCCAGGCCGGACGGCCGTTGACGAACCTGTCTTCCAGCACCCACTGCACAAACGGCTCGCAAACCACCGGCCAGGCATCGTCCACGCCGTGCTTGTCCGCCAGTTGCAGGCGATGCGCGGTGCTGGTCATCGGCGTGATGCGGTCAACCATGGCGTTGGGGAAACTGACGTTCTGCTCGATCCAGTCGCGCAGCATGGGGTCGCGCAACATGGCGAACGTGAGCAACGCTTTGCGGGTGACGGCGCCGTTGTGGGGCAGGTTATCGCAGGACATGATCGTGAACGCCGCCGTGCCGGCGCCACGGCGTTTCTCCAGCGCTGCGCAAAGGAAACCGAAGACGGTTTTCGGGGCTTGAGGGTGTGCCAGATCGTATTGAATCTGCGGCAAGTGCGCCATGAACTCACCGTTGCTGTCGTCGATGCAATAGCCACCTTCGGTGATGGTCAGCGAGACGATGCGGATCTGCGGATCGGCGAGTTTTTCGATGAGGGCCTGAGCACCGTCCTCGGCCAACAGCATGTCGCTGATCGCACCGATCACACGGACTTCGGTGTCGTCGCTATCGCCGAGTTCGAACAGCGTGAACAGGTAATCCTGCTCCTTGAGATCATCGCGGGCGCGGCGGTCTTCGTCGCGCAGGCCAACGCCGCAAATCGCCCAGTCCAGCGCTTCGCCGGTGTTCATCAGCGCGTCGGTGTAATACGCCTGATGCGCGCGATGAAATCCACCGACGCCAATGTGAGCAATGCCCTGACGGGTGTCGCTGAGGTTGTAGGCGGGCAGTTTCACCTCAGGAGCGAGGCGGTTGAGGTTCTGTTCGTTCAGTTTCATCGGATAGTCTCGACAATCAGGCCGCAGCGCGTAGCGGACGGGTCAACGCCAGACCTTCGGCATCGAATAAGTGGCAGTGGGCGGCGTCCAGACACAAGTTCAGCTGCTCGCCATAACGGCTGGCCAGGTCTGCGCGTACACGCATGGTCAGGGCTTCGCCGGCATTGGTTTTGACGTGGCAGAACGTGTCGCTGCCCAAGCGCTCGCTGACGTCAGCGGTGACGTGCAGGGTGCAGTCGCCCGGTTGCGCCAGTTCCAGGTGTTCGGGGCGGATGCCGAGGGTCACGTCGCTGCCAACGCTCAGATGGGCGGCGTTGAAGGGCAGCGTGATACGCGTCCCCGCGTCCAGCGCCACTTCGCAGTGTTGTCCATCGACCCGGGCGATCTTGCCCTTGAGGAAACCCATCTTCGGCGTGCCGAGGAAACCGGCGACGAACAGGTTGGCGGGGTTGTGATACAGGTCCAGCGGAGAGCCCACTTGCTCGATCTTGCCACCATTCAGTACCACGACTTTGTCAGCCATGGTCATGGCTTCAACCTGATCGTGGGTGACGTAGATCATGGTCGCTTGCAAGTCTTTGTGCAGGCGCAGCAGTTCCAGGCGCATCTGCACCCGCAGGGCCGCGTCGAGGTTGGACAGTGGTTCATCGAAGAGGAAAATTTTCGGGTTGCGCACGATGGCGCGGCCAATCGCTACGCGCTGACGCTGACCACCGGAGAGTTGTTTCGGCTTGCGCTCCAGCAACGGCCCCAGCTCAAGGATGCGCGCCGCTTCGCCGACTTTTTTCTCAACTTCGGCTTTGGGCACGCCGGCCAGATCGAGGGCGAACGACATGTTCTTTTTCACCGTCATGTGCGGATACAGCGCGTAGGTCTGGAACACCATCGCCAGATCGCGTTTGGCCGGGCTGACTTCGGTGATGTCGCGGCCATCCAGTTCGATGGTGCCGCCACTGACTTCTTCAAGGCCGGCGATCAGACGCAGCAGCGTGGATTTGCCGCAACCGGACGGGCCGACGAAGACCACGAACTCTTTGTCGTTCACTTCCAGGTCGATGCCCTTGATGATGGAAAAACCTTCGAAGCCTTTTTGCAGATTCTTGATTTTCAGGTTGGCCATGGGGGCCTCCGCTTGAGTTATTTCAATTGCACCGGGCAAGCTTTTGGTGGGAGCGGGCTTGTTCGCGAAGCGGTCGTGTCAGTCGGTATCAAGGGTGGATGACACTGCGCTTTCGCGAGCAAGCCCGCTCCCACGGGACATTGCGTTGGGTTGGATAGATTCATTTCACGGCGCCGAACGACAAACCGCGCACCAGTTGTTTTTGGCTGATCCAGCCGAAGATCAGGATCGGCGCACACGCCAGGGTCGAGACTGCCGACAACTTGGCCCAGAACAACCCTTCGGGACTCGAATACGAGGCGATCAGCGCGGTCAGTGGTGCGGCTTTTGACGAGGTCAGGTTCAGCGACCAGAAAGCCTCGTTCCAGCACAGGATCAGCGACAGCAGCACCGTCGAGGCCAGGCCGCCCTTGGCGATCGGCAGCAGTACGCGAACCATTTCCTGCCACAGCGTGGCGCCGTCGAGCCGGGCGGCTTCGAGGATGTCTTTGGGAATGTCCTTGAAGTAGGTGTAAATCATCCAGACCACGATGGGCAGGTTGATCAGCGTGTAGATGACGATCAGGGCCGTGCGCGTGTCGAGCAGGCCGAAACTCTTGGCCAGCAGGTAGATCGGCATCAGCACGCCCACCGGCGGCAGCATTTTGGTGGAGAGCATCCACAGCAGCGTGCCTTTGGTGCGCTGGGTTTCGTAGAACGCCATCGAGTACGCCGCCGGCACCGCGATCAGCAGGGACAGGGCGGTGGCGCTGAAGGAAATCACCACCGAGTTCCAGGCGAAACTGAAGTAGTCGCTGCGCTCGTTGATGTGCAGGTAGTTCTCCAGCGTCGGCGTGAAGATGAACTGTGGCGGCGTGGCAAACGCGTCGATTTCGCTCTTGAAACTGGTCAGCACCATCCAGAAGATCGGGAAGAAAATCACGATCGCGATGGCCCAGGCCAGGGTGCCGAGCAGCAGGCTTTGCAGCCGGCGGGATTGTTGAAGAGTCATGGCAGGCCTCAGGCTTTGTCAGTCAGGTTTTTGCCGATCATCCGCACCAGAATGATCGCGGCGATGTTGGCGATGACCACGGCAATCAAACCGCCCGCCGAGGCCATGCCAACGTCGAACTGCACCAGTGCCTGGTTGTAGATCAGGTAGGCCAGGTTGGTCGAGGCGTAGCCAGGGCCACCGTTGGTGGTGGTGAAAATTTCGGCGAATACCGACAGCAGAAAGATCGTTTCGATCATCACCACCACGGCAATCGGCCGGGCGAGGTGCGGCAGGGTCAGGTGCCAGAAGATCGCGACGGGGCCAGCGCCGTCCAGGCGCGCCGCTTCTTTTTGTTCCTGGTCGAGGGACTGCATGGCGGTCATCAGAATCAGGATGGCGAAGGGCAGCCATTGCCACGAGACAATGATGATGATCGACAGCAGCGGGTAGTGCGCCAGCCAGTCCACCGGCTGCGCGCCGAACAGCTTCCAGACGTAGGCGAGGATTCCGGAGACCGGATGAAAGATCAGGTTCTTCCAGATCAGAGCGCCGACCGTGGGCATGATGAAGAACGGCGAAATCAGCATCACCCGCACGATTCCGCGACCGAGGAACTCGCTGGCTTCAAGCAGAGCGCTGATCAATACACCGAACACCACGCTGATCAGCAACACACTGCCGACCAGCAACAACGTATTGGTGGCGCCGGGCAGGAAGCCGGAGTCGGTCAGGAAGTAAGTGAAGTTCTCAAGCCCGACGAACTGGTTTTCACCGGGGTAAAGCAGGTTGTAGCGGATCAACGAGAAGTAGACGGTCATGCCCAGCGGCACAATCATCCAGAGCAGCAACAGGGCCACTGAAGGGCTGACCAGAAACCAGCCGGGATTGGCCAAACGGCTTTTGCGCTGTGGCTGGGCGAGGTCGATGTGGGCTTTGGCAGTTGAAGTATTCATGGTGATCACAACCGAGTCATACAGACCTATGGAGATCCCATGTGGAAGCGAGCCTGCTCGCGAAAGCGGTGGATCAGTGCCATGTGTATTGGCTGGTACGACGCCTTCGCGAGCAGGCTCGCTGCCACAGGAGGCAGGAGCGAGCCTTACGGATTACTTGGGATAACCGGCGCGCTTCATCGCGCGTTCGGTGGTTTGCTGGGCGGCTTCCAAGGCTTGATCCACCGTGGTCTGGCCGATCAATGCCGCCGAGAACAGCTTGCCGACCTGGGTACCGACGGCCTGGAACTCAGGAATGGTCACCAATTGAATACCGATGTAAGGCACCGGCTTTAGCGTCGGTTTGCTCGGGTCCGCCGCCTTGAGCGATTCCAGCGTCACTTTGGCGAACGGCGCGGCGCTCATGTAGGCATCGCTGTAGGTCGAGGCACGCGTGCCTGGCGGTACGTTGGCGATACCGTCGGTTTTGGCTACCAGTTCGCCGTACTCTTTGGAGGTCGCCCAAGCACTGAATTCTTTCGCGGCGTCTTTGGCTTTGGAGCTGGTCGGAATCGCCAGCGCCCACGAATACAGCCATGCCGAACCTTTGTCGGTGACCTGATGGGGCGCAAAGGTGAAGCCGACGTGATCAGCGACCTTGCTCTGAGTCTTGTCGGTCACAAACGAGCCGGCGACGCTGGCATCGACCCAGATTGCGCATTTGCCGCTGTTGAACAAGGCGAGGTTTTCGTTGAAACCGTTGCTGGACGCACCCGGCGGGCCGGATTTCTTCATGGTGTTGACGTAGAAGTTCAGCGCGTTTTTCCACTCAGGGCCGTTGAATTGCGGCTGCCATTTTTCATCGAACCAGCGTGCGCCATAAGCGTTGGCGATGGTGGTGACCAGCGCCATGTTCTCGCCCCAACCGGCTTTGCCACGCAGGCAGATGCCGTACTGCTCTTTGTCTTTGTGGGTGAGTTTTTCGGCGAAGCCTGCAATCTGCTCCCAGGTCGGACGCTCGGGCATGGTCAGGCCGGCTTCCTTGAACAGATCGGTGCGGTAATAGGTGATCGAGCTTTCGGCATAGAACGGCAAGGCGTACAGCGAACCCTTGACCGACAGGCCTTCGCGCACCGACGGGAACACGTCGTCGAGGGCGTAACTGGCCGGCAGATCCTTCATCGGTTCCAGCCAGCCCTTGGCGCCCCACAGTGCCGCTTCGTACATGCCGATGGTCAACACGTCGAACTGGCCACCCTGGGTGGCGATGTCGGTGGTCAGGCGTTGGCGCAGGACGTTTTCTTCCAGTACCACCCAATTGAGCTTGATGTCCGGATGCTCGGTCTCGAAGGTTTTCGAGAGCTTTTGCATGCGAATCATGTCGCTGTTGTTCACGGTGGCGATGGTCAGGGTCTGGGCGCCAAGGCTGACGCTGCTGAGGGTCATGCAGGTGAGGGCAAGCAGAGCTTTTGCAGTGGGTTGCATCGTGCACTCCTTTTCTGCGTCCGGAGGGAGGCAGAAGGACAGTTATTGTTTTTGTGTCTTCCTGTGCAGGAAGAATGTGCGCTGATTACAGCCTTCAATCGACGGACTGACAAATCATCCGTCGCACTCTGATCGATACTTTCTTGCACTGGGCTTTGGGGCGATTAACGCAGGGCAGGGGATTTCAGCGAAGGGAGGGTGTCGGATACGTACAGGTTGTGAGCCAAAAACAGAACAAAGCCTGTAGGAAGTGTCAGGTGTGGTTCTGTTCGGTCAGGCGCTGCACGGCGAGGCGTCGATAATGCGAGGGCGTCATGCCCTTGAGTTGCTGAAACCGCCGATTGAAGTTGGAAATGTTGTTGAAGCCCGACTCAAAACACACGTCAGTTACTGGTTTGTCGCCATCGGCCAGCAGTTCGCAGGACTTGCTGATGCGCAGGCGATTGACGAATTCGATGAAGTTGCGCCCGGTCGCCTGTTTGAACACACGGCTGAAATAGGTCGGCGTCATGCCCAGATGCTCGGCGACTTCCTCCAGTGAAATATCCCGGGCGTAGTGGCTGAAGATGTAATCAACAGCGCGGTTGGTGCGGTCGATGTTGTGCTCATCCGCCAATTGCGGCGTGGTGGCGCCGGACAACAACTGAAAATCATCGCTGGCGGCGAGCAATTCCATCAGGATGAAAAAGTGTCCGAGGCGGGTAATCCCCTGAGTGTCGGCGATCCGCTGCATCAGCGCCATGGCCTGACGGATCGTCCGTTTGCAGCGGAATTCGATGCCGTACTGAGCTCGCTCCAACAGCGGTGCCAGGGTTTTCAGTTCGGTGAACACCTGATGGCCGCTCTCGAACAACTCATCCGTGAAATTGACCAGCATGTCGCGCTTCTCGACCACTTCGTGTTCGGCCACCTGGCTGATCCAGTTGTGCGGCAGGTTGGGGCCGGTGAGAAACAGGGTTTCGGGATAGAAGTTGCCGATGTAGTCGCCAATGAACACCTTGCCTGAGCTGGCGACGATCAGGTGCAGTTCGTATTCCTTGTGGAAATGCCAACGCACCAGCGGGCAGGGGAAGCCGTGCTGGCGGTAGATGATGGACAACCCGTTGTGGTCATCCATCAACTCGTAAGAAGGGTCGGTCACGCGGGCGGTTCGGTTCATGGCCTGCTACTTTGTTGTTATCGCCTGCTGATCATGCCTCGTTCGACGTGTGATGTGCCAGTTCGCTCTGACCGCATGCTCTGACCGGGCTCAAGCGGGCTGTGCACGAAGTACCAGCGTCGACTTCTCGATGGCTTTTTCCAGATTGGCCATTTGGCAAAAAGACACGATGTTCGAGTTTTTTATAAAGTCGAAGTTAATGATGTTGCACTTCTTCGCCCAGTCCGTTTGGGTGGGGTCAAACCAGGTGTCCAGTTCATTCAGAATTCGCTGCGGGCCACCGACTGTATAGCTCGTCGCAGACAGCGACCAGAGTCGCCACTGGGTCGGTGGGCTGTCTAAAACCTCTGTGATGTAACGGTGCAGGTCAGAAACAGTGACCAGCGACTGGCCAATCCATTTGTGTTGGATCTGTTCATGAAAGCGGTGGTCTCGAGTGTCCCAGCTCATGGGGGCCGCCACCAGGATCCTTTGCAGGGGGCTGATGTCTTTTAACTGACCTAGTGTCAAACCTGCGTTTTCCTGCACAATCATCCGCTCGCCCAGATGTTTCAGCATTAACTGTTTGAATTCTTCGTGATTGAATTCACTGCTGCCTCCCTTGAGTTCATGGAAGTCCAGAATGATGAATTCATTGGGACTTCTTTCCAAAAACGCCTGGACCGCGAGCATGAGATCGCCAAGGTTGCGATTGGAGCGATAGCCGTTGTGCTGAAAGCGAAACTTTTCCAGACCCTGGCCTTCTTTGTCATAAATCAATCGTGCGTCCAGCGCTCTGGCGCCACGATTGAGTTGCGAATAAAAAGAAATGTCCTGGCACGCGAGCCAGTTCTTTCCCGGGAACAAGGAGAAGGAAGCTTCCCAGTCACAGCCGGCATTATGGGCGCCGGGTAGTGTCAATTCACGCAGTGACAGATTGTCGATCTGCGGGGTTGCAGTTATCCATTGAGTCAGGGGTAAGTCGTTCGATTGGAAATCATTCATGTTGTACATCCGGCAGTATTAATAATGGTAGGTCGACGTTTCGACGTGCAGGATGTTTATAGTGGATGGCGTTTGATCAGCCAATGCTTGTTTGAATGCAAGTTATTTAACAGTTAGGGTGTTGGTGGAGCCTCCTAGTTTGTTGGTTGTGTTGTTTTGGCTTTTTCAACGGCTTTCTCGATATTGGCATTTTTGCAATGCGATACAATCCTGGCGTTTTCAATGAAATCAAAATTGATAATGTTGCATCTTTTAGCCCAGTCGGTGCTGGAAGGGTGAAACCAGGTGTCCAGATGGCCGAGAATGCGTTGTGGCCCGCCGAGCGTATAGCACGTTGCGGAGAGCGACCAAAGCCATCGTTTGTCCGGGGGCTTGCTTAAAACCCGGTCGATGTAGCGGTGCAGGTCAGAAGCGTCGACAATGGATTGCCCGATCCACCGATGAATCACTGCATCATGAATCCGGTTATCGTCTGTACTTCCTGATACAGGCGCAGCCAGTAATATCCGTTGCCGCGGCGCACGTGCCTTCAATTGACCCAGGGTCAGATGCAGAGATTCCACTGGAATGAGTTGCTCGCCCAGCGTGCGCAGGATCACCTGTTTAAATTCGTCGTAATTGAACCCAGTTGCACCACTTTTCAGTTCATGAAAGTCCAGAATGATGAACTCGTCCGGATTTTTTTGAAGGAACTCCTTGACGTCACGAACAAGGTCGTCAAGCGTGCGGGAGGAACAATAGCCACCATGTTGGAATCTGAACCGTTCAATACCTCTCGCTTGGCTGTCATAAAATAATCGAAGGTCGAGTGCTCGGGCGCCACGATTCAGTTGGCCAGCAAAAGAGACATCCTGACATGCCAGCCAGTTCGCGCCAGGAAGTGGCCAGTTTACAGGGAGTAACTGACAGATCAGCCAGTTTGGACATTGGATCAGTCGATCGTAAGAGGCGTTCCAGTCACACCCGGCATTATGCGCACCCGGTAATGTCAATTCGCGCAGTGACAAGTTGTCAATGCCCGGTGTTTTACTCATCCAGTCATGGCTGGAGAGTCTTTCAATGTATCCATTATTCATGTGGTGTGTCCTGCATGTGTTGATAGTTGTGCTATCTGAAATGACATGCAGGCTGTTTATAGGTATCAGGGTTTGATGGTGCAATCTCTATATTAATGCGAGTTGTGTGGTCGTGCGGATTCACGCGTTACGGGTCGGCTGGGTATCGCGGTTTTTTGCTTCAATCCACTGAGCCATATATTGAGTACTTTTATGAGCGTGATGGCGCAGCATGCTCCCAATAAAGTTTCGGGTCCTGCGTTCATGTAAGTGTTTTTGGCAATCACGCAGTTTTTCAATTAGCGCCGGCGCGTGTGTTGCCCGTTGGTAACGCTTGCCGAGCAGCGCTGTTCCGGCCAGGTGGGCTGCTTGCCAATCTGCCGGGCAGCGATAAAGCCGTACGGCGGCGTCGGCCAATTGCACTGCGCTGCGGGTGATCGCGCCCGGCCAGGGTTCCTCGTCATGCATGCCTTCCGCGCCAATGGGGGTGGTGACGCTGGGCGTGCCGCACAGCATGGCGTCCACCAGTTTTCCCTTGATGCCGGCGCCAAAACGCAGCGGTGCCAGACATACCCGTGCCGCTGACATGACCTGTAACGCGTCCTCCGCCCAGTTCATTATGTGAAAACCCTGCGCAGCATTATGCAATGCCATGGCTTTAGGGGGCGTGTAGGCGCCATAGATGTGTAACTGCGCATCCGGCAGTTGTTGACGGATGAGTGGCCAGATCGTGGACTTCATCCAGAGTACGGCGTCCCAGTTAGGCGCATGACGAAAGTTACCGATGCTGAGAAAGTGCGCCCGAGCCTCAAACGCCTTCGGTTCAGTGGTTGGCAACTCCACCATCAATGGGCACCAATGCAGCAACTCGCGTGGCAATCCGAATTGTTTGACCAACAACTCGATTTCTACTTCGGAGATCATCAGATTCAGGTCGCAACGATACAGCGCCGCCACTTCCCGTTTGGCCAGATCGGTGGTGGCCATCAATTCGAATTCTTCGCGCAAGGCCGGCGCAAACAAAACGCTGAAGTCATCCTGATCGGCAGAGACTTTCAACCGCTCCTTGAGTCGCTGGTGACGGGCATGGCGCAAGCTTTGCAGATCTGACGTTTCCAGCACCCGCAGGGCGTCAGGACAGTATTTTTCGACGCGCCAGCCGAACTGCTCTTCCATCATGAACTGGTCGAACAGCACGATATCCGGACGCAGCTCGCTGATGAACATATCGAAGCTGCTGTTGTTCAGTGCGATCGACACTTCGCGGATGCCCAGCGCGCCAAGGTCGGCTTTATGTGCTCCGGGGCTGGCGGGGCTGCTGAAAGTGATGTCCCAACCTTGCTGCACAAAGGTGTCGAGGATCTGCATGACGTGCCCGCTTGCTGCCGAAGAACGGGGCTCGGGCCAGACGTAGCCGATGACCAGAACTTTGGTGACGGTGGGCTGAATCATGAGTGTGATCCTCGGCAGCAGACAGGTAGGCAAAAAAAGGGCGCAATTAAACCACAGAGATGGCTGCTCGCGCCTGGCCTTCGAAGTAAAACATTCTTTGGTATCTTGTCCATAAGCGTTTGCCCATTGAACAGCGATGGAAGCTAACGTTTGTGTATTGCTCTCCGATCAGTGATGTAAAGATTGCTAATAACTATAGCCTATGTAACTTTGGGGGAGATTGGTAGTTTCTTGGTCGTCCACAGTAGTTAAGTAAGTGCAGTTCGCATTTTATGCTGTGCGGGGAGAAAAACATGAATAAGCAGTTGCCAGGCATTTACGATGATGCCGACGATTCGTTGTTGTGGTTGCTGGATCCATTGGCAGATTTGGAAACCGTTTTGGCAGCACCCAGAACGGAAACGGTCAGCCTGGCCATGCCTGAGCAAGGTGTGGTTGATGGTGTTGATGTAAATAAATTGGCTGGAGAAATATTAGCGGGTTGTGCCGTCATCACGGATCCAGTGAGTTTTGATCCTGCCTACTTTATTCGTGAGTGCATTGATGAAGCCATAGTGAGTATTGTGTCCGATGAAGAGACGCGTGAGCGCATTCAATATGACAGCCGCATAGCGGTTAAATATTACGCGCTGGAGCCCCCCACGCGCAGCGACTCGCTGACGAGCACTAAAAAGCCTGTCGTCTGGGAAGAGAAAGAATTCACCTTGGCGGAGATCTGTACGGACTATCACCTGCGGCAACTAAAAGGCTTCTACGGGAAAGAAGTAAAATGGCCAGACTATTATCCTTCCGAATTGGTCGCTGTTTTCAATGACGCGGATTATCAGACTGACTTCAAGCTCTATGTGAGCGACCGGCTGCAAAATCCAGCTGTTAGCGCTTTCGGTAGGTTGTTAAAAAAAGCAGAGTTGAACAAGTTGGTTGTAGAGTTTATCAAGAGTGGTACGCGTGCCGTTGAAGATCAGATCGTCGCTTACGAATACCTCAAAGGCCTGATAAAACCGCGGCTTATCAACTTGCACAGCGATCCCGACTTGAGAGTCGATAACGCCGTGTTTATCGGTCGAGGGAATCTGGATCGAGGCGTGGTGTTCTTCCTCGGTGAAGACAGTGCAGCCTTCGAGTTTCCCGCCGGTCATGACGCAAGAGGCAAGTTCGTAGAGAGCAATGTTGATTTTCAGAAGCGCTTGTTAAAGCGCGTTGCTCTGCGTGACCAGCAAAAATCTTATGTCCATGATTTCAAGTATCGGGGGATGGAATTCCCCCTTTTTGCGACACGTCCAAACTATCGGGAGTTGGTGTTTCGATCCAGTTCGGATATAGGTCAGGATTTATTCGATCGCCAGATCAAACGGGGGCTGGCCGATATTGATACGCTGGTTTCGACACAGGCCGAACGCTGGACCGATTTTGCCTTGGAGGCTGCGGGATATCTTCTGCAGATTATTGCGTTTACCGCCTCTTTGCCTTACGGCGGGACGGGAGCGTTTGCTTCCGCTCCGATACGTATGTTGATTCCTTTCCTGGTGGGGCTCGGTAGTTCTGCGACGGACTTGATCCGCGCCGAAATATCGGATGACCCCTCTGAAGCAGAGCGCCTGAGGATCAGCGCGGCGATCGGCGTGTTGGCCGAACTGGCGGGGCCTATTGCTGAAAAGCTCGTCGGTAGAGCATTGTCGAAAGTCGCCAAGAAGGAGATTGGCAAGCGAGTTGTCCTGGCGCTCAAAAACAGCAATCGTCCCTCCGTTTTTCGCGGATCGGCTACGCGTCTTCGTCGACAGTTGGCGAGCACCACCGGAAAGGAAATCCCCGAGGCTGGCAAAGGTTTGCTAGTGGCCGGTTATCTGGATGAGCTGGCCTCAGGGCCAGGCGTGGCACAGACATTGGCGACCGATACTCAGGTTGTGCGCCTTTCTGGTCCGGAAAAGGGCTTCGTTTATCAGGGCTTCGTTTTCCGTGGTGATATGCGCGATCCGTCAATCATTTTCGAGAGGGGATTCAGTCAACGCGTTCGAATCAAACACCTTGACCAGGTCAATGGTTTGAAAGGCGGCTATGGCGGTGCCCACGACGCGCTCAGCCCCGACGGCGCGGGTATTTCCACTTCTGCTTTCTATAAAAAGGACGGTGCCGGCGCTTTTGTTTATGGCGGCCAGAAAGGTGGATACACCTATTTCATCGACGCACGGCAGATGGAAGGTTTTCATTTATATGCCAATACCGAACTTGCCTTTCGGCCGCATTCGGGCCTGAAGACTCTACCCCCTTTGGAAATCAATTATGCCGTCGATCTGCCGCCGGGCTTGATTCTGGGAGCTTACGATTCGCATGGAAAGTTCATTTCGAACCCCAAGGCAATCAACCGGGCGATTGCAGCAAGCGATGCCAGTCTGTTTGCAGGTGGGGGGCGAGAGGTGGGTCACAAATTCCGCGAGCCACTGGACGGTGAGGAATTATTCTCCAATCTTGATTTCGGTAACGAATCGGTAAGCGCTCAGGAAAGTAGTGCGGCTGCTCAGCAGTCTGTCCGGGCGCCTGCACAACCGGCGCCAGGGAAGGTGAGTATCGATGACATCACCGCCTTCAGAGAGCGGCAAAAAGCCAAGCGCGATCGCACGAGTGGTTAAGACTTGAGCAATCAGAGGGCTCGTCCACTCTGGTACCCCGGATAAACGCGGCAGACAGGTTTCAAAGGTGTTCATGAACCCAAGCGGCAGAGCCGGTTTTCAGCGTTCCAGAATGCCTTTGACCTTGTCCCTCAACTGGTCAATCGAAAAGGGTTTGCCAATGACTTGCATACCCGCCGTTACTTCGATGTTTTCCGCGTATCCACTGGCAAACAGGATTGGCAGAGCAGGCCGCAACAGGCGTGCTTGATTGGCCAGTTCACGACCATCCATACCCGGCAGGCCCACATCGGTCATCATCAAGTCAATGTGTTGAGCCTCATCATTAAGAAGCTTCAGCGCCTGCTCGCCACCCTCCGCTTCCAGTACCTTGAAATCCAGTTCCTCCAGCACATCGATGATCAGCATGCGCACGATGGCATCGTCTTCGACTACAAGGATGGTGGATGCGTTGGCGGACATAATAAAAGCTCTCAAGGGTGGGATTCAGGGGCGTCAGCCGATCAGATGTGATGGGCTCATGCATGAGTAAGTGGCGCATAGCCACAAGTTCCCGGATCGATACAAAAAAGATTAGCTGCATACGGGCGAGCAAGGATAACTGTTGGCGTGACGCAAGACGCGGGCATTTGTAGGAATTTGCTGCTCAAACAGTCAGAAAAATAGATCCACCTTGCCGTTTTGGGGCAAACTCTGTGATTTTCAACAGTTCGACAAGGCTGCCACATGTCCTCTCCGTCTTCGGTTGATGAGCAACGGTTCCGCAAACTCCTGAGTCGCAACGTCAGCCTGCCGCTGGGTGTTGGCGTGCTCAGTGCGGTGTTCTTCGTGTCGCTGATCACTTATCTGCTGTCGGTCATCCAGTGGGTCGAGCACACCGACCGCGTGATCAATAACGCCAACGAAGCGGTGAAGCTCACCGTGGACCTGGAAACCGGCATGCGCGGTTTCTTGCTCAGCGGTGATGAGCATTTCCTTGATCCCTACGAAACAGCCAAACCGCGAGTCAACGTGGCGCTCGAAACCTTGCTTGAGTTGACTGCCGACAACCCGGTGCAGACTGATCGTTTGCGTCGTCTTCAGGCGTTGCAGACCGAGTGGGCAAACTATGCAAAATCGATGATCGATTTGCAGCGTTCCAGCGGTGACTATAAAGCGGCGGTCCAGGCCGGGCGCGGCAAGCGCCTGACCGACGAGATCCGCAAGCAGTTCGAAGACGTGATCGACATGGAGCAGCAGTTGCGTGCCTCGCGCAACGAAGACGTGCGCCACACCACGATCTGGAGCATTACCCTTTATCTGCTGTTTGTTGCCGGCATCAGCGGGCTACTGGCTTATATCGGTCGTCGTGATTTGCTCAATCTGTCCAACAGCTACAGCGCCAACCTCGCCGCGCAGCAAGCGAGTGCCAAGCGTCTGGAGCAGCAAGCATGGTTGCGCAACGGCCAGACCGAGTTGGCCGAGCAGGTGCTTGGGCAACTGACACTCAATCTGTTGGGTCGCAATATCCTGCAGTTCTGCGCGCAATACCTGGGCACTGCCGTGGCGGCACTGTACGTGCGTGAGGAGCACGGCGGTTTGAAGCGCGTGGCAACTTACGGCTTCTCCCGCGAGCAGGAAGGGCAGGAACAGTCGATTTACAGCGGCGAAGGCATCGTGGGTCAGGTGGCGCAGCAAGCGCGACTGATACGCCTCGATTCGGTACCCGCCGATTACTTCAAAGTCAGTTCTGGTCTGGGTGAAGGCCTGCCACATAGCGTGCTTGTGGTGCCAACCAGTGACGATGAACGGGTCAACGGCGTGATCGAGTTGGGCTTTTTGCGTCCACTCACCGATCGTGATATCGAATTGCTGGAGCTGATTGCCGGCAATATTGGCACGTCCATCGAAGCCGCACGCTACCGTCAACGCTTGCAGGAAGTGCTGGCCGAAACCCAGCAGCTCAACGAAGAGTTGCAGGTGCAACAGGAAGAGTTGAAAACCGCCAACGAAGAGCTGGAAGAGCAGTCACGGATCCTCAAGGAATCCCAGGCGCATCTTGAAACCCAGCAAGTGGAGCTTGAGCAGACCAACGAGCAGCTCGCCGAACAGGCACACGCTCTGGCCGAGCAGCGTGATGCCATGGATCTGAAGAACACCGAATTGAATCAGGCTCAGGTGCAACTCGAAGAGCGCGCCGAAGAGTTGCAGCGTTCGAGCAAGTACAAGTCCGAGTTCCTCGCCAACATGTCCCACGAACTGCGCACGCCGTTGAACAGTTCGTTAATCCTGGCCAAATTGCTCGCAGAAAACCCACAGGACAATCTCAGTGCCGAACAGGTCAAGTTTGCCGAGTCGATCTACTCTGCCGGCAATGACTTGCTCAACCTGATCAACGACATCCTCGATATCTCCAAGGTCGAGGCCGGAAAGCTTGAAGTGATTGCGGAAAACACCAGCGTGGCGCGTCTGGCCGACGGCCTGCGCAGCGTGTTCGAACCCATGGCGGCAGATAAGCGACTGACGTTCAGCGTCGATCTGCTCCCGGATGCGCCGACGTTGTTGTTTACTGACCGCCAGCGTTTGGAACAGGTGATCAAGAACCTGCTGTCCAACGCCTTGAAGTTCACCGAACAGGGCGCTGTCAGCCTGACCATCAGCGGTCAACCCAACGATCACATTGCCTTCATCGTGCGTGATTCGGGTATCGGTATTGCGGCGGATCAGCAGGAAAGTATTTTCGAGGCGTTCCGTCAGGCTGATGGCACCACCAACCGCAAGTACGGCGGCACCGGTCTGGGCTTGTCGATTTCCCGGGATCTGGCGACGCTGCTGGGCGGCTCGATCAGCGTCAGCAGCGTGCCGGGGCAGGGCAGTGTCTTCACACTGGTGTTGCCGCAGCAATACAACGAGTTCAGTGAAGTCTCGACCGAGCTTCTGACGTTCACGCCGCCGCCACAGACATCGACGGCGGCATTGGCGCCTGCGGTGGTGGTTTCGCCCATGGCTGCGCAGCCTATCCCGCGTTTTGCCGATGACCGCAATAACGCGCCATTCGCCACCCGCTGCATTCTGGTGGTGGAAGATGAACCGAACTTTGCGCACATCCTCTACGACCTGGCCCACGAACTCGGCTACCAGTGCCTTGTAGCCCATGGTGCGGATGAAGGTTATGACCTGGCCAAAGAGTTCGTGCCGGACGCGATCTTGCTGGACATGCGTCTGCCCGACCATTCCGGGCTGACGGTGCTACAGCGCCTGAAAGAACACGCCGAAACCCGGCACATCCCGGTGCATGTGATTTCGGTCGAAGATCGTGTCGAAGCGGCGATGCACATGGGCGCCATCGGCTATGCGGTCAAACCGACCACCCGTGAAGAGCTCAAGGACGTGTTTGCCCGTCTCGAAGCCAAACTGACCCAGAAGGTCAAACGCGTGCTGCTGGTCGAAGACGACGATTTGCAGCGTGAAAGCATCGCTCGGCTGATCGGTGATGACGATATTGAAATCACCGCTGTCGGTCTGGCGCAGGACGCGCTGGAGCTGTTGCGCACGACAATCTTCGACTGCATGGTCATCGACCTGAAGCTGCCTGACATGCTCGGCAACGACCTGCTCAAACGCATGTCCACCGAGGATATCTGCTCGTTTCCGCCCGTCATCGTCTATACCGGGCGCAACCTGACCCGCGACGAAGAAGCCGATCTGCGCAAGTACTCGCGCTCGATTATCATCAAGGGCGCGCGCTCGCCGGAACGCTTGCTCGATGAGGTGACACTCTTTCTGCACAAAGTCGAATCGCAGTTGTCCCATGAACGGCAGAAGATGCTCAAGACGGCGCGCAGCCGCGACAAGGTCTTCGAGGGACGCAAAGTGCTGCTGGTGGACGACGATGTGCGCAACATTTTCGCCCTGACCAGTGCGCTGGAGACAAAAGGTGCAGTCGTGGTGATCGGTCGTAACGGTCGCGAAGCGATTGAGAGGCTGAATGAAGTCGAGGACATCGACCTGGTGCTGATGGACGTAATGATGCCGGAAATGGATGGTTTCGAAGCCACCATTGAAATTCGCAAGAATCCGCGCTGGCGTAAACTGCCGATCATTGCGGTGACGGCCAAAGCCATGAAGGACGATCAGGAACGCTGCCTGCAGGCGGGCGCCAACGATTATCTGGCCAAGCCCATCGACCTGGATCGCTTGTTCTCGTTGATTCGCGTGTGGTTACCGAAGATGGAAAGGATTTAGTGGAACGCGAGAATTCAGTGCATCGAAATAGCGAAATCGAATTACGGTTGTTGATTGAGGCGATCTACCTCAAGTACAGCTATGATTTTCGCGACTATTCAGGCGCTTCGATCAAGCGCCGGGTACAACACGCGTTGAGCCAGTTCGAATGCGCAACGATTTCGGCATTGCAGGAAAAAGTCCTGCACGACCCGACCGCGTTCATGCAACTGCTGCAATTGCTCACTATTCCGGTCAGCGAGATGTTTCGCGATCCGTCGCACTTCCTGGCGATTCGCCAGGAAGTGGTGCCACTGCTGAGGACTTATCCGTCGATCAAGATATGGATCGCCGGATGCAGTACGGGCGAGGAGGTCTATTCGATGGCGATTTTGCTGCGCGAAGAGGGCCTGCTGGATCGGACGATCATTTACGCCACCGATATCAATCCGCGCTCGCTGGACAAGGCCAAGCAGGGGATTTTCTCGATGGAGAACGTCCGTGCGTACGCGGCCAACTATCAACAGGCCGGTGGCCAGCGATCATTCGCCGACTATTACACGGCCGCTTATGGCTACGCGATTTTCGACAAAAGCCTGTGCGAGAACGTGACGTTTGCCGATCACAGTCTGGCCACTGACAGTGTGTTCTCCGAAACCCAACTGATCTCCTGCCGCAACGTGCTGATCTACTTCAACAAGAAACTCCAGGATCGGGCGTTCGGACTGTTCCATGAATCACTTTGTCATCGTGGGTTTCTGGTGTTGGGCAGCAAGGAGACGCTGGACTTTTCCAATTATGCGAACAAGTTCGAAGCGCTGGTCAAACAAGAACGGATCTACCGCAAATCATGAGCGACGCCGTGACATTACCTCGAATCGAGGCCATTGTGATCGGTGCTTCCGCCGGTGGCGTGGAGGCATTGCTGGCCTTGCTGGGGCCATTGCGAGAGGGGTTTGTGCTGCCGATTATCGTCGTGTTGCACTTGCCGCAAGAGCGCCGCAGCCAGTTGGCTGAAGTCTTCTCCCGACGTCTCGGCATGCCGGTACAAGAGGCCTGTGACAAACAGAGCATTGCTGGCGGCACCGTGTATTTCGCCACGCCGGGCTATCACCTGTCGGTGGAACAGGATCGAAGCCTGTCTTTGAGCCTTGAAGAGCGCGTGCATTATTCCCGGCCCTCGATCGATTATCTCTTTGAATCCGCGGCCGACGTCTACGGGCCGGCACTGGCTGCGGTGTTGCTGACCGGCGCCAATCACGATGGCGCGCGCGGACTGGCGCAGGTCAAACGTCTTGGCGGGCTGACCATCGTCCAGGACCCCGCTGACTCGCAGGTCGCCACCATGCCTCAAGCTGCACTGAACGTTCTGCAGCCGGATCATGTCCTACCCATTCACGGCATCGGCCGTCTGCTAGTCGAGCTGGAACGAATCGCATGCTGAGTAATATTCAAGCCAAACTGCTGATCGTCGACGATCTGCCCGAGAATCTGCTGGCCCTCGAAGCGCTGATCAAGCGCGAAGACCGCACGGTCTACAAGGCGCTGTCGGCTGACGAAGCGCTGTCGCTGTTGTTGCAGCATGAGTTCGCGATGGCCATTCTCGACGTGCAGATGCCGGGCATGAACGGCTTCGAACTGGCCGAGTTGATGCGTGGTACCGAGAAAACCAAGAACATCCCGATCATTTTTGTCAGCGCTGCCGGCCGTGAACTGAACTATGCGTTCAAAGGCTACGAAAGCGGGGCGGTGGATTTTCTGCACAAGCCGCTGGATATCCACGCGGTGAAGAGCAAGGTCAACGTTTTCGTCGACCTGTATCGCCAGAGCAAGGCCATGAAGCAACAGGTCGAAGCGCTGGAGCAGGCCCGCCGCGAGCAGGAAGCGCTGCTGCAAAAACTGCAGAGCACCCAATCGGAACTTGAGCAAGCGGTGCGGATGCGTGATGACTTCATGTCAATCGTCGCCCACGAAGTGCGCACGCCGCTCAACGGCCTGATACTCGAAACCCAGTTACGCAAGATGCACCTGGCGCGCGATAACGCCGCCGCGTTCGCACTCGACAAGATGCACGCCATGGTCGACCGCGACGAGCGGCAGATCAAAAGCCTGATCCGGCTGATCGAAGACATGCTCGACGTGTCGCGTATTCGTACCGGCAAGCTGTCGATCCGGCCGAACCGTTTTGATCTGGTGCAACTGGTCAGCCACCTGCTGCAAAATTTCGCGCAGCAGATTGAAGCAGCGGAAACCGAAGTGTCTTTCACCGCGTCAGAGCCGGTAGAAGGCAGTTGGGACGAGTTCCGAATCGAGCAAGTGATTTCGAACCTGATGACAAACGCTTTGCGTTATGGGGGCCGAAGTCCGATTCAGGTGCGGGTTTACCGTGAGGGTGAAGAGGCGAGGGTCGAAGTTCAGGACCATGGAATCGGTATCAGCGAGGAGAACCAGAAGCGTATCTTTCAACAATTCGAACGGGTTAGCGCCAAGACGGTAGTGGCCGGGCTCGGATTGGGTTTGTTCATTTCCGAGCAGATCGTCGCCGCCCATGGCGGTTCCATCGTCGTCGAGAGTCAAATCAACGAGGGCGCCCTGTTTCGCGTTTGTCTGCCGATCGAGGAAAACGGCAAACCCGACGCAACCTCTGAGTGACCGCACGGTCGTATCAGCAGCTATTGACCGAACAAAGGCTTCCCATGAGCGTAGATGCACAAGATGTAGTACTTATCGTCGAAGACGAACCGAATATCTTGATGATTCTTTCCATTTATCTAAAGGATCAAGGGTATCGCGTGCTCGAGGCCGAAAACGGAGAGCAGGCGTTCGAAATCCTCGCGAGCAAGCCACATTTGGACCTGTTGATCACCGACTACCGCTTACCCGGCGGCATCTCCGGCGTGCAGATCGCCGAGCCCGCCGTGAAGTTGCGACCTGATCTGAAGGTGATTTTCATCAGCGGTTATCCGCAGGAAATCCGCGAAACCGGCAGCCCGATCACACTCAAGGCGCCGATTCTGGAAAAACCGTTCGATCTGGATGTGTTGCAGGAGAAGATTCAGGAGTTGCTGGCTTGAGGCGAGGTGTACGTCGGCGCAATGCCGACGCACATCAAGTGACTGTCTTGATCCTTCTGCCAACTGCGGCAAATTGTTGATGAGCCGTTATTTGACCTGGTCTGCCTGGTTGTAAATGAACTGCGCATCGGCGTTGGCAGTGCGTGGCAGGTTGATCTTGATAATCGGTAATACCTTGCCCCCCGTCGAATCGTAAAAGTCTTTTTGATCGTACTGTGCGCCCGCCAATCCTCCGTCCAGATAAAAGAACGCCTGCATGGGCAGTTCTTTAGGAATATTTTGCGGCCATGTGGCCAGGACCAGTTCGATATAGTCATGTTGACCTGCAAAGAAGTTGCCCAACTGATGGGCGCGAATGGTTTGGTAGAAAGAGTCTGCCGCTAGATGGTTCATGGCGTCACGTACGTCGAAACTACAAACATTCCAGATATTCTCCCGACGATTCGCCAACCAGCCCTCGGCTGTCGTAATGCCAATCGTCTGGCAACGACGACTCCGGTCGGGTGTATAGGGGTGCGCACCACAACCGGGTGCCATTCTCAGCTGCGTAGCACCGTCGCGTGGAAAGGAACAGAGCACTTCAATTTGCCGTGTGCCGCTTGGCCGCGACAGTACCGGATAAAAAATGAAGCCGTTTTTCTGATTGAACACCAGACCGGTGAATTTGGAGTCTTTGCTCAGGTAGGAGAAAGACACACCGCCGCTGGTTTGAGAATGAGGGCTGGGGTTCCAGGCCTTGTAAGCCGTAGACGGAACGGTTGAGCGCAGCATGATCCCGCGACAGAGAAACGCCGGCATTGAAGCTGAGCCGCAGTTGACCCGCACATCGTTGTAATGCGCCGTAAGGTCTGCGGCGACCTGCGGACCAGTTTGTGCCGTACTGGATAACGCGCTGGCGACGCCAATTTCATTGTCCGTTTTTACCTGTGTCTGCTCAGGGGGTAAACACCCCGTCAACGACAGCACCAGCATCAATATCAGTGCGAGATTTCTGTTCATTGTTCTTTCCTCTGTTTCGCTCATGCATCAAGTAGGCACGGCTTTCTTCGAAAAGAACGGAGCACCTTTCGCAGCGATTCAAGCAAAGATCAATGCGGCCGAATAGCTGTCAGAGTTGACAGGTTTCAGCCATGAAAAATCGGCTTATGCTGAGCAGCGACCGCTGATGAAACTCAGGTGTCTGCCATGTTCAGGCGTTAGCCTCGGATCATCTCGCGTACCTTGGCCGTCAGCAGATCAAAGGTGAAGGGTTTGGTGATCATCTGCATGCCCGAGTCCAAAAAACCTGCACGTACGGCCGCATGCTCGGCGTACCCGGTGATAAACAGGACTTTGAGCCCCGGTCGGTATTGCCGGCCGATCTCCGCCAGTTGCCGTCCGTTCATGCCTGGCAAGCCGACATCGCTGATCATCAGGTCAATACGCTGAGGTGAGTTGATAATCGGCACCGCAGCGTCGGCATCCGCGGCCTCCACATAGGCGTAACCCAACTCACTGAGCACGGCACTGACCAGCAAGCGAACCGCCGGGTCGTCCTCGACGATCAGCACGGTTTCGCCATCCATTGCATGCGGGGCCTGGAGGGTATCGCGGGCGGGGTGCTCACGTTCTTCACCGCGAAAGCGCGGCAGGTAGAGGTTGACGGTGGTTCCTTCATCGATTTCGCTGTCGATCGAGACATGTCCACGCGACTGCTTGCTGAAGCCATAAATCATCGACAGGCCCAGCCCGGTGCCTTGCCCGATCGGCTTGGTGGTGAAAAACGGATCGAATGCACGGTTGATCACGCTTTTGGGCATGCCGCTGCCGTTGTCGGTGACGCTCAACATCACATAATCACCGGGTTCAAGATTGGGATAGGCCTCGGTGAACTCACGGTGCAGCACCTGATTGCTCGTCTCTACCACCAGTTTTCCGCCCTCGGGCATGGCGTCGCGGGCATTGATCACCAGGTTGAGCAGGGCGCTTTCCAGTTGGTTGGGATCGGCCTCGGCGACCCACAGTTTGTCGTCCAGGCGCATGTCCAGATGAATGCTTTCGTTGAGGCTGCGTTGCAGCAGTTCGCCCATCGACAGCACCAGGCTATTCATCTGCACCGCTTTGGGGTCGAGCGACTGCCGACGCGAAAACGCCAGCAGACGGTGAGTCAGGCCGGCGGCGCGGTTGGCAGAGGTCACGCCTAGATCGATCAGGCTGTCGAGGTCTTCGGTGCGCCCTCGGGCCAGGCGTCGGCGCAGCAGCTCCAGGCTGCCGATGATCCCCGTGAGCATGTTGTTAAAGTCGTGGGCGATACCGCCAGTAAGCTGTCCGACGGCTTCCATTTTCTGCGACTGACGCAATGCTTCTTCGTTATGGCGAAGCTGCGCGGTGCGTTCTTCGACTTGTTGCTCAAGGGTTTCGAGGGTTGATTGCAGGCGGCGTTCGCTTTCGCTCAGGTCGATCAGGCGGTCGCGGGCTTCGTACTGTCGACGTCGACCGCGCAGGGCAGTCGAAACCATGCTGACTAGCGTGGCCGGATGAAACGGGCGTTCAAGAAACGTGACGTTGCCCAACTGGCTACTGAGGTGCGAGGAGGGCGCTTGTTGCTGCCCGCCATGGTGGGTGAGCAATATGATCGGCAGGTCCGACCACGCCGGTTGTTGTTCCAGATACACAAACAACGCTTCCAGCTCTGGCCCATGCAAGGCTTCGGCAGCGATCAGCAGCAGGCCGGCACCTTGCTCAAGCTGAGCGCACAGCGAGCCAAGATCGGGTGTGATCAGGCCGCCGTAACCGGCCTCGTTGAGGATCATCAGCGCAATTTGGCTGTCGCGGCCCACCGGTGCCAGAATCAGCGCCTGTTCGGCCAGCGGCATGGTCTGCGTCACAAGTTATCTTCCGAAAGCAAAGGTTTGCTCGCACCAAGGTAGGTCGGCACACCGCGCAGTACGCCTTGAAAAGCGTCCAGCGGTTCGCCGATGGTCATGCCTTGCGACGAAATACGGTATTCGCGGATTGTCGATTCATGGCTGCCGGTACGTTTCTTGATGATCGAGATTGCCCGGCGAACTTTGCCGATCGCTTCGAAGTAGCGCAAAAGGATCACCGTATCGGCCAGGTAAGTGATATCGACTGGCGCCTGCATATCGCCGACCAGCCCATGCTGGGCGACGGTCATAAACGTCGCGGCACCTTTGCGGTTCAGGTACAGCAACAATTCGTGCATGTGCAGCACGAGGGCGTTCTCTTCCGGCATCGCGGCTTGGTAGCCATTGATGCTGTCGATCACCACGGTTTTGATATTGCCTTCATCGACGCATCGGCGCACACGATGAGAGAACTCGCCGGGCGACAGTTCGGCGGCATCGACCTGCTCGATCAGCAGATTGCCCGTGGCCTGTAAGGCCTTGAGGTCGATGCCGATGTTTTTCATGCGCTCGAACAACAACCCCAGCTCTTCATCAAAAATAAAAAGCGCTGCTTTCTCACCGCGGGACACGGCTGCGGCGGCGAAAATCATCGAGATCAGCGATTTACCGGTACCCGCTGGACCAAGAATCAAGGTGCTGGAGCCCGCTTCAATGCCCCCCCCGAGCAGGGCATCCATTTCCTTGATGCCGCTGGTCAATTGCAGGCGCGCATAGTCGCCGCGGTGTTCGGCGGCCACGAGTCGAGGGAACACATGCACGCCGTCGCCCATGATGGTGAAGTCGTGGAAACCACCACGGTACTTCTGGCCGCGATACTTGACCACGCGAATGCGGCGGCGCTCGGCACCGTAGTTGGGTGTGATCTCTTCGAGACGAATCACGCCGTGGGCGACACTGTGTACGGTCTTGTCGAGTGATTCGGTGGTCAGGTCGTCGAGCAGCAAGACCGTGGCGTCGTAGCGTACGAAGTAATGCTTGATCGCCAGGATTTGCCGGCGGTAGCGCAGGGAACTTTGCGCCAGCAAACGAATTTCGGAAAGGCTGTCGAGTACCACGCGTGTCGGCTTGAAGCGTTCAACCACTTCAAAAATCTGCTTGGTCGCTTCGCCCAGTTCCAGGTCGGAGGAGTACAAAAGGCTCTGCTGGTGCTCGGCATTGAGCAGGCTTTCAGGCGGTGTCAGCTCGAAAATTTCAATATTGTCATCAAGCTCCCAGCCGTGGGAGAGCGCCCCTTGGCGCAACTCACGCTCGGTCTCGGACAGCGTAATGTACAAACAGCGTTCGCCGGCGAGTGCGCCTGCCATAAGAAAATGCAGAGCGACCGTGGTTTTGCCGGTTCCGGGCTCACCTTCGAGCAAGAACACATGTCCGCGAGATAAACCACCGGCCAGGATGTCGTCCATACCCACAATGCCGGTAGCGGCTTTTGCACTGATCAACGCGTTAGATGTAGACAAAAAATGCCCTCTCATGACTAGGGGAGTCGAGGCGCTTTATCGAAAGCGGTCGCCTGATCTACTTGACCCCTTGGCGAGATGGCGGTTCAGAATTTTCTTTGAACGCTCGTTCAGAGCCCTTGCTGCAACGCGGGATCGTCGGGGTTCAGTTGTTCGAGTTGGGCCAGCAGAACCTGCACATTCTGCAGTTGGCCGCTCTCTTTCCAGTAATTGATCAGCAACACCCGTGCTTTGCGATCAGCGGGATGACGCTGAACGATTTCCTGCAACTGCTTTTGCGCGGCCTCCAGTTCCTCGGCGCTGTGCAGAGTGGTGGCGAGGTCGTAGCGGTAATCCTTGTTGTCAGGTTCCAGTTCGACCGCTTTGGACAAGCCGAGCAGGGCGTATTCACGCTGACCGTGGTGCAGCAGCCAAAGACCGAGGGCATGTTGCAGATACGCGGAGTCTGGCTGGGCCTTGAGCTGTCGGGCGAGTAATTGTCGGGCGGCGTCAGTCTGTCCCTGGCGGTCAAGCACATCGATCTGCATGACCAGCGCCTGCAGGTTGCCGGGTTCCAGACGCAGCGTATTGTCCAGTGCAATCTGAGCGTTTTTGAGTTCAGCGTTATGGATGTAAAGGCGAGCCAGTTGCGCATAGTTGGCTGCACTTTCAGGTTGGCCCTTGAGCACTTGCTCCCAGCCGTCAATCGCCTGCTGCAGCGGCGCGAAGTACAGGCCTAGCTCATCAGGCGTCAAACCGAGCAGAGCGTTGATCGCGGCAAAACGGACGGTTTGATTTTCATCATCAAGCATCGGCCCCAGCAACAGGCTGCGTTCACCGCCCGGAACCAGTCCAAGCACACTGTTGATTGCCGCTGCACGCACCTTGGGCGATTTGTTCTGCAGGTCCGCATCGGCGAGTTTCAAGGCCAGCGGACTGGGGTAGTTAGCCAGTTCGTCATGCAGCCAGACGCGTCGCTTGACCGACAGATCGGCACGCCCCAATTGTTGATACAACTGACGTGCCGCGCCCGCTTGACCGGTACGGGCGGCGCTCAGCGCTTCGCTGTAACCGTGCCTGATCGCGTCCGGGATCACCGGGGCGCTGCTGCGCAGGGATAACCAGGCCACGGTGATGACCAGCACGAGGCCAAGGCTGATGAGCAGGTAACGGCGGGACTTGAGCATGCAGGATTCCGAAAACAGGCGAACTTGAGCGCAGCGGCAAGCTTCGGTCAGCCCGGCCTGTGAGTCAAACCCGATACATGCGAATCGGCCTACAAGTCGCGTCGACTCTGTGAGTCGTGAAGTTTTCAAGGCAGTGTCTACGCTTGGAGGAGTTGTTTCGACGAGTGTGCCCATGCAAGCCCTGCTCAATTACTTCAAGGCCGTGATACATCCCGGTCAGGCGATCCTGCTGTTTGCCTTGCGCACCATCGCGGCGGGGTTGCTGACGCTGTATCTGGCGTTTGTGTTCGATCTTGACCAACCCAAGTGGTCGATCATGGCGGTCGTCATTGTCAGCCAGCCGCTGGCAGGGATGGCGTTGGCGCGCAGTTTCGGTCAGGTGATCGGTACCACCCTGGGGGCGGCCGTCGCGGTGTTGATCATGGCGATTTTCCCGCAGGCGCCGCTGCCATTCATTACCACGCTGGCCTTGTGGCTGGCCTTGTGCACGGCAGGCGGCACCTTGCTGCGCTACACCAGCTCCCAGGCATTTGTACTCAGTGGCTATACCGCTGTGGTGGTGGCATTACTGGCTATTCCCAATCAGGACGGCACCTTTCTATTGGCCATCACCCGCGTCACCGAGACCCTGCTGGCCGTGGCGTGTGTCTGTGTGGTCAGCTTGCTCACGGCGCGCCCGGAAGCCGTGGCCAAGGGGTATTTCGCCAAGGTCGACCAAGTGATCAAACTCGTCGCCAGCCACGCCGCTGCAGTGATTCGCACAGAAGAAAGCGAAGCCCAATTTCAGCGCCGACAAATGCAGTTGCTCGGTGAAATCAGCGTCCTTGAAGGGCTGCGGCGCCACCTGTATTTCGACGCGCCACGATTGCGCAGTGCCAACAATCTGGTGCTGCTATTGGGCAACCAGCTGATGTTGCTGACGTCTCGGTTGACCGCATTGAGGCATCAGCGCGAACTGCTCACCGAGCGCTGGGAGGGCGATTTGCCGCAGAATGTCCAGCGCCTGCGTGCCGCTGAACTGGCGCTTCTCGATCAGTTGGCGGAGCAGGGGAGGTCTATGTCTGCCGAGACGCGGCATCACTTCGTCACGCTGCAACAGCAGTTCGAAGCATTGGCTTACCAGACTGAACAGTTGACCGAAGACCTGAGCGCCCCCCTGCGGTCACTGGCTTGGGCGTTGCGCTGGGAGCAGGCGCGGCTGTTGCAGCAACTGGAGCAAATCCTCGAGTTGAGCGACGCGATTCAGGAAGGGCGCGAGGCCAGTTGCCTTTATCGCGGTCAGGCCAGCTCACTGCATCTGGATTTCACGCTGGCCACCATGAACGCCATACGAGCCTTCACCGCCTTGCTGGTGGCCGGGCTGATCTGGATCGAAACGGCCTGGGACGGCGCTCGGGGCGGGATGATTCTGGTAGGGATTCTTTGTTCGCTCATGGCGACTTTCCCGCGACCGCTGATGGCCGCGCAAAGTTATGCCCGTGGATTGGGGTTGGCACTTGTGGTCTCGGCGGTCTATCAGTTCATGCTGGTGCCGGCGATCAGCGATTTCGAGTTGCTGGCGTTGATACTTGCCCCTCTGCTTTACGTGATCGCGGTGGGTTTGGCGAGCCCGGCGACTGCCGGAATCGGTATGGGCCTTGGGCTGTCGAGTTTTCTTCTCCTCGGCCCACAGAATGTCGGCACCGGGCAGAACACGGCCATTCAATGGTTCGAGTTTGCCGGTGCTTACGTCAGCGCGGCGATGCTGGCGCTGATCGTCTATGCGTGGATTTTTCCGTTTCGCCCGGTCTGGCGAGTTCGCCGGTTGTATCACGAGGCGCGCGAGCAGGTTTATGAACTGACCAAAACACCGCCTACCGACCAACAACAATTCGCCTTCGAAAGCCGCATGGTTGATCGCCTGACCAGCATGCTTGGCTTGTTGCCGGCAACAAATGACCGCGCCATGCAGCAGCTATATGAAATCAGTCTGGCGTGCGTAGCCTTGGGTGTGGCCACCCACCAACTCAGGCAGCAGGCGCAGAACAATGCACTGCTGACGGATGCGTTCAGCCAGCGCTTGTCTTCAAGCCTGCGCAAGACCGGGCGCTTTGTGGCGGGTCGCCACGACGCACAACTGGCGCCGTTGCTGGTCAAGCTGCACGGGTTGGGGGATGAGCTGGATGATTTGCACGTCGCCAGTCATGAACATTTATGGTCGGTGTTTCGCATGCGTGTAGCTTTGATGATCGTCGTTTCATTCCTTGAGCGCCATGGCGAACAGTTGCAACGTAATGCCCCGGAAGGAGAGCCAACCCTTGCCCATTGATTTCGAGATTGGCGGCGTTTATCTGCCACCGATTGCCCAGGCCCTGTTGCTGGCCATACCGATATTCATGTTGCTGGACTGGGTTTTGCGCCGACTGGGGGTGATGCGACGGGTCTGGCATGAAGCACTTTTTGAGGGCGCGTTGTATGTCTGCGTCTGTGCCACGCTGATTTTGCTGATGGGAGCCTGATGCCTTGAAAGTGTTACTTGCTCGATTGACGACGTTGGCGGTGGTGATACTGGCAATCGTGCTCGGCTGGTTTGCCTGGGAGCATTACACCCGCGCGCCGTGGACCCGGGATGCCCGGGTGAGGGCGGACGTGGTGACCTTATCGGCTGATGTTTCGGGACGCATCGTCAGTCTGGCGGTGCAGGACAATCAGCATGTCGACAAAGGCCAGCTGTTGATGGAAATCGATCCGGCACGCTACCGCTTGGCGGTAGAGCATTCGCGGCGCGCGGTTGAAGTGGCAAAGGCCACACTGGGGCAGTCGCAAGCCGCGATTGTTGCCAGTGAAGCACTGCTCAAACAGCGTCAAAGCGAAGAGCGCCGGCGGCGTAAGCTCAAACAAGGCTTTGCCATCTCCGGGGAGGAATGGGAAAAATCCAGTACCGATGTGGCTGTTGCCCAGGCTGATCTGTTGCGCAATCAGGCCAATCTCGGGCTGGCCGAAGCCAACGTGCAATTGGCGATTGCCGCACTGACTCAAGCGCAACTGGACCTGCAGCGTACTCGTGTTGAATCGCCGGTCAGCGGCTATGTCACCAACCTGTTGACGCGTCAGGGTGATTACGCGGTGGCCGGTGGGGCGCTGTTGGCGCTGGTCGACAGTGATTCGTTCTACATCAGCGGCTATTTCGAAGAAACCAAACTGCCGCGAATCGAGGAAGGCGATCGGGTGCGGGTTCAGTTGATGAGCGGTGAAACCTTCGGGGGCACGGTGCAGAGCATCGCCTTCGCCATCGCCGACCGTGAAAACGCCCCGGGCAGTCGGCTGCTGGCCAACATCAATCCGAGTTACACCTGGGTAAAACTGGCGCAACGGGTGCCAGTACGGATCGAAATCGACGGTGACTATGCCGGCAAGAACCGCTTGCGGGCAGGTACCACCGCCACAGTCACGATTCTGGAAAACAAAAAAGATCAGGCACAAAAAAGCCCCGCGACCGAATGATACGCGGGGCAAAAAATTTGGTTGGTTGCGGCCAACCAAAGGAGCTCTTTAACAACTCTTACTGAATGGCGACTGTCTCTGGCTGCCAGCCACCCCCCAGCGCCTTGTAGATCGCGACGATGCCGCGATACAAATCGACTTCGGCCTGGGCCTGGCTGTCTTCGGCATTCAGACGTTCACGTTGGGCGTCGAGCAGCACGAGGAAGTCCGTCGTGCCTTCGCGGTAACGAATCTCTGCCAGGTCAGCGGCCTTGCGGCTCGATTCACTCTGACGGATCAGCGAGATCAGGCGTTGCTGGCGTTTGCCGTAATCGCTGAACGCGTTTTCCGACTCTTCCAGTGCCAACAGCACTTGTTGCTCGTAGGTCGCCAAGGCGCCTTCGGCATCCGCATCGGCGCCGCGCAAGCGCGCTCTGACGCTGCCAAGGTCGAAGGCTGCCCACGTAATGCTAGGGCCAAGTGCCCAGGCACTGGCCGCCGAAGAACCGATCTGCGAGCCGCGCCCGGCCGTCCAGCCGAGGAAACCGCTGAGGCTGACCCGTGGGAACAGGTCTGCTTTGGCCACGCCAATCCGCGCCGTGGCCGAGGCCAGCTTGCGTTCAGCGCTGAGGATGTCTGGACGGCGTTGCAGCAGTTCGCCCGGGTTCCCGATTGGGAGGGCCTTGGCAATCGCCGGCAAGTCTTTTGGACTCAGATCGACGGTCAGCTTGTCCGGACGCTCACCCAGGAGGGTGGCGATACGGTTTTTCTGTCGAACCTGTTCCGCCTGCAGTTGCGGCACGCTGGCTTCGACCGAGGCCAGACGCGCATCGGCACGTTCGACATCGAGCTGATCGCCAACGCCGGCGTCACGCAGGCTGATGGTGATCTTGCGCGACGCCTGCTGGTTTTTCAGATTGGCCACGGCGATCTTTTCCCGCAGTTGGGCGCCGCGCAGTTGACCGTAGGCGTCCACCAGTTCGGCAATCATGGTGACTTGCAGTTGGTAGAGATCGGCCTCGGCGGCCTGTTGGTCGGCGTCGCTGGCTTCCAGATTGCGCTGGATGCGACCGAACAAGTCCAGCTCCCAAGCCATGTCCAGGCCCAGGTCATAGCGTTCGCTGCTGACCCGTTTGGTGGTCTGACCGGGAATCTGCCCCTTGGCCAGATCACTGCTGGCGCGGCTGGTAATGGTCGGCATTGCGTCGTTGCTGGCGTCGTCGCGGATCGCTCGGGCGGCTTTCCAGCGGGCGAACGCCACGCGCAGTTCTCGGTTGCCTTGCAGCGATTGGGTCACCAACTGGTTGAGAGTCGGATCGTCGAACTGCTGCCACCAGATGCCTTCGAATTTCGAACGGTCAAAGTTTTTTTGACCGTTGGCGCCGTCGGTGGCGGTCGTGATGTTGGCCGCTTCCGTCGCCGGGGTCTTGTAGTCGGGACCGACGGCGCAGGCGCTGAGTGCCAGCACCAGCAGGCTCGGCAGGAAGACTTTCAGACTCATTGTTGCGCCTCCAGTTTCAGAGCTTTGGCCGCTTTGCGCGCTTCGCTGCGCTCGACAAAGTTGCGAATCAGTACGTAGAAGACTGGCGTCAGCAACAGACCGAAGAAGGTCACCCCGAGCATCCCGGAGAACACCGCTACACCCATGGCGTGACGCATTTCGGCACCGGCACCGCTGGAGAACACCAGGGGCACCACGCCCATGATGAACGCAAAGGAGGTCATCAGGATCGGCCGCAGACGCAGACGGCAGGCTTCCAGTACCGCCGCCAGCGGGTCGAGCCCCTCCAACTGTTTATCCTTGGCGAACTCGACGATCAGAATCGCGTTCTTGCAGGCAAGCCCCACCAGTACGATCAAGCCGATCTGGGTGAAGATGTTGTTGTCACCGCCGGAGATGATCACACCGGTGATGGCCGACAGCAGGGTCATCGGTACGATCAGGATCACCGCCAATGGCAGGCTCCAGCTTTCGTACTGAGCGGCGAGCACCAGGAACGCCAGCAGTACACAAAGCGGGAACACGAACAGCGCGGTGTTGCCGGACAGAATCTGCTGGTAGGTCAGGTCGGTCCATTCGTAGGTCATGCCGTTCGGAAGTTCATCCTTGAGCAGTTTCTCGATGGCTTTTTCCGCTTGGCCCGAGCTGTAGCCGGGAGCAGCTGCACCGTTGATTTCCGCAGTGATGAAACCGTTGTAGTGCATCACGCGATCGGGACCTGAGGTGTCGCTGACCTTGATGAAGGTCGCCAGCGGGATCATTTCGCCTTTGTTGTTGCGCACTTTCAATTGGCCGATCTGATCGGACTCGAGGCGGAACTGCTGCTCGGCCTGAACGTTGACCTGATAGGTGCGGCCAAAACGGTTGAAATCGTTGGCATACAGCGAGCCCAGGTAGATCTGCAGGGTGTCGAAGATGTCGCTGATCGCCACGCCGTGGGTCTTGGCTTTTTCGCGGTCAATGGCGGCATCGACCTGCGGCACGTTCACGGTGTAACTGGTGAACAGGCCCGCCAGTTCCGGCACGTTGCGGCTCTTGTTGATGATGTTCATGGTTTCTTTGTACAGCTCGTCGTAGCCCAGGTTGCCCCGGTCTTCGATTTGCAGACGGAAACCACCAATGGTGCCCAGACCTTGTACCGGCGGTGGCGGGAAGATCGCCATGTACGCTTCCTGAATGTTGGCGAACTGGCCGTTCAAGGCTCCGGCAATTGCACCGGCGGACATGCTCGGGTCTTTACGTTCGTCGAACGGTTTTAGGGTCACGAACACGATGCCGGCGTTCGGGCTGTTGGTGAAGCCGTTGATCGACAGTCCCGGGAACGCTACAGCGCTTTGCACCCCTGGCTGTTTCAGGGCCAGATCGGACATGCGCTTGATCACGTCTTCGGTACGATCCAGGCTCGCAGCGTCCGGCAGTTGCGCGAAGGCCACCAGGTATTGCTTGTCCTGGCCGGGTACGAAACCGGTCGGGGTGCTGGAGAAACCGAAGAAGGTCAGCACCATCAGGCCTGCGTACAGCAGCAGGGCGATGCCGCTGCCACGGATGACCCGGCGAACGGTGCCAACGTAACCATGGCTGGCCTTTTCAAAGAACCGGTTGAACGGACGGAACAGCCAGCCGCCGAAGATCTTGTCCAGCAATTTGGAGAAGCGGTCTTTCGGCGCGTCATGACTTTTCAGTAATACAGCGGCCAGTGCCGGCGACAGGGTCAGCGAGTTGAACGCCGAGATCACGGTCGAAATCGCAATGGTCAACGCGAATTGCTTGTAGAACTGCCCGGTGAGACCGGAGATGAACGCCGCCGGAACAAACACCGCACACAGCACCAGTGCCGTGGCAATGATCGGCCCGGTCACCTCACGCATGGCGCGCTTGGTGGCTTCGACCGGCGCCAATCCGAGTTCGATGTTCCGTTCGACGTTCTCCACTACCACAATGGCGTCGTCCACCACGATCCCGATGGCCAGTACCAGGCCGAACAGCGACAGGGCGTTGAGCGAGAAGCCGAACAGGTGCATCACCGCAAACGTACCGATCAACGATACCGGCACCGCCACCAAAGGAATGATCGAGGCGCGCCAGGTCTGCAGGAACAGGATCACCACCAGAACCACGAGGATCAGCGCTTCGAAGAGGGTGTGAACCACCGCTTCGATCGAGCCACGCACGAAGATCGTCGGGTCATAGACGATGCTGTAGTCCATGCCTTGCGGGAAGCCTTTCTTCAGTTCGTCCATCTTCGCCCGGACTTCGTTGGAGATGTCGATGGCGTTGGAGCCTGGGCGCTGGAAGATCGGGATCGCGACGGCGGGCTGGTTATCCAGCAACGAACGCAAGGCGTATTGACTGGAACCCAGTTCGACGCGGGCGATGTCTTTGAGGCGGGTGATTTCACCGTCATCGCCTGCGCGAATGATGATGTTCTCGAACTCTTCCTCGGTGACCAGGCGGCCCTGCGTGTTGATCGACAGCTGGAAACTCTGGGCGTTCGGGGCAGGGGGGGCGCCCAGTTGGCCGGCAGCGACCTGACGGTTTTGTTCACGAATCGCGGTGACGACATCGGTGGCCGTCAGATTGCGCGAAGCGGTCTTGTTCGGATCGAGCCAGACCCGCAGCGAGTAGTCGCCCATGCCGAACAGTTGCACGTCACCGACACCGTTCAGACGAGCAAGCTCATCCTTGATGTTGAGGATGGCGTAGTTGGACAGGTAGAGCATGTCGTAGCGCTTGTCCGGCGAGGTCAAGTGCACAACCATGGTCAGGTCGGGCGAGGCCTTGTCGACGGTGATACCGATGCGCGTCACTTCCTCGGGAAGTTTCGGCTCGGTGCGGGTCACCCGGTTTTGTACCTGCACCTGCGCGTTGTCCAGGTCAGTGCCCAGGGCGAAGGTGATGGTCAGGGTGATCTTGCCGTCAGCGGTCGATTGCGAGGACATGTACAGCATGTTCTCGACACCGGTAATGGCCTGCTCCAGCGGAGCGGCCACGGTTTCACCGATGACTTTAGGGTTGGCACCCGGGAAGTTGGCACGTACCACGACGGTCGGCGGAACGACTTCCGGGTATTCGCTGATCGGCAATTGAAACAGCGAGATCGCACCGGCGATCAGGATCAACAGCGACAGCACCGCTGCGAAGATCGGCCGTGAAATGAAGAATTGGGAAAAATTCATCGGAGTTGTCGTCCCTTAACCGCGTGGGGTCGTAGCAGCCAGCTTCGCAACCGAACCGGACGCACCTTTGGCAGGGGCGTCTTTAGGCGGGTTGCTGGCTTCCAGCGCTTGACGTTGTTGTGCGAGTGCCGCGATGGTTTGTTCGCTGGCCATCGGCACCACTTCAGGGGTGACCGGTGAGCCAGGACGTACCCGTTGCAAGCCCTTGACGATGATCGTGTCGTCCTTGTTCAGACCGGTACGGACGATGCGCAGGCCTTCGATCTTCGGACCGAGTTCGACGGCGCGATAAACGGTGTTGTTGTCCGCGTCCATCACCAGTACGAACTTCTTGCCCAGGTCGGTGCCCACCGCTTCATCGTTGATCAGCATGGCGTCGTAGGTGCCGCTGCCGACCAGTTTCAGCCGTGCATACAGACCCGGGGTATAGAGGCCGTCGCTGTTGTCGAATACCGCGCGACCACGAATGGTGCCGGTCTTCGGGTTGACCTGGTTGTCGACGAAGTTCATGTGGCCCAGGTGCGGGTTGCCGTCTTCATTGGACAGGCCCATATACACCGGGGTGCCGGCCCCGCGCTGACCCTGGCGGGCGAGTTGGGTGTATTTGAGGAATACGCGCTCGTCGGCGTCGAAGTAGGCGTAGACCTTGTCGGTGGAGACCACACTGGTCAGTGGCGTGACGTCGGCGGTCACCAGGTTGCCGGCGGTGATCTCGGCACGGCTGACACGGCCGGTGATCGGCGACGTGACGCGGGTGAAGCTCAGGTTCAGTTTGGCCAGATCCAGTTGCGCTTGCAGCGCACCGACGGCGGCGCGGGCTTCTTTAGCCGCGCTGGTACGCGAATCAGCCAACTCGGCGGAGATGGCGTTGCTGGTACGCAGACGCTCGCCACGAGCCGCCTCGTTTTCACTGCGGGTGGCGTTGGCGCGGGATTGGGCGACCAGTGCTTCGAGGCGGCGAACCTCGGCCTGGAATGGGCGCGGGTCGATCTGGAACAGCAAGTCGCCTTTCTTGACCAGCGCACCTTCGGTGAAGGCGACGTCGTCGATCTGGCCGGAGACCCGTGGACGGATTTCAACGGTTTGCGGCGCTTCGAGGCGCCCGGTGAATTCATCCCACTCGTTGACCGGTTGTTCCAGCACCTTGGCCACGCTGACTTTCGCAGCAGGCGCGGCGGCGGCAGTCTCCGGAGTCTTGCCGCAAGCGCTCATCACCAGCACGGCCAACATGGCCAAGGGGAAGCGCAAATGTTTGAGTGACTGTTCCATGGATTGATCCGCCAATGTATTGAAGATGGGCGGATGATGCTGGGCGGGGGTGGGATGGCACGAATCGAATGAAGCAAAGGTAACTATCATTCGGAATGATATAAGGGCCGAGTGAGCCCTCTAGCATGCACCTTTCGTTAGGTGGCTATCAATCTCGCTGATGGCAAATTTTTCTTGCCGGCAGTGCAATGTTCGACGCTGAGGCTGAGCGGCGGGGATTATGTGGCGATTAAAAAGACGAACCCGCCACGGCGGCGGGTTCGAGATTGCAATCAGAGTGTTGGCAACTGGCCGATGCGGCCCATCATTTCCGTGACGATTTGCAGATCCAGCTGGAATTGATCCACGGTCTTGAACTCGCCATCGGTATGGCCGGTGTACTTGACGTCTGGCCGCGCCAGGCCGAACTGCACGCCGTTGGGCAACTCATGCACCGAGGTCGCTCCTGCTGAAGTGCCGAACTCGTGTTTCATGCCCAGGTTCTCAGTCGCCACAGCCAACAGCGCCTTGACCCATTCACCTTCGGGATTGCGGTACATCGGTTCGGCGACCGAATAGTCGAAAGTAACGGCAACGTGGCTGTTCTTGCTCCAGGCTGCCAGTTTCTCAGCGATTTCGGCCTTGAGTTTCTCGGGTGATTTGCCTTTTGGAACCCGCAGGTTGACCGCAAGCTTGAAGGTGTTGTCATCCATCGCGACATAGGTCAGCGACGTGGTCAGCGGGCCCATGAAGGCGTCGGAGAAGCCAACACCGAGTTTGTTGCCCAGGTAATCCAGCCCCCAGTTGTCAGCCGCGTAGCGGGCAGCATCGGTGATGTGGTTGTGCTTGAGCGCGACCTTGCCATCAAGGCTGTTGATGAAGTCGAGCATGCGCGCCACCGGATTGACCCCGGACTCGGGTTCGGAGGAGTGGGCGGACACGCCCGTGACCGTCAACTTGACGTCTTTGCCGTCGACCTTGCTGCTGATCTGGAAATCGCCGCCATTGCGTTTGGCGTATTCGGCGCCGGCCTTTTGCAGGCTGGCCGCCAGCTCAGCGGGCTGGTCGGTGACCAGTGTGGCAACCGACGCCGAAGGAATCTGATTGGTCGCCAGGCCTCCCGTCATCGAGATGATTTGCGCGCCTTTGCCCTCGGCCTGACGCTTGGCAAAGTGGGCCATGACCGTGCCGTAACCTTTCTCGGCAATCACCACTGGATAACCGCCATCCAGCGCCAAATTGTACTTGGGCGTTGGATTGCGCTCGAAGTAGTAGGGAATCGCGTCGCCAGTGGTTTCTTCGGTGGTGTCCACCAACAACTTGAAATTGCGCGCCAGCGGCAGCTTTTCTTCCTTGATCACCTTCATCGCGTAGAGCGTGACGACGATGCCGTTCTTGTCATCTTCGGTGCCGCGGCCATACATGCGGTCACCGATCAGGGTGATCTTGAATGGATCAAGACGGGTGCCGTCCTTCAGTACCCAGTTTTCCGGCGTCACGGGCACTACGTCAGCATGGGCATGAATGCCGACGACTTCATCGCCGGTGCCTTCGAGGGAAATCTCATAGACCCGGTTGTCGATGTTGCGAAAGTTCAGGTTGAAAGACTGGGCGAGGCCCTTGATCTTTTCGCCGATCTTGATGAATGCCGGGTTGTCGTGCTGGGCAACGCCGTCCTTGCGAAAGGTCGGGATTTGGACCAGGTCGCGCAGCGTCTCGGTGGCTGCCGCGCTGTATTTCACGCGTGCATAGAGGCCGAGCAGGCGATAGATCTCGTTCTGTTGTTCAGCCGTCAGGGTTTTATTGTCGAGAAACGCGCCGATGGCCGGGCCGATGTCGGCCGTTTTGGCCAGGTCGCTCTTGGCCAGGTCACCGAGGAACTGGCGGAAATCCGTGACCGAACCGGTGCTGAAGGTCTTGAGGATTTCAGCGCTCTGTGGCGGGGTGATGTTGGCCTGAGCCGGCACTGTGAATAGCGACAATGAGGCCAGCATCAGCGAGGTTGCGGCCAGATTCTTGAGAGGGAAATTCATGACTCGGGGGCATTCCTTTGCAGGGCAGTTGATAAGACGTGTCTCAGCGCTGAGACACATGCATTTACAAACTAACACTGCAGCGGACAGGCACGGGAGTCCTGAAACGGGATCTGTCGCACAGGACGGTAAAAACGACGCACAAGCGAAAGAGCGCACTTAATGAGCCAACAGGCTTTAACTGTCATTGCGCCGTTTACACCGCTAGAGGCTGTATCTGCGTTTGAAGCTGGCCGCTGACGACGGATATTTCTTTGAATTGGTCGCGGTCGCGCAGAATGAACAAAGCGTCCAGGCCGCGTGCCTGTGCCACGCGTGGACCTTCGATGTCGCCCAGAACCATCAGTGCCGTCGCCCAGGCGTCGGCAAGCATGCACGAGGAAGCCGTCACCGTGACGGACGCGAGTGAGTTGGCCAAGGGGGCGTCGGTCGCCGGGTTCATGGTGTGTGCGTAGGATTGCCCCCCTATATCGACCCAGTGTCGATAGTCACCGGACGTGGCGATGGCACAGTCGCTGAGTTCCATCACCCCCATGACTTCGCGCACACCGCGACAGGGTTTCTCGATGGCTACGGCCCAGGGTTGAGCATCAGGTTTGACGCCCCTGGCGCGCATTTCACCGTCGATGCCGACCAGATAGCAGGTGATGCCGAACCCTTCCAGACAGCGAGCCAATTGATCGACCCCGAAGCCTTTGGCGATGCCGTTCAAATCAAGATTCAGCGGCGCACGTTTGCGAACCTGATTGCGTTGCAGATCAACCTCTAGTGCTTTGCTGGCGGACAGTCGAGGTTTTGGCGAGTCGGTACCGAGCATCTGTTCGGTGATCGAGGGTTCGTCGGGGCCGAATCCCCAGGCCTGCACCAGATCTCCTACAGCGATATCGAAGGCGCCATTGGACTGTTGACTGACCCGCAGCGCGGCGGCCAACACCGTGGTCAGCTCCTGAGGCACCGACAGCCATTGCTGCTCGGCAGCGGCATTGAGGCGGTTTAGATCGGAATCGGGCTTCCAGGTCGACATCTGCTGATCGACCCGGTGTACCGCATGGGCGAGGCCCAGGCCGATCTCGTCACAATTGATCCCGGGCTCGGCATAGAACAGGGCCGTGTAGCGGGTGCCCATGGTTTCGCCGTTCAAACGGTAGCGTTGCGTATCAGTAGACATCTTCACGGTAGCGTCCTTGTGCCTTGAGCGAGATCACGCTGAGGTTGAGCGGTGCCAAGACCTCATCCAGCGCCTGCATCACCCCTTTGGCCATTTCTCGGCTGCCACACACCAGCACTTGTGCGCCTTTTTCAATCAAATGGCGCAACGCGAGTGCGTCGCTGATCAACCGGTCTTGCACGTAACTACGATCCTGAACCTGGGAAAAAACGGCGCGCAGGGCGGTGAGGCGCCGGTCTGCCAGATAACGGTTGAGCTCCGGTTCGTAGAGGAAGTCGGAAGCGGGGTTGCGTCCGCCCCAATACAAGTGCATCGGGTGCCGCGCCTTGTTGTTGCGGATAAAACCGGCCAGTGGGCCAATGCCAGTACCGGCGCCGATCAGAATGACCGGGTGGGTCCCGGACGCCGGCCGAAATTGCGGGTTGGGCTGGATAAACGCTTCGATCGTCGCACCGATGCTCAAACCATGCAGGAACTGAGAGCAAACGCCGCCTTCATGTTTGCGTACGCAGATCTCCAGAACGCCGTCTTCTGCGCTGCTGGCCAGCGAATAAAAACGCGGAACCGCGCTGCCCGGTGGGACAATGCCGACCAGGTCGCCGGCCTGAAAGCTCGGCAGTGCGCCGGCTGCCTTGAAGCGCAGGACGTGAGTGGGGGCATTGACTTGCTCGCCATAGGCGATGCATTCGGTCAGGACCAGTTGCTGGGTGCGCGGGTGGCTGGGGCGGTGAACCAGCGTCAGTTCGTGACCCAGCACGTCGCCCAGGGCCGCGCCCCAGCGAGCAAATTCCTGTGGAGACTGACGGTTGACCGTTTCCAGTCCCAGCAACGGCGAACCGCCGGCTTGTTCCATCGCTTGTTGAACCTGATGGGCGTACTGACAGAATTGCGCAAACTGCCTGTCCCCCAAACCCAGTACCGCAAACGGCTGGCCAGGCGTGAGGCCGACCTGGCTCAGTTGCGTGAGAAACTGTGACGCCGAGGCCGGAGCGTCGCCGTCACCGTGGGTTGCGGTGAGGATGAGTATCCGCTGAGCGCCGTGATAATCGGCTTTCCATTCATTGAGTGCGGCGCTATGGACTCGGTGGCCTGCCTGGTGCAAGGCGTCGTGCAGGGTTTTGGCAAACCCCCAAGTACTGTTGTTTTCACTGCCCACCAGAATCACGCTGTCGGCGCAGTGAGCCGGGCTGTTGTGCTGGATCTTCGCGTCAGCCTTGCGCCGGCGCCACCAGAGCAGAATGCCGGTCACGCTCATTAACGGCACGCACAGGGCGCAGAGGCCAAGCGGCAGGCCCAGCCACCAGAGGCCTTCGCCGGTGTGCAACTGGTAAATCAGCTCGTAAAGGTTACGCATCGCGTCATGGGCTTGATAGGACAACAAGTCGCCGTTGACCGGATCGACATAGCCGTCGCCCTGAGCGGTGCGCAGAGAGAATACGTCTTGCGGGTTGTCGGCACTCGGGTAGACCAGTTCACGCAGGTCATTCAGGTCGACGGCCTGCAGGGCTGGCAGGCTGGCCACAGGCAAGGCCGGGCCGGCGCTGATGTGAGTGGGGAAGGCCGGCTCGTTCTGAGTGCCGTCGGCGATCAAACCGAACGTGGTGCCGGACATGTATAGCCCGCTCACGGCCGACAGCAGCAGCCCGAGCAAGGCCAGGCGCCCGACTTCGGCGTGCCAGCGCTGGCTGAAGGTGCCGCGCAGTGGTCGCAGAAGATTGCGCCAGCCACCCAGACGCCGCGCCAGCAACAACGCGCCGGACACCGACAGGATCAACATGAACATCGCACCGACGCCCGACACCCCGTGACCGGGTGTCCCGAGGAACAGCGAGCGATGCAGGTCTTTGACCCAGCGCGAGAAGCCGGACGGCTCGTAAGGCGCCAGACCCTGGCCTGTCAGTGGATCGACCTTTTCAGCGCCGGAGCGCCCATCCTGGCGGTAATAGACGATGACCGTCCCGGACGCTGTCCGCTGGATTTGCTCAACCCCCGGAAAATGGTCGGCGACGCGCCCGTCCAACTGGCCGACGCTGAGCTGCCCGGCAGCGGTTGAAGTGCTGTGCAGGCGTTCCAGCGCAGGATCAACGGACAATATGGCGCCGCTGATGGCCAATAACATGACCAGCAGAGCGGCAATCAGACCGGGCAGTGAGTGGAACTGGCGAAGCATGTTCGGCCTCCAGAGTGGGCGGTACTACAGGTCGTAGGTAAACGAATCGACATAGGTGCTGCCAGTCACCGGCTGCCCCGAACCCTTTGAGGTCAGCGGCACACTGATGTCGGCTCGGCCTTCGCGCTTGTCCTCGACGGCACTGTCGATCCGGATCTGATACCCGGCATCAATCAAGGCGTCTGCCAGTTCAACACTGACCTTCAGCGTGCGGCCGCTGCCGACACTGGCGCCGCTGACGCCGTCAAATTCGCTGCGCTGCATGCCGCTGCCACGGGCCCAGTCGGTCAAGTGGCGGTAGTACTTGGCCTTCTTGCCAGCGACCCAAAGGGTTTTTTGGTATTGGCCATTGGCATCTGTGACATAAATCGCCAGGTACGCATCGTTGCCGCTGTAGTTTTTGAGCTGGGTGGTCAGCGTCACTTCACGCGCCTGGGCCAACCCTGGCAGAGCAATGGCACCAATGAGACAGCCTGCTGCGATGATTTTTTTCATGTGGATGTCCTGTTTGAGCGTTGTGGCGAGAGCCTGTACCCGTTGGCTGACAGCAACCTGAAAGGCCCGGAAATAAATCGGCGATGACTATTCGGCGGCGCGTTCGGGCAGGTAGTCCTCGTTGTCTGCGCCATACTGAAAACCTGCTGAATCTTCAGATTCACGTCAGGTAAGGCGGTTAGGGTGCGACACAACAACCATCACAGGAGGCGCCAGATGCGGGTTTTATTGGTCGAGGACGCAGCCGGGCTGGGGGAGGCCGTGCGCGAGCAGATCGCCGATGACGGCCATGCCGTTGATTGGGTGCAGCGCCTGGACCATGCACGCAATAGCGTGAGCTCTACGCCTTATGACTTGATCCTCCTGGACTTGATGCTGCCGGACGGTCGCGGGCTGGATTTTTTGCGTCAGCAGCGTTCAGCCGGAGACACAACACCGGTGATCATCCTCACCGCTCAGGATCAGATATCCGATCGTATCGCCGGCCTCAACGCCGGGGCCGACGACTATCTGGTCAAACCGTTCGACCTGTTTGAGTTGTCGGCCCGCGTGGCGGCTGTGGCCCGCCGTTACAGCGGTAACCCCAATCCGCAAATCAAACTCGCTGATTTGCAGGTCGACATGAGTGCCCGCACGGTGATGCGCGCCGGTGTATTCGTCGACCTGACGTCGCGTGAATGGGCGCTGTTCGAAGCGTTTGTCCAGCGTCCGAGCGCGCTGCTGTCCAAGTCGCAACTGGAGGAGCGTCTGTACGCGTTTGGCGCCGAAATCGAGAGCAACACCATTGAGGTCTATATCAGCCGACTGCGTAAAAAACTGGGCCGTGACCTGATTGAGACTGTGCGTGGCATGGGTTACCGGTTGGCGTCCGTATGAAGTCGCCCTCAAGTCTGCAAAAACGCCTTGGCCTGGGATTGACGCTGGGTATGACGTTGCTCTGGCTGGGCGCGACCGTCGGGGCCTGGCTGGTGGTGCAGCATGAGTTGAACGAGGCGTTCGACAGTGCATTGGAGGAGACCGCACAACGCATCCTGCCCCTGGCGGTACTGGAAATCAGCAATCGTGAAGAGCCCCGTGAAGCTCAACATGTCGCCACCCTGAAAATGGACAACGAATACCTGATGTACGTGGTGCGCGATGCCAAGGGTCAGATTCTGATGCAGTCTCACGATGCCAATCCGAAGATCTTCAACCCACAACCGAGTGAAGGCTTTTCCACCACCAAAAAATATCGTCTGTACGGGGCCAGTGCGTTGCGCCAGACGTTGTTCATAGACATTGCCGAACCCTTGGGGCATCGCCGTGAAGCGGCCCGGGAAGCCTTGTTCGCCTTGCTGTTGCCGTTACTGGCGCTGATTCCCATCAGTCTATTGGGCACCTGGTTGTTTGTTCGCATCAGCTTGCGCAGCGTGTTGGCCTATCGTCGCGCGGTTGAAGCGCGCGGTGTGGGAGATCTGTCACCGATCAACGTGACGCGGTTGCCGGCTGAAATCGACCCGTTGGCTGACGCGGTCAATCACCTGCTCGAACGTTTGCGCAAGGCATTGGAGGCCGAGCGCAGCTTTACCGCCAATAGCGCCCATGAACTGCGCACACCGCTGGCCGCGACGCTGGCGCAGATCCAGCGCTTGCGCCACGAAGCCCCAGAGGGGCCGTTACAAGTGCGTGCAGCGAAGATCGAAAACTCACTGCGCGAACTGGCGCGACTGTCCGAAAAGCTCATGCAACTGGCCAAGGCCGAAGGCGGCGGGCTGTTGTCCGAAACCCCGCAGGATCTGATTCCGTTGCTGGCCCATGTGGTGGATGAGTGGAATCACAGCAGCGGGCAACGTATCGAGTTGCAACTGCCCAAACAGCCCAGTGTTTATTCGACGATTGATCCGGACGCTTTCGGCATCCTGTTGCGCAACCTGATCGAGAATGCGCTCAAGTACGGCGCGGCAGATCAACCGGTTCAGGTCAGCCTGACCCATCAGGCAGTGCTTCGCGTCATCAACGGTGGCCCGGCCGTGCCCGAGCCGGTTTTGCAACGGCTGACCGAACGCTTTGTGCGAGGCAGCCGTGAGGCCGGGGGTTCAGGGCTGGGGTTGGCGATCGCCAAAACCATTGTGCAAGGCGTCAACGCGAGCATGGTTCTGGCATCACCTGCAACAGGTCGACTGGAGGGGTTTGAAGTGTGCATCTTTTTACCGCTTTGCTCGATGAGCCAAAACTGAGGTTTTCTGCGCAAGCTGAGCCCCGCGTGCCGAAACGCTCCATACCCCTTGAAACAAGGTTGTGATAGATAGAATCACCGGGGCAGGCTGATTGATATTCACTATGATCGGACGGCTCAATTTCAATTTTGCGCGTTCATGAAGTCTGTTTAGACTTCGCGGCAGCGCACGCCCCGTCGATTGACAGCCTGGCGGCAGATTTGCACAAATACGCCTCCTTGGTTCAAGCCGCATTGCCGGACAGATTCGGTGAGTGGGGGGATCGGCCGGGTAACGGAACTCCGGGCACGCGTTGATCTCTATCGCCCAGAAAAAAAAGAATGTTGTGGCAGGCATACATTGCGTTTGCGACGTCGAGAGCCCTTTCCGTGTTTTGCGTTCAGGAAGAACCGGCGTCCTGTATTCCTCGATCCCGACAGAAGTGATCATCATCATGAGGGAACAAGATGACTGGGGGCTTTTCGAACAATCACGCCGTACAGTGGGAACATGAAGTTCTCGACATTGTAGGGACGCTGCAAGCCTTTATCAGAAAGGCTGCGCCATTGAAGGTCGACATGGTGCTGGAGGGGGAGACCGGCACTGGCAAAGACACATTGGCGCGTCGAATCCATGCGTTATCCTGCCGCGAAGGGCCTTTGATTGCGCTCAATTGCGCAGCGATTCCGGAGCAACTGGCCGAAAGCGAATTGTTCGGTGTCATGGCCGGCGCCTATACCGGCGCTTCCAAGTCCCGGGCCGGTTACATCGAAGCGTCCAACCACGGCACGCTTTACCTTGATGAAATCGACAGCATGCCGCTGCTGCTCCAGGCCAAGCTGCTGCGAGTGCTGGAAATGCGGGGTATCGAACGCCTCGGCTCGACACGCTTCGTGCCGCTGGATCTGCGCGTGATCGTCGCCACCCAGACCCCTCTGGAAAAACTCGTGGAGGAGGGCAAGTTTCGCCGGGACCTGTTCTTTCGTCTCAACGTCATCAAGATTCAGCTACCGACCCTGCGCTCGGGCTTGCAACATATCCAGCCGCTGTTTCAGCGCTTCGTCAATGAAGCCGCCGTGCGCCATCACCAACCCATCCCCGAGCCTGATCCTGATCTGCTCAAGCGCCTGCTCAGCCATCGCTGGCCGGGCAATATCCGCGAGCTTAAATGCGCAGCCGAGCGTTTCGTGCTCGGGATGCCGCCTCTGCAGACGGACGATCCCTGCGCTGACAGCCCATCCTGCGTGCCGCTCAAAAGCTATTTGCGCCTGTTCGAAAAAACCCTGATCCAGGATTGCCTGTCGCGCCATGCCAAGTGCATCGACTCGGTCATCAGCGAACTGGGCATCCCCCGGCGCACCCTGTACCACCGCATGAAAAGCCTGAGCATCGACTCCCCCGAGCTCTGATCAGGGCAGCCGAGCGAAGATTCACTGCCGTCGTGGAACCGCTTCCGAAAATCGACCACTCATTGTTCGAACACCATTGGGGTGTTCAAACAACCTTCGATTATCAGGAGTAACACTATGGCCGGTACCGCATCCCTTGGCGCTTCGATGGCTGCCATGACGAAGATGGACGCCACTGCTGCTGCAACCACCACCATGAACGCCGAGGCTCAGTCCAACAAGATGATGACCGATACCGTCAACGGTATCGCCAGCGCCTATCAGGACTCTGCGACCAAAGCGCAGAACGCTGCCCAGCAAACCGGCAAGGCGATCAACTACTAAGTGGTCGTGGGCTCTCTCGACTTCGGTCGGGAGGGCCATGACTTGTGCAGTCAAGCAGGAGCACTTCTATGTTTTCTTCTTCGATAAGCATGCCCCAGACCAGCTCATTCCAAGGTAGCTTCAGCGCGGCCAACATGAGCGAATTCCAGAGCAACTCCGACAGCACCGCCGGGCAGATCGCCTCGTTGCTGGGCGACGCGCTGTTTGAAAAAAACGGTAGCGGGGCGAACATCCGTGATGCGAAAAATCCGCTGCTCGAAATGATCGCCGACTACATGGACAAGAACCCTGAGCAGTTCGGCAAGCCCGACGATGCCACCGGCAAGGTGCGCAGTTGGCGCGATGAACTGGGTGAGGACAACTACCTCAACAGTGATGAAAAACAAGCTTTCACCAAAGGCCTGGAAGGTTTGATCAAAGACATCCTGGGGGGTGGCACCCAGAGCGGCGGCAACGCCAGCGCAGGTGCTGGCAGCGGCTGGAATCCTGGTGCGGGCAGCACGGGCGGTAACCAGAGCAGCGGCGGCATCCAGGATTTGCTGTCGTCGCTGCTCGGCAACCTCGGTGAGGAAAAGCTCGGCAACCTGCTCAAACCCACCGGCGATCCCATGCGCGACGCGCGAGGCGAAATGGCCTTTTCCAACGATGACAAGGACGTGCTCAAGGAAGTCGCGCGCTTCATGGACATGCACCCCGAAGAGTTCGGCAAGCCTGATGGCAAGTCCAAGGACTGGATGGGTGAATTGTCCGAGGGCGATCTGTTCATGTCCAAGGGTGAAAGCAAGCAGTTCCAGAAGGCCATCGACATGATCCAGGGCGAGGTCAAGGGCAGTGCCCAGGGCAACTCGCTGGGGGGGCTGTTTCCCAACGCCGAGCAGAACTTCCTCAATGGCGGTGCCGGTAACACGTTGAAGACCGACGCCAGCATTGCGGCCGGCAACGTGCTTTCAGTGTTGGTGCAGCAAAGCACCACCAGCTATCGCGGCTGAGCGTAAACCTTCGTCCTGGCAGGAGAGCATGAATGGCGATTACAGGGGTAACAGCTAACCACTCGGGTTTATCCGTTGCTGAAGGGCTGCCGCTCAGGCCGCCTGCCGAGGCGGACATTGCCTGGTTCAATGCGCAGATGCAGCAGGCGGCGACCCGAGCGCCGCGCGAGGATGCGCCTGATTCGGCGATCGTCCGGGCCTCCACAGCGTTGCAGAAGGACGCCGAAAAGGCTGATCGCGACTTGCAGCGAGCGTCACGCTCAACCGATCCGCAACAGGCATTGCAGGCCAACCGGTCGCTGTCTTCGTTTTATCTGGAAAGCTTGCTCAGCGCCAAACTGGTGAGCAAGGCCGCCCAGAGTGTGGAAAAACTCACCAGTCTTCAATAAGGCCAGACCATGCATTCCAAGGTACTCAGGCTGCTCGTGCCGGCCCTGATGATCCTGTTGCTGAACGGCTGTGGCGAGCGCATGGAACTGCACCGCGAGTTGTCCGAACAGGACGCCAACGAAGTATTGGCAGAACTGGCAAGCAAGCACATCGATGCGCAGAAGCGTCTGGACAAAAACGGTGTTGCGGTGCTCGTGGCGACTCGGGATATTTCCCGAGCGGTCAGGGCACTGGAGGCGGTTGGTCTGCCGCGCCGCTCACGCTCCAGCCTGGGCGAAGTCTTTCGCAAGGAAGGGGTGATTTCCTCGCCTCTTGAGGAGCGGGCGCGTTATCTCTATGCCTTGTCCCAAGAGCTTGAGCAAACCCTGTCCCAGATCGACGGCGTGGTGGTGGCGCGGGTGCATGTGGTGCTGCCTGAGCGGGTTGCCCCGGGTGAACCGGTTCAACCGGCGTCTGCGGCGGTGTTCATCAAGCATCGCCCGGAACTTGATCCGGACAGCCTGTTGCCGCGAATCCGGCGCATGGTCGCCAGCAGCATCCCGGGAATCAGTGGCGCCGATGACAAGAAACTTGCGGTGGTCTTCGTCCCCGCTCAGAGCTATCACGAGGCCGTGCAAAAAGTCAGTTTTGGCCCGGTACAAATGACTCGCGAGCGCTGGCAGTTCTGGCAATGGTTGCTCGGGTTATGTGCCGTGGCGGGGGTGTTGCTGCTGGGTGGACTGCTGGTCCTCAACCCGCGATGGCGTCAGCGGCTGGCCAAAATGTTGGGGGGCGCCAGAACGGCGCCAACCGATTCGTGATGAATTCGCCGCAGGTATCACCAGAGCAAGCGCTGGCCTGGGTCCGTTGGTGGGTGCAAGGCGCACGGCGAGCCGAGAGCGGTTGGGCGCTGGGCGAGCAGGGCATTGAGCCTTGCAGCCTGGCGTTTTTGCGCCGCCACTCAGGGCCTTGGCTGGATGCACACCTGGGCATGAGCCACGAATGGCCGCCGTCCCCCAATCCGGTTTTGTTACCGTTGCTCGCGCTTGATTGCACGCAATGGCGGCGGGTGCTGAACCTGGTGGTGGCGGTCTGCGCCGGCAGTCAGTCGGCTGAGGTGGGCGGATTGAGCCGCGCCGAGCTGATCTGGTGTCGCCGGTTGGGTAAAGCGCTGCAACCCGGTCACTGGTTGCCGCCGTCGTGGAGTGCCGACAGTCCTGAAATTCGAGGCCTGAGACTGTTGCGGGCGTGGGTCGGCGATGCGGTGTGGCGACGTTTGCGCCTGATATTTGATCGCTCACGGGTGGCGGCGGCTGAGGCTCACGGTTTTGCGCCATTGCCACCCCAGCGCCTGACCAGTCTGTGGCAGGCCGTCGGTTGGTACGCCCTCACTTTCCAGAATGAACAAGGAACGCCGCATGTTGACCCGCCGCAGCCTGACCCTCAGTGATTCCCGGGCGTTGCCCGATGGCCCGGTGTTGCGTCGTGAAACCCTCGAACAGAGCCTGATGGCCGATCAACTGCTTGAAGCCGCCCGCAGCGATGCCGAGCAGATACTGGCCGAGGCCCGAAGCCAGGCAGAGCAACTTGCCCATGAGGCTCGCGAGCAGGCCGGTGCCCAGATCTGGCGCCAGGCCGATGCCTTGTTCAGCGACTGGCAGGCCCAGCGCCAGCAAATGTGGGAGCAGATCACCAGCAGCGCCGAAACCCTGGTGACCCGCACGCTTGAGTGTCTGCTGGGCGAGCTGGAGCAACAGGAACGAATCGCGGCGTTATTGCGTCAGATCGCGGCAGCCCATCCCCGGGAGGACGTCGGGACATTGCATTGTCATCCGCAGGATCTGGCAGAGGTCGACCGCCAGGTGCAATCGGCACAGGCCGTCTGGAGTGTTCGCGCCGATGCGCAACTGCCGCGTGACAGCCTGTGCCTGCGTACCACACTGGGAGACTTCAGCCTGTCCTGGAACGCGTTGGTCAGCCATGTGTGGCCATTGCCGACCACCCCGAAGCAATGATCACCGCGTGACAGGGAACCAACTCCGGTAGTCGGCCACTCAGTGGGCAGTTCTCGGATCTGGAGTCTCACCATGCTGTCTTCTGATGCACTGCGCCGCCGCCTCGACAACACCTTTGAACACACGCAAAAGGATCTGGATTCTGCGGCCTTGTCGCTGGATGCCTTTTCCCCCGATGACTGGCACGCCTTCAACTCGGCGATCCGCCAGTCTTCTACTGCCAGTTGGGCGGCCAATCAGGAAATTGTCGTCAAACACAACCTGGCCAAGGCAATCATCAATGAAATCCGCTGAGCTGACGGGCACTCTGCAACGTTGGCTGGACAGCGGCGAGGGCGAGTTGACGCTGCATATCGATGAGCAACCGGTGCGTTTGCAGCGGCGTCCGGCCGGGGTGTTGTGTCGCGTTGGCTTGAGCGTTGTCTGGCGCGGCAGCGACGCCGGACTTGAGGCGGCAATGCGCTTGGCCGGGCCAAGTCTGGGGCGCTTCAGTGCGGCCTTGGCGCTGGACCCGCAGGAGCGTCGACTGTGCCTGATGCGTTATCTGGCGTCCGAGGGCGTGACGCCGATCATCGCCGCCCTCGAAGCGTTGGCCAATCAGCGCGAAGTCTGGGAGGTGATGCTGGCCGTCAGCCCTGCACCCGCCCGCGCGCATAACCGTTCTCTCGCCTTGGGACACCGCTATGTTTAAGCACTTGTTTGGGATGTCCTTGTGTTGGGCACTGGCGTTGCCCGCGGTGGCCGCCGTCCCGCAAGACTGGGGCCAATCGGCCTACGCCTATGAAGCCACGCAAACCTCGCTGGATACCGTGCTGCGCGATTTCGCCAATGCCTTTGGTGTGGGCCTGAGTGTGACCGGCGTCAGTGGCATGCTTGACGTCAAACTGCGGGCCAGCAACGCCGTGGAGTTTCTTGATCGGCTGGCGCTGGAGCATCAGTTCCAGTGGTTCGTTTACAACGGCAAGCTGTATGTCAGCCCGCAATCGGCGCAGGTCGCGCAGCGGCTGGAGGTGTCTGCTGACGCCGCGCCGGATCTCAAACAGGCACTGACCGATATCGGCCTGCTGGACAAGCGCTTCGGTTGGGGGGAGTTGCCCGATGAAGGCGTGGTCTTGGTCAGCGGGCCCCAGCGCTACGTTGAACTGATCCGCAGCTTCAGCAAAGAAAAGGTCAAGCCTGACGAGAAGCAGCAGGTGATGATGTTTGCCCTGCGCTACGCGGCGGTGGCCGACCGGCAGATTCAGTATCGAGACCAAACCGTCACCATCCCCGGAGTGGCCGCCATTCTTGAGGGACTGCTGGAGAACCAGCGCTCCACGCCACCTTCAGCCCTCGATCCCAAAGCCAATATCAACGCCTTGCAAAGCATGGCCGACAGCGCTCGGGGCAAAATCCTGCGCCTGGCCACCGAGCGGGTCAGCGGCCGCAGCGAGGCCAGAACCGGTTCGGGCGGGCAGCGCCGTGTGGCAGCCGATGTGCGCAACAACGCCGTGCTGATCTATGACAACCCGGACAAACGCGCGCAATACCAGCAATTGGTGGAGCAGCTGGATCTGCCGAGCAAGCTGGTTGAGATCGACGCCATCATCCTCGACATCGACCGTAATCAGTTGAGCAACCTGGAATCACGCTGGTCGGTGCGGGCGGGCAGCGTGACCGCCGGTAGTTCGCTGCTCGGCAGCGGTTCTTCGACGTTGTTCATCCGCGACTTTGACCGGTTCTTCGCCGAGATCCAGGCGTTGGAGGGGCAAGGCGTGGCTTCGGTGATCGCCCGCCCCTCGGTGCTCACCCTGGAAAATCAGCCAGCGGTCATCGACTTCAGCCGCACCCAGTACATCACCGCCACCGGCGAGCGAGTGGCGACCATTGAACCTGTGACCGCTGGCACCAGCCTGCAAGTGATTCCGCGCACCATTGCCGGTGTCGGGGGCAATCGTTTCCAGTTGATCGTTGATATCGAAGACGGCCAACTGGAACAATTGCGTGATCAGCAGACGCCGACCGTCAAGCGCGGCACCGTGAGCACGCAGGCTGTGATCGCCGAGAACCGTTCGCTGGTGATCGGTGGTTTCCATGTGGACGAGCGTGGCGACCAGCAGCAACAGGTTCCGGTGCTTGGGCAGATCCCGTTGATCGGGCCGCTGTTTTCCTCCAACAAACGCCAGATGTCCCGGCGCGAACGGTTGTTTATTCTGACGCCGCGCCTGATAGGGGATCAGATTGACCCGGCACGCTACGTCGCCAGCGAAAATCGCGGGCAACTGGATCGGGCGCTGGCCTCCGGACGTGAACCCGGCAAAGCCTCGGTTATGCGTGCCACGATTGCCTCGACGTTTGCCGGGCTGGTGAAGGGTGGTATTCCCAGTGATATCAAACAGTCATCATCTGGTGTGGCCTTGGGCGATCTGTGTAAAGTGAGCCACGGTTTCACGCTGGATCGTCAGCGGATGCAGTGGTTCAGCGCGACAGATTTTCGGGTGGCGGTGGGTGTGGTGAAAAACACCAGTGCCAAAGCCCTGCAGTTCGACCCGGCGTCCTGTTCAGGATCACAGACATTGGCCGTAACAGTTGCACCCCAGTACCTCTTGCAACCTGGTGAATCAACTGAGGTTTTCGTGGCTTTGCGACCGATAGCAACCTCTACGTCGGCGGCGGCACCGGCACGGATATCGATGTTGCCCCCACAGTAACGGGGGTTATAAAAATAACTCAATAACGCGGCTCTTATCATTCAAGTGTCTTACTGTCTGGCTCGCACGGCCAGGCGCAATGATCAAAAGTCCTACAAGGAAGGTGACGAGATGAAGTTGTATCAGGCCGGTATTGTGACAGCGGGTCTGCTTTTGTTGAGCGCTTGTACTTTAATACCTGGGACTGCATGTGGCTCAGGTGATTGTCAGCAACTTGACGTCAATAATGGCGAGTTGAATGTCTGGTGGTCGCCCACACTGCGTGATGGCGGTGGTGAATACAGTACGGTGTCTCTGCATGACTGAAACGATTCTTCAAAGTAGTGACCAGCAGGATTTCCTGATGCGTATCGGCGAAAAGCAGGCCAGCGTGTGGCAATGGGCGCCGGGCATCGAGTTCGTTTGCCGCAAGGAGAGCCTGGGCTGGGGCCTGGCGTTGAATATTCAGCGACAGGCGCAACGTCCCGATCTGTTTTCGGAAGCGCTTAAACGCCGTTTCGAAAATGTTGAATCCTACGACGGTTACTACATTTGCCTGGATAGCCAACACACTTTCGTGGTTTGGCATGAACTCAACATTGAATATCAGGGAGAGCAACTACAGACGTTACTTTGCCAACTTTTGTCATTGGCCGGTTTGAAGCACTGACTCCGGTATTTCTATTCAGCACGGAACTCTTCGTCCTTGTTTTTCCACTCATGTTGCGTGTCGGCAGCGCCCGACGAAATAAACTTGAGGAAAAACAATGGCGACCCCCGAGTCCATCATCCAGCGACTAATTGCCCAACTGGCCAGCCAATTGGGCACGCCTCTTACCTTCCAGCGCGGTGTTTGCGCGTTATATGACAGTGACCGTGTTCAGGCCGCTGTCATCGAATTGCCGGAACACAGCGACACCGTGGTTTTTCATTGTCGTCTGGGCGCCGTTCAACCGGGCGTCGACGCACTGCAACGGTTACTCACCCTGAACTTCGACGTCGCGACCTTGCGCGGCTGCTGGCTGGCGCTGGATCAGGGCGATGTACGCCTTTGCACCACGCGCGAATTACAGCGACTCGATGAAGACAGTTTTTGCAGTCTGGTGCACGGCTTCATCGCCCAGGCCCGCGAAACACGACTGAGTCTGGCACGGATGATCAATTGACTCTGAAGGAACCGACGTTAAACGACGGCCACACAGACACCGTGAACCCGCGCCAAGACGTGGGCGACACGGTGGATCGTGGAGCATTGGGCTGCGATTCGGACATTCTTGCCTGTGGGGTGCGATGCAGATGATGGATATGAAAGTGTTTTCAGGGTTGACACAGAACGGATCGGTGGGCGCTCTGGCCCTTGAGCCAGGCGCGCTCACGGGGCAGAGCGCACCTTCGGGTTCCTCCGGGTTAAAGGAGCTGGCCGCGATGCTGGCCGAAATGCTGTTGGGCGCTTCCAGCGGCAAAGACGCCAGCGCCTCCGGGCAGAGTGCGGGAGATGACCTGCTGCACAAATTGCAGGGCGCGGGCGCCAGCACGCAGGGCAAGGACGGCCAGCCTGCCGTCGATGGCAGTGGTGGCGATTCGGCCAAAGAGTTGCTCACGCAGGTGCTGATGGCGCTGTTCGAAAAGCTCCTCGGTGGCGACAGCGCTCAAGGGGGGGATAGCACACAGGGCAAAGGCGTGGGCGGCACTCAGGGTGTGGGAGGTAGTGCAAACCCTGAAGACCTGGTGAACACCCTGATGAAAAGTCTGGGCGATGGCTCGCTCAATAGCGCGATCAGCCCGACTGCCGATGGCGGCGGTCAGGTGTCCGGGGATGAGCGTCTCAAGGCGGTGCTGGAGATGATCGCGCAGTTCATGGATAGCCATCCGCAGACCTTCGGTACACCGCACGGCGGTGGCGACACCACGTCCAACAAGGGCAGCCAACCCGTGGCGAGCAACAATGCGCTGGCGCCGGTCCCGGACTCCAGCCTGAGTCCGGAAGAGGGCGCCCCCGCTACTGAGCTGCCGACGCTGGATAATTCGGGGGCAGCACCGGTGTCGTTCCCCACGGCCTCAAGTAACCCGACCGTGGTCAACAGCACCATCAAAGTGGGGCCGGGCGAGGTGTTTGACGGCGGCGGCAAAACCTTCACCGCCGGTGCGGCCCTGGGCGACGGTGGGCAGGGTGAGTCGCAGAAACCGCTGTTCGAACTGGCTGAGGGCGCCACCCTGAAAAACGTGGTGATCGGTGACAACGGTGCCGACGGTGTCCACGTCAAATCCGCTGGCGAGCAAGCGGTGAACGTCGACAACGTGCATTGGACAAACGTCGGTGAAGACGCGTTGACGGTGAAGGACGGCGGGGCCAAGGTGACTAACCTGAACATCACCAACAGCAGCGCCCAAGGCGCGGCAGACAAGATCTTCCAGTTGAATGCGGACGCCAATGTCAATGTCGATAACTTCAAGGCGAAAGACTTCGGCACGTTCATGCGTACCAATGGCGGTCAGCAGGGCAACTGGAATCTCAACCTGAGCAACGTCAGCGCCGAGAATGGCAAGTTCTCATTCGTCAAAAGCGACAGCGAGGGGCTGAACCTCACCACCCACAATATCGATCTGAACAATGTCCAGAACGCTTACAGCAAGCTGCCTGAATCGACCCGTCATCAGGAGGTCTGAGATGAGCGCGCAGCAATCGCCCAGCGGTGGCTGGAAAGCGCTGGTGCAGGGCAGCGGCGAACTCGATGCGAGTCAGCGCCAGGCCTTCGAACAGGCTATCGCGTTGATCAGCCAGCGCTTGCAGGCGACTTTGGACAAACCTGCGGGGCGCAGCGCTGAACGCTTCCACCTGCCACGTTACATCGACCGTCTGGAACGGGATTTCCAGGCGGACGCCGGTCACGATCAACTGCAGCAAGCCGCTGGGCTGACCGCTTACTGGATTGTCCGATTACTGGCCGAGTGTTTGCTGGAAGCGAACGAACGGCGTTAAGGGGGCAGCACCACACGCTGTAAAAAAACGGGCGCCTGCTGACAGGCGCCCGTTTTTTATGGGTTCGACCCGCGTCAGGCGTTCGCTGGGTTGGCGGGCACCTTGTGCAGTCTGGCTTGCTGGAACTCCAGGTAGAGGATGGATCGAGGTGCATCGCTGGCATTGACCACGAAATGATCCTGCGAGCCGTCGAAGATCGCGGCGGCGCCGCAATGGTGCTGATGAAATTCGCCGGCAACGTTCAAGTACGCGTAATTGCGCTCGCATGCGGCTTCGAGGGTCAGGTGCATTTGCAGCAAGCCTTCCTCACCGACCTCCGGGTGGCGGTGGGTGCTCAGCCAGGCGTGGGGGGCGAGCCGTGCGAGGGCGGCGACCTTGAGCCCGCGCACGGCGTCAAGCAGTGCAAGGGTCTGAGGCAGTGCGGCGCGGGCCGGTGCCAATGCCTGATCGCGAAACACCAGCGGGTATTGCACCCAGTCGCGGTTACCACCGGCTTCGCCCCAGCCTTTGAGCCAGCCATACCGGCCGCCTTGTTGCAGGTGCGCCGTGACCTCGTGATGAATCTGCTCATGGGGTTTGTCAGTGCGATCGATGTCGAGCACCGGCGCCTGTAACGCCAACAGTTCCTGATGCATCAGCGGCCACTGGGCGGCCAGTTCGGCCAGCCGTGGAAATTCGTTGAGGGGATAAAACGCAGGGCGCATGTAGCCTCCTTGAAAGCTTGGTACCTGGCCGCGAGGGCGGAAAAAAGGCGTGGCCGCGCGGGCCACGCCAAAAGTGTCAGCGGGCTTAGCGCTTGAGTTCCAAGCCATCTGTTTTCAAGGCGTCCACTGCGGCCTTGAGTGGTGCCGAAGGCCTTGAAAGTTCGCCATCAAGGAAGTAGTTCCTGGGTGCATCCTGATCCTGGCCGTAGCTGAAGTTGATCTTGCCCAAGGTCTTGTTGACGTTGATTGACGCACTGCTGTTGTAACTGACCAAGGGCAGTGGCGAGGAGAAGGTCTCCGGCTGGCTGACGCTCTGGAACACGGTGATGGCCTTGATCCGCATGTTGTTGCGGTCGCTGAGCAACGCAGCCAGTTCTTTCTGTGACAGGTCGCCTTTGCGGCTGCCTTCATCGACGCGGTCCTGCACCGAGTCCTTGAGTTCCAGCCGCACCCTGGCCAGGGTGCCCGGCGTGCCTTGCAACTCTTTGATCAAGGCCTTTAAGGTCGGGTCTTGGCCGAGCAACGTCGATACCCGCTCGGCGTTGCTTGGCGAGTGCATTGGGCTGACCAGGCTCATCACTTTGGACACCATGCCTTGCTCGCTCAGACGCGAAAGGTTGGTGTAAGAGCTTTCGAAGCGACCACTGTCGAGCAGGCTGTGCTTGGCATCGGCGGCCTGTTGCTGCACTCCCGCGCGTTTCAGGGCGCGGAGGGCCGCATATTGCTCGTCGTTTTCCGCCGGTTTGTCGGCAAAGTGCCGGTTCAGATCGGCCAGTTGCTTGTGCAGTATTTCCTTGGCGCCAAGGCCGGCGTAATCGTCATGGTTGCTATCTTTCAGACGCGCCACCGTCTGCTGGGAAGCGGGGTCCTTGAAGGCGGCGCCGAGGCTGTCGCCCAGCTTGCTCAGGTTGGCGCTGGTCAGCGGTTCGGCCTCCTTGAAGGTGAACTTGACGCGTTTTGTGGTTTTGTTATCGACCGAGACCGCCGCAGCGCCACCCAGTGGTGCTACGACGCCCTGCGAGGCGCTGGAGGCCTGTGTGTTGCTGCCGGCGAGCTGCGCCCGGGCAAACACCGAAGCGCCCAAGTTGTTAAGCGCCCGAGGCCGGTTGCGGCTGCTTTCCTGGAGTTCGCCCGTGTTGCTGTGTTGGTTCACCGAGTAATGGGTGTAGTTGAGCAGATTGACGTTAACCGTACCGCCCACCCCCAATCGAGTCGCTGCTGACAGAGGCGAGCTGTCTTTGTCCGTGAGGCCGAGGGCCACGCGCATTTCGGCGGTGGCGCTGGCATTGACGTCAAAGTTCAAACGCAAGCCTTTCTGGGTTTCGTGGTCGACACCTTTTTTCATCACATCAAGTGGACTCAACTGCCCGCTGAACAGGTTATCGACGAAGTGATCGATCTCCTCGTCAGGCACGGTGAACACCACGCCGTCGCGTTGGGTGCGGGTCGCGGTTCCCGTAACGTCTACACCCAGGCGCAAGGCCGGCGTCAGCAGCCGATCGTTACCGATATCGACCTTGGTGAACTTGTCCACTTCGCCATCCTTGAAGAACCCGGGCCAGTAGTCTTTGCCGCCACCAACGCCGGCACTGGCGATGCCCGCACCTTCGCGCTGCATATAGATCGTCACTCCCTTTTCACCGCGCTCGGCATTGAGGTTGTAGTTGCGCCCGCTACCCAATGCGCCACTGGGCCAAGGCCCCATGCCCTTGTTGGCCAGCGACACGAAAGGCGTGCTCACATTGAGCCCGTAACTGCGTTGCAGCGCGATTTCATCGTCAGGATGCTCCAATTGTTTGAGCGCCGACTTGAGCTTGTCCGCCAGTTCCGCCTGGGTTTTGCTGCCGGTGGCTGCGCGCAGGTTGACGCTGGTAGCGTGGTCTTCTTTCTTGAAACCGTTGAGGAAGGCCTTGATGCCATCGTAGGAGGCTTCCAGGTTGGCGTGATCGGTGAAGCCCATGTCGGTGATCTGCTTCACCGGGTGCTCGCCATAGGTCTTGTCGCGCAGGAGGCTCAGATCAGTTTTCAATTGCGCCAACTGTCGGCTGTTGTCGCCCTGCGCACTGACCATTTCAGCCTTGTCCAGCAGCAAACCAAGATTCTTCATGGTGACCACGTCGAGGGCCAGCCGGGCCTTGGTCAACCCTTGGCCGTCGCTGACATCACGGCGCTGGCCCAAGGGAATGTCGGCCTTCTGGTGAGAGAGTTTCATGCCTTTGTCTTGCAGGGTCTTGAGCAGGGTGCCGGTAGGATTGTGCTGCGAAGGTGCGACGTGCCTGAGCGCGCCTTGCACCTCCTTGAGCAGGTCATGGCCGGCACTGGCGATGTTGAGTTTTTCCCCCAGGTTGCTCAGCTTCATGCGCAGTTTCGTGCGTTTGGACGGCGGGTTCGGTTCGCCGTGGATGTTCAGCAGGCCTTCTTTCTGGTGCAGCAGTTTCGACTTGCCGTGCTCCTGGCCCAAATGTCGTGTGGCGCGCAGGCTGTTGTCTTCCAGTTCACTGCGCAGGGATTCGAGATCCTGCAACAGTTGGCCACCTTGTGGCCCGAGATCAAGCTGGCTGATCCGTGACTTGAGATCCCGGCCGGGGGCGGCGGGTGCCTGGTCATGGTTGAGAAGCTCCAGCGCCTTGAACAGATCGCCTTCGGAGTCGTACAGCGGGCGCAATCCTTCGCGACCATGATGGTGATGCTGGATGTGATTGCCGATGTTCTTCATGAACCGCGGAGGTTCCATGGTCGGCTTGAAGATGTGGGCGCGGATGAACTCGCCCGTACTGGGCCTGTTGGTGTTTTCCATGGAGCCCCGGCCCATGAAGGTGGCGGTAAAGCGTGCGGTCAGCCCGGTGCCTGGAATGCGCGCGGTTTTCTCGCCACCGCTGACCCGCGAGAACAACTCACTCAGGGCGTTGTGGTCGGCCGGACGTGGCGTCAATGGCTCCCAAGTCTTGCCCTTGAGCTGCATCTGCGAGTGATTGTCGTCGTTCTTGAGCGTCACGTTCAGGCGGTTGTCATCGCCGGTGCGGATGCTGTGGACCTGGTGTCCGGCAGGCAGTGGCAGAGGTTTCCACGCTGCCTCGGGGCGCGGTTGGTCAGGGCGCGCCTGCCAATCGTCTTTGGCCATCGTGAACAGTTTGCCGTCAGTGGTCAGGGCATGCAGGTTGTGGTTTTCGTCCAGCGCCAGGGAGGCCACGCTGCCTTCCAGGTCGATTTGGCTCAAATCGCTGGCGGTGCCGTCGGGGTGGTGAACGGACAGGCGCTCGTTGGTATCGAGGGCCACGAACTGTTTGTCGTTGAGCATCGCGAACGCGGTGACTTGCCGGTCTTCGAGACCGGGCACAGGTTCACCGAGGGCCACTTTGGTCGAGCGTGGCGGCTGATTCAGGGTGTGGCTGCTGCCCACGGTTACCGGGTTGTAGTTCGGGCTGACGTCGAGCTTTTTCAGTTGCCCGTCTTGCAGCAGGTAGGCCTTGCTGTCGATGCCGCGTTGCAGATGCGTGACATCCTTGATGCCCGTGTCTTTCCAGTCCTGGCTGGTCGAGTCCCAGCGCTGGATGCGTTGATCGCTAAGGCCGACACGGCCCAAACGGTCGAGGTCAAACGTCTGGGCCGGCGTCGGCGGCGTGCTGCCGGGAATGCCGCGCTTGTTGTCCAGCACCAGTGCGTCGCTGAGATTCCAGCCATTGTTGAGCCGTAACTCCGGCTCGTCGATTTGATGGGAGTGGGTCTGGCCGGTGCGATCGCTGAGCAAAACCTGCAAATCACCCTGATCGCCATGGAGGAAACCGCTGACCTGATGTTTACCACCCAGACGTTCGCCCTCAGGGTGGAAGTGTTCCTCGGGCATCAATCGCAGGGTTGGCGAATCGGGGGCGAGATCGGCACGCTTGATGCTGTACAAACGGCCCTCGGTATCGCTGATGAACAAGCGCTCAGGGCTCATGCCGATGTGTTTGGGCTCGGCAGTGCCGCCGTTCAGTTCAAGGGTTTTGGTGTGGCTGGACGTCGACGCGCCTTGATTGAGGTCGAACAACTGCAGCGTCTGGCGCTGATCGCCACTCAAGGTGGCGACGTGCTGATCGGCGCTGACGGAAAACGCTTTCAGGCCCGGCACCTCGATAGGCAGTACGCCTTCACTGGAAAGATCCACCAGGTGGTCGCCGGTTTGCCCATAAAGTTTGCCGTTACCTTGACTCGACAACTGGCTGAACTTGATCTGTTCGTGATCCGGTGGTGTATGCCAGGTGCCATTGGCTTGGTCGAATTCGTAGAGTTTTTCGTCGTGTAGCCGTAACGGCTGGCCGTCGCTGTCCTGATGGATACCGGTCAGGTGCCCGAGATGGCTGCGCCCGATGGTGTCCAGAACGCCGCCATTACTCACGCGGGCTTGCTGGTCATGCAGGGCCAGGGAGGATGGCGCACTGTTGTTTTCTACCGGGCCTGCGGGTTGGCTGCTGCGCAGCGCCACGACCGCCGAGGGTGACTGCTTTACATGCAGCAAATGACCTTGGGGCTCCAGCAGCAGATGATCCTCGCCACTGTCATTACTCGTCGCCGCCTGAAAGTGCTGACCGGATCGGGTCAGGGCATTGCGCAGCAGGTCCGCGACAGCGGTGGATGTGAAATTGACGAAGTCCGGCTGCCCCTTGTCATCCAGACGTACATGCGCCGAACTGTTCTCGGCCGGCACGTTCGATTGAGCGCGCTCGCCCGGAGCACTGAAACGGGCGGCATGACTGCGGCTCAGCCTTGGCGACGGCGGCGCATTGCTGGCGGTGGAGGAAGAGGCGGCGGGCTCGCTAGCCCCTGCGCTGGCCTGGGACGCCACATTGCGCCGGCTGCTCGAAGAGGCGGCGGACTGCCGCGGTGTCGCCTGCGTATCCTGGCGAACACGGCCGACCAGATGCATGAAACGTCTGCCTAGATCGCGCAAGGAGTGACCGCTGCGCTGGGTCGGTGCCTGAGATTGTTGCTCTAGCCCCTGAGCATTGTTTGTCGTCTGGGAAATGATTGGCAGCGGCGTCGACGCGGCCCGTTGAATCGATGACTCCATAGCAGGACTCCAGGTCAGAAACTGACACGGCGGGGTCGTTAGGTCCGCCTTGGGCGTTCAGGAAAATTTCCTTTGCCCTGAGTGGTCGTCGCTTGCACCTGGTTCCTTCGTGTCTCAGTAGGGCGTGCCGGGCATTTCGATGGTTTGCGACTGAACGTGGTCGTCGAGTTCGCGCAGCAGGCGATAGACCTGCGCCACCGCTTGCAGGGTTTCGCGCGGGATGAATTGGCCGACCTCGCTGCGGTATAACGTGCGCGCCAGCCATACATAGCGGATCACGGGCACGCCGGCCTTGCGCGCACGCTCAATCAGTTCCCGCGCGTGGGCATCGTGGCCCTTGTCAATAATGCGCGGCAGCGGTGTCTGCTGGGGGCGATAGAACAAGGCGACGGCGTAGTGGGTGGGATTCACCAGCAGCAGATCGGCGTCTTCCACCGGCGTTTTGGCAGGCGTGGCGCCGGCCGGTTGCTGGAGCATCTCTCGGGCCAGCGACTTGCGGTGCGACTTCATGTGTGGGTCGCCCTCCATCTGCTTGAACTCCTTGCGCACATCTTCGTGGCTCATGCGCTGGCCCTTGATGAAGAAGTATTTCTGCAAGGCGAAATCGACGATCGCCAACACCAGCAACAACCCCAGGCAGATCCGCGAGAGTCGGTGGAACAGAGCGATCATCGCGTGCCAATAGGTGTTCAGGTCACTGTTGGCCAGGCCGATCAGATCGCCCAGCGCCGGCGGCAGCACCAGATACAGAACCACGCCGATCAGCACAGCCTTGCACAGACTGTTGAGCAGGTTGAACAACTGACGCGAGGAGAACATTTGCTTGAATTGATTGAGCGGGTTGAGCCGCTCGAAATCCAGCTTCAGCGCCTCGGGCGCAAACAGCGGCCCGAATTGCACCCAGCCGCCCATCAGGCGCATGGCCACGGCAATGCCCAGCACGGGCAACATGAACAGCAACAGCTCCCAGCCAGCCTTGGTCAGCACTTCGCCGACGCCCGCGCCGAAGGGCCGGTCCATCTGCTGCAAGGGCAGGTTCATCAGCGCCTTGAGTCGCTCGATACCGCCCTCGGCCAGGCCCAGAATCAATTCCAGCAGCGCGCCGAAAATCAGCAGTTTGGGCACATCCTGACTTTGTCCGACCTGACCTTTTTTGCGTGCGTCGGCGAGTTTCTTGTGCGTGGGCTGCTCGGTTTTTTCGCTCATGGGAGGGCTCCAGGGGTTGCCTTGAGCAACAACGGCAGCAGGTGCTTGAAGTCAGCCAGTTGCGCCAATTGACCCTGGCCAAGCCAACACAGCATCGGCAGATAGAGCACCAGAAAGCCCAGGCCGACCAGGCTCTTGGCCGGCATCGCCAAAGTCGAGACCTGCAACTGCGGGCTGTACAGGCTGAGGATCGCCATGCCGAACTCGATCAGCAGCAACAGGCCCACCAACGGTGCGGCGTATAGAACCATGCAGCGAAAGGTGCTCGCGAGCAGCTTCAGATAAAGTTCCCACCCGTCTGTGGCGGGCATCGGCAACCAGTGGTTGGCGGGCCACACGGCGTAGCTGTCCCAGATCACCTGCGTCAGGGCGGCATAACCGCCACCGAGGATCAACAACAGGATCAGCAGTTGTTTGAACATGTGCCCCAGTTCGGAAGTGTTGTCCCCCAGCGCCGGGTTGATCTGGCCGCCGATCAGCGCGCCGCGCTGGTTGTCGAACAGGCAACCAATGGACTCGAACATCCAGAACGGCATCGCCAGCAGCAGCCCAAGCAACAGGCCGATCACGCTCTCTTTGAGTATCAGCCCGCCAAGATCGATCCAACCCAGATCATGCCCCGCCAGGCTGGCGCGAATCCCCGGCATCGGCACCAGTGCCAGCGCGAGCACGATGGCGTGGCGCAGCATGCCTTTGATCTCGCGAAAGGCGAACGCCGGCACCAGGAACAGGCACGGATAAAGACGAGCCATGCCCAAGGTCAGGGCGAGAATGGATTGGGACACTTCGTTGAACGCCGGCCCGAACATCTCAAGCCCTCGTCTGCGCGATCATGCCGAAAGCCAGGTTGGCCAGTTGCATCAACTCGACGCCAATCCAGCGTCCGGTCAGGGCCAGTGCAATGCCCACCGCCACCAGCTTGATGGCAAAGGGCAGGGTCTGGTCCTGCAACTGCATCACCGCTTGCAGCAAAGACGTCAGCACGCCGACGATCACCGCGACGATCAGTGGCGGCGCCGACAGGACCACCACGAGCAACATGGCTTGTTTGAACAGCGTCAATGTGTCCATGTTGCCCTCACAGGTAGCTATAGAAGAGGCCGTCGAGCAGCCGTGTCCAGCCATCGACGAGGACGAACAGGAGGATTTTCAGGGGCAGGGAAATGGTCATCGGCGCCACCATCTGCATACCCAGCGCCAACAGAATGTTGGAGACGATCAGGTCGATCACGATAAAGGGCACGTAGATCAGAAAGCCGATCTGGAAACCGGCCTGCAATTCCGACAGCACAAACGCCGGGACAATCAGCAGCAAGTCGTCGCGGCTGGCCTTGGCTGCCATTGCCGCCGGCCACATTCGTTGAGTGTTCTCCAGAAGATGGGTCTGGATGTCCGGGTCGACATTGCGTGCCATGAAGTGGCGAAGGGGTTCCAGCACTTGCGTGCCGGCGGTTTGCATGGCGGTGAAATTGTCCAGACGCTGCGGCATTTCGCGAAAGCGCTGACCCATGTCGTTGAACACGGGCGCCATGATGAACAGCGTTGCCGCCAACGCGATGCCGTACAGCGCCATGTTCGGCGGCGCCTGCTGCACGCCGATGGCGTTGCGGGTAATCAGCAGCACCATGGAAATCTTCAGGAACGCGGTGCAGATCATCATCAATAAAGGCACCAGCGACAGTGCGCCCAGAAAGAGGGCCAGCGTCAGCGGATCAACGTCCTGCACATTCACGGGCGCAGCTCCAGGCGGGTAATTTGCAAGCCCAGCCGACCTTCGATGTCCACCAGTTCACCTTGAGCCAAAACGAGTTCGCCCTGGCACAACATGGCCTGACCCGGCGTGCAACCGCTAAAGCGCAAGACCGAGCCGACGCTGAGGCTGCGTAGCTGGCCGAGGCTCAGGTTGAGGCTGCCGGCTCGCAGGGTCAGCGCCACCGGCAGATCGTCGAAACGTTCGCTGGCCGTGTCATCAACCGCTAGCGTCGACGCGTCGACCTCGTTGAGCGGCTCATGATCGCCAAGGGCAAAGTGATCGAGGGAGGCATTCATCGGCAAATCTTCCAGTTCGGTGAGTGTGAAGTGCAGGGCAGTTGCCGCTTGCTGGCGCAGGTGCAGGCGGCAGGCGCCGACTTGCAGGCTGCCCAGCCCTTGGGCGGTAAACAGCGGTTGGGGAATGAGCAAAACGTCCCCCGCTCGCAGGGTGAGCAGTTCGCCTCGGCTCAAAGCGCAATGGCCCAGCAGCAACGGCAAGGACACCGGCCAGTCCCGATCGCCGGTGCTGGCCCGGGAGGCTCGCCACGGGCCATGGTCGAGCCAGCGCAGCAGGGTGTCGGCGGCGATTCGCAAGCGACTGATGTGCGCGCCCGCTGCGGTGCGGTGCAGTTCCAGCAAACAGTCCAGCCCTGGCGCGGGCGCCGTTGCCACGGCATGCAGCGGGCTCAATGCGACTTGCAGTTCGGGCGCCAGATATTGGTTGTACAGCGGCCAATACCAAGGGCAGTCCGTAGTGGCCGTCATCGGATCGGCGAGGATTGCCGGGCATGAGGAAAGCTCGCTCAGCAGCGGCCCGGCGGCATCGAGCCAGAGCAGACCGCAGGCTGATTCGAAGGCCGTGGCGGGCGGTGTGTGAAAGGGCCGTGGCGCCAGGCGCAGGGTCAGGGTGGCGGGCGATGGCTGCGACAGGTGCAAGCTCAGACCCGCGCCCACACGTTCGCGCACCGAGGCCTCGGCCTGTGACAGGCTGCGCAGGCGCAATGCTTGAGCATTCACTTCAATCGTCCTCGCGGTGCAGGCTCAAGCGCACCGTGCGGCCCAATTGCTGTGCCAGCCATGCGGCGCTGGCTTGCTGCTGAGGCTCGACTTGGCGCCACGCCTCGCGGGCCATATGCACCGCGATTTCCAGCGTCGTCCCCCGAGGTGTCACATTGACCTTTACCGTGCCAAGGTTCGGCAGTTCCAGGTGCGCTTCAAGGACGCCGGGCTGCAGCTCATCCAAGTGCTGTTCCAGTCGGGCCAGCAAGGTCTCCCATAACGCGAGGGTGCTTGGTTCCGGTGTCACAGCGGCGCCTTGTGAAGACGAATCAGGGTGTTGCTGCGGATCCTGAAACCCGCTCCCGCCGACGTCGGCCATCAGTGACGGGTCCAGGTTGTCGAACGTTTGCAGCAGTTGCTCGAACTGCTCACTCTCGTCACGGGTTTCACCGCGCAGGTCGTGACGGCGCTCGGATCTGACTGGCCACGCCGAGACCGTCTCCTGACGCGGTCGGGGTGCTTCCGGCGGGCGCGGTGGCGCCTTGAGCGTGGCGTGACGCGGGTTCATGAAGCCTCCTGGGCGAGGTCGCGCAAGTAGTCGAGTTTTTCCACGTCACGTTGGCGGCGATGCAGTTGCCGTTCGCTGTCCTCAGTCCATTGCTGCTGTTGCCGGCATTCTTCCTGCAACGCTTTGTAGCGCTGCTCCAAGCGCTCGATTTGGCGCAGGGCTTGCTGCTCGCCGGTTAGCCATTGGTTCATCTCGTTGAGCGGCAGACGACGATTGATGTGGGCATCGCGCTGTTCCAGGCGCGCCAGGCCATGCTGTTCGCGCCGTTGTTCAAGCTCCTTCGTCAGTTGTTCCAGGCTTGTGTGCAGGGCCTTGAGCACCGAGCGTTGACGCTGCCAGGCCTGTTCGGCCATGGTCAGCCGATGGCGGCGGATCGGCGTCAGCACATCGAGCGTCGCCGTCAGGTTGTTGGCCATCGAATCATTGGCCGGTGACGGGGAATCGGTATCAGACTGGGGCATGAGCGGTTACCTGTAGAAGGTGGTCCAGGGTTTCATCGAGCGGCACCGGATCGCGCAGCGATTGCTGCAGAAAGGCTTCGATCCGTGCGCGAGCGTCCACGGCGCAATCGGTCAGCGGGTCATTGCCAGGCTGGTACTCGCCCAACTTGATGAGCATTTCCACTTGCTGATAGGCCGCCATCAGCCGGCGTAACTGTGTGGCCCCTTGTTGCTGTTCGGTTCCCACCACCTGACTCATGGTCCGGCTCAGGCTGGCGAGGATGTCCACCGCCGGGTAATGGCCACGCTCAGCCAGGCGTCGCGACAACACGATGTGGCCGTCAAGCAGCGAGCGCACTTCATCGGCCACCGGGTCATTCATCGAGTCCTGCTCAATCAGCACCGAATACAGGGCCGTGATGACACCGCTTTGGGTGCGTCCTGCGCGTTCCACCAAACGTGGCAGCAGGCTGTAGACCGAAGGCGGCAGGCCGCCACGACCGGCCGGCTCGCCGCTGGCCAGGCCGATTTCTCGCTGGGCACGGGCGAACCGGGTCAGCGAGTCGATGATCAGCAACGTCGATTTGCCCTGCTGGCGAAAACCTTCGGCAATCGCCGTGGCCGTGAACGCGGCTCGGGCGCGTTCCATGCTGCTGCGATCGGACGTGGCGCAGACCAGTACGGTGCGGCTGCGCAGTTCTTCGTCCAGTTCATGGTCAAGAAACTCGCGCAGTTCCCGACCCCGTTCGCCGATCAGACCAAACACAATGGCCTGGCACGGGGTGTTGCGGGCCAGTTCGGCGAGCAAGGTGGTTTTGCCACACCCGGCGCCGGCGAAGATCCCCACGCGCTGGCCTTCGCCCAGGGTCAGCAAACCGTCGATTGCGCGCAGCCCAGTGGCCAGCGGTGCTTCGATTCGCGGGCGTTCGCTGGCCGCTGGTGCATCGCGGATCACCGGCAAAGCCCCCACCGATCCGGCCGCCGCGAAGGCTTCGGGGCCTTCGCCGTTGAGGGCGCGGCCAAAACCGTCGAGTACGCAGCCCAGCAGGTGCTCGCCCACCAACAGGCTGTGCGGCTGGAACAACGGCGTGACCCGCGCGCCGATGGCGATGCCGTCGAGTGCTCCAAGGGCTGCCAATAAGGTGTGTTCACGGTCGAAGCCGACGATTTCGGCCATCACCTGATTGCCGTCGGCGCGCTGGATCTGGCACAGGTCACCGATTCGCGCGCGGGGCATGCGACTGTGCAGAAGAATGCCGTTCACCCCGGCGATGCGCCCATGGATGGACACCGGCGCGCAGTTCGCCAGGCGTTGCTGGTGCCCGCCGCACCAATCCTGTAATTGCGCGATGGCTGCCTGGATCACCAGCTCACCTCGATGCGCTGATCGCCTTCGAACACCACCTGATGTTCGCTGATGCCCACCAGTCGCACGCCGGCCACTTCGTCGCCGAGGAACACGCGGCGACCATCGCTGGTGAGCACGTTGGGCAACCGCGCCAGGCTGATCTGGACAATGCTGAACGGCAGCAGAGGTGTGGCTTCGGGCAAGTCGCTGAGCACCGGTATCGGGCTGCGGTACTGTTGCTCGAAACGCAACAACATGCGTTCGGTCAATTGCAGTAGATCGTCCTCGTCAAAGCGTCCCTTGAGGAGGATTTTGCCCGGTTGCTCGACCAGGCGGATGCGGCCCTGCAACTCGCGTTCGGTGAGCATGCGCTCCAAGACCTCACGCACCTGGGCGGCGTCCTTGAGCGGCGTGCGGGTGGGCACGGGCACCGGGACAGGTGTCGAATTTGAAACCCCGGAATTCACGCCCCAGAACAACGCCACGAGAAACAGCAGCACAGATCCTGCAACCAATGCCGGGCCCAACAGTGAGCGTGATGGCGCTGGCGTTGCGGGCATTGCTTCGTCGCGCTCGGCATTCATTGGCGGCAACGTTGTTTCAACGGGTTCGGCGTGTGGACCGTGCGCGTCGTCGTCCTGATCTTGCGGCCACTCGGTGTTGGCGCTGACCACCGACAGCCATACGCCGTTGAGGGCGAACGGTGTTCCCGGTTGCAACGTGGCGATGGCGTCAACCTTGTGCCCCTCGCTGTCGGTCACCGGGCCATCTTTGCGCGCCAGTGACCAGGTGTCGTCGACCAGCCGCAGCAGGCAGTGGCGATCTTTGATGCCAGGGTCGTACAACGCCAGATCGGCGCCCACTGCAGAGCCGATCGACCATTCGCCACCGTTCAATGGCAGCGCCGCCCCACGGTGCAGGCCGGTGAGCACGCGCAGTTCATACATCATGTCCGGTTTCATCGCACAACTCCGTCAGGCCAGCAGGTCATGGGCTTCTTGCAGATCAACGCGTCCCAGCACCTGCACTTGCACCGAGGACAGCAACTCGGCGAAGGACAGCACTGGAACATGGTTGAATTGTTCTCTGAGCAGCCCATGCAGCGGGCTGCGCAGGTCCTGGGCCACCAGCAGCACCGGTGCCGGGCTGGCGCGCAGCGGGAACGCCGCGCTCAATTGTTGGAGCAAGGCATTACCCACCTCCGGCTCAAGGGCAAACCAGGCTTCGCTCTGGCCTTGGCGCAGGGCGTCGCGCAGCAAGACTTCGGTTTCCGGCGTGACCAACCAAGCGTTGAGGGCGCCATGCTCGGTGTGTTGGTGGCAGATTTGCGCCTTGAGGGCGATGCGCACGTAATCGGTGAGGACGTTCAGGTCCCGCTCATGCTGGCCCTGTTCGATCAGTGTCTCGGCAATGGGGCGCACCGAGCGCAGCGATACCAGTTCGGCGGACAGGCGCTGCAACACCGCGGCAAAACGCGCCAGCGGCAGGGTGCGTTGCAGTTCCTGGGCAAGCTCCGGCTGTTCGCTTTCGAGCCAACTGAGGATCGCTTTGCTTTCCTGCAAACCGATGAATTGCGGACCAGTCGCCTGGAAGGCGCGGTCCATGCGTTCCAGAATCAGGTCCTCGGCACTGACCGGCTCCACGCTGCTCATGCGCAGCAAGGCGTGGTCGGGCGCGAACCACACCCACTCGGTTTCATCACGCTCTGCCAGTCCCGGCTCACCGTCATGCAGTTCGCCGCATTGGCGCAGGTGCACAGCCATTCGGCTATCGCTCCAGGTGGCGCGGATCAGCGGCACTTCGTAGACGCAAAAACGCAATTCGTCTTCGCCACAGTCCTCGCAAAACTCCAGGTCGAAGGAGGGCAGTGTCAGCCCGAAACGGTGCACCAGCGTGTTGCGTCGCTGGCGAATGCCGTGCAGCAGTCGCTCCAGCGCCACGCTGTCTTTGTGGCTGGGATGAAACTGCAACAGATAGGCCCGGGACGGGTTGAAACGCCGGATGTCTTCGCGGCCATTGAGCTCTGGTGCGCCGTTGCGCGCGGCGCCGTCGTGGTCCTGGAGGATCTGTTTCTGGCGGATGCGCCACAACTGGATCAAACCGCTGAACAGACAGATCATGCTGATACTGATGAACACCACGCTGGGCATGCCGGGGATCGCCGCAAAGCCGAGCATGCCGATCGAGGAAAACACCCAGGCCTTGGGTTGGCTGGTCAACTGTTCGGCGATTTCATGACCGATGTTGGCGTCACCGGCCTGACTGTCCGGGGCTACGCGGGTGATGATCATGCCGGCGGTGAGAGAAATCAGCAGCGCCGGAATTTGAGCGATCAGGCCGTCGCCGATGGTCAGCACCGAATACAGGTGCATGGCTTGCGCGGGCTGCATGTCGTTTTGCAGGACACCGATGGAGAAACCGCCAATCAAGTTGATGAAGACGATCACCAGGCCGGCGATGGCATCGCCTTTGACGAACTTCATCGCACCGTCCATGGCGCCGAATAACTGGCTCTCCTTGGACAACTGCTCGCGACGCTGGCGAGCCTCGCGGACGTTGATCAGGTTGGCGCGCAGATCGCTGTCGATGGACATCTGTTTACCGGGCATGGCGTCCAGCGTGAAACGTGCCGCGACTTCGGCCACGCGTTCGGAGCCCTTGGTGATCACCAGAAAGTTGACGATCGTCAGGATCAGGAAAATCACCAGACCCACTGCCAGATTGCCGCCCACCACAAAGCTGCCAAACGCCTCGACGATGTGCCCGGCATCCTGTTGCAGCAGGATCAAACGGGTCGTGGCGATCGACAGCGCCAACCGGAACATGGTGGTCAGCAGCAGCACCGCAGGAAATGTCGAGAACGCCAGCGGCCGCGGCAGGTACATGGCCAGAACGATCAGCAACGACGAGATGCAGATGTTCAGGGCAATCAGCACATCCACCAACGCCGTGGGCAGCGGCAGGATCATCATGAACACGATGGCCATGACCATGACCGCGCCGACGATCTCGGTACGGCGCATCACCGCGAGTGCCAGGCGGTTGAGGCTGTGAATCAGGCGATTCATTGCAGGCCCCGCCCTGGTTCGGCCAGCCCCAGGGCCTGACGTTCTTGCCGGGCGAGTTGATCCATCAGGTTATGCAGCAGGCGCAGGCCGTTTTGCCGAGTCTTTAGATCCTTCCACAGCACCAGTGGCAGGTTTTGCAGCAGTGGATACAAGCCATTGAAGTACAGCGGCTGCAAGTGCGCTGCATTGCTCAGGGTGTCATCGCTGAGCAGGGTCAGGTCGCGGGCGAAAAAGCCGTTGGCGCAAAAGCGCAGCAGGCGTTTGCTCATGGTCAGGGGCGTCATGCTGTCGCGCCGCTGTTGCTGGCTCAAGCGTTGCAACAGGTCGTGACACGCCTTGATCATGTTGTTGAGCTGCCCGCAGGAGCCCAATCCACGCAGCATCGAGCCCAGTACTGCGCCGGGCAGGGACGGCGAAAGGGCGGCGATATCGTCGGCCAGCGCGCGCTGCAGGGTACGCAACCCCCGGGAGAACTGTTCCTCGCTGAAGTGTTCGAGCAGGGCTTCAAGCAGACTGGCCAAGGGTTGTTGACCAATAATCGCCTTGTAATACAGCTGACGCATGGCCGCGCGTTGCTGTGGATCACGGCTGAACAGGGCGATGGCACTGGCCGTGTTGAACCCGGCACGGATTTTATCGCCGTGCACCAACCGTAACTCATCGATCAGGTCTCGGGTGCTCTGCGCTTGGGCCTCATGACCTTCACCGAGAGCCAGGTGCATCGCCTGCTGCAGCAGAATATCGGCGCGCGCCGGATCGTTGTCCGCCAGGTTCAGGGCCGTCTGCAGCGACGGCTGTTGCTGCAACTGCTGCTGCATGCGGCGGGCCTGTTGTTCGAGGCTCGGCTGGTCGGTGTGATCAAGCAGGCGGTAAAGCTCAACGAGCTTTTCGATGCGCTCGACCCGCTGTCCTCGGGTCGCGTCGCTGATATGGCGTTCGTCCAGGCTTTTGCTGTGGCGTTCGATGCTCTCGCTGAACTTCAGCGCCACTTCTTCCATGGAATCAATCAGAGGATTTTTGGCCACGGTCGACGACGTTTCCGTGCCGGGCAAAGGACGCGGCAGCAAATCCAGGGGCAGGGCATCGTTGTAGTTGGATACTTTCATGGAGGCGCACGTTCCACCGCTATACAGGTGGGCAGTGAGTGGCGTTTGGCGGCGTCGGGTTCCCTCGTTGTCGTCAGGTTCAAAAAACTGTGCAAGAACTGGCACGGGGTTTTTGTCAAAAGTGCAACAAATGGCAAAAATCACGCTTTTCAGGTTTAAAAACTGTTTAAAAACAGTCGGTTGAAAAAGTACCAAGGTTGGTACGCTCGCTGCTCTCTATCCCTCCCGCCAATGTCGGCATAGCGTGAGAGATGAGGGATCAAGCGTGGAATCGAGTCGTGTTCAAACGGAAGCGAAAGTCATTGCCGCCATCAAACTGGATTTGGGCGGTCTGGCACACAGCAGCGAGAAAAAGTTGCGCGGTTTCATTACCAAACGGGTATTCAATCCAGCCGATGTCGACGATCTGATGCAGATGACTTATCTGGAAGCCTGGCGTAACCAGCACAAGTTCACCGGGGCATCGAAACCGGAAACCTGGTTGTTCGGCATTGCCACTAATCTGGTCAGCAATCACTTCAAAAACTTCTATCGCCGGCCGCAGAACACCGTGTTGGAAGATTCAGGAATCGAAAGCCTGGAATATGGTCATGATCCGAGCCAGGTCAGTGAGCACCAGCGCTTGCTCAGCCGCACCCTGCAAGCCATCGACGACTTGTCGGTTGACATGCGCGCCGTGATTGACCTGGTCGTGGACTCAGACATCAGCTATCAGGACGCTGCGCAGCAACTGGGCGTGCCTATCGGCACTGTGCGTTCTCGCCTGGCGCGGGCACGGGGCCAGTTGAAGAGCAGCGTCTATAACGAGAGGGCCAGCGCATGAACGTATTTGTCCGCCGGCCTCAGCCGACTGTCCTGCCTAGGGGCGTACGTGAATCCTGTGACGCCGATTTGCCGGCAATGATGGACATCTTCAACGAAACGGCGGGAACCGGCGCCAATTCGCCGGTGACCCGGCCCATGACGCTCGAAGAAGTGACGTTCTACATCAACCTTTATAAACGCGACGGCTTGCCGGTGTATGTACTGGAGCGCGGCGGCGAAGTGGTTGGCTGGCTGTCGATCAATCGCTTCAGTTGGGGGACTCAGGCGTGCCGCAATACCGGTGAAACGGCGATTTATGTGCGCGCCGATCGTCACGGCAGCGGCATCGGCGTACGCCTGGGCCATGCCACGGTGATACTCGGCCGCCAGTTTGGCCTGGAAACCCTCGTGGCCTGGATCATGGCGGCCAACGTCCCCAGTCAGCACATCGTGCAGTCGATCGGTGCGGTGCTTTGGGCGCGCTTGCCCCGTATCGCCCGTTTTGGCGAGGAGCGGGCAGACGTGTTGTTGTTCGGGTTGCCGCTGTGCGAGGAGGGCCTGGCAATGGCTCGGCCGCTTGATGCTGAGCAGGGGCCTTTACGCTAAAGGCCCATTTTCATCCACTGCTGTGCAGCGGCGACTCAAGTCGCCGCTGCCGAGTGTATTCCCGACGCACAGTGGCGCGGCTTACTGCTTGGGCATGGTGGAGCGTTTTACCGGCCCCTTGCTGCTCAAGATGCGCCGTGCGGCATGGACCGCTCGCTCCGAAAGCGCTTCCATGCGCGGTGATTGCAACGCCCAGGCGTGCCAGTAAAGCGCTACATCGGTGAAGTGTTCCGGCGCGACGTCCACCAGATCCCGACTTTTGAGCAAATCGCTCACCTGCATATACGGCACCATCCCGTAGCCGAGACCACGGCGTATGGCTTTGAGGCGTGCTTCTGGAAGTGACAAGTAGTGCGTGGGGTAGGCGTCTGCGTGCAGGCCGAAACGTGACTGCATGAAATCAGACTGCAAGGTGTCCTTGCGCGAATAGGCAAATACAGGTGCCTTGCGCGCAGCAGAGCGGGTCAAGCCCTTCGCAAACCATCGCTCCTGAAACGCTGGCGATGCCACCAACTGGTAACGCATTGACCCCAGCGGCTCTGTAAAACAACCTCGCATAGGCTCTGAGCGTGTGCCGATGCAGCCGATCACCTGACCACTTTCGAGCAATGCGTAGGTGTGATCCTGATCGTCGACCACAACGTCGAGCAGAATGTTTTCGTTGACGAATATCTCGGCCAGTGCAGGAAAGAACCATGTCGCCAGGGTGTCGCCATTGACCGCGATGACCACACGCAGATGATCTTGTTCGTCGCCGGTCAGATCATTGAGGAGTTCTTCTTCAAGCACTGTCGCACGGCGAAGATAGAGCATCAGTTTTCGTCCCGTCTGGGTGGGCTCGCACGGCCTTGCGCGCACGATCACTGAACTGCCCAGACGAACTTCCAGAGCATGTATGCGTTGCGATACCGCCGACGGCGTTACGTTAAGACGTTCTGCCGCCTTCTCGAAACTACCGCTGTCGACCACGGCCAGGAACGCCTGCATCTGTTTTGCATCAAGTTGCATGGCCGCTACGCTCGTTAAGTATTTCTAATGGTCACTGAAAGATACTTCGTTTTTCTTCATCTCGATAGCGAACTGCTCAATCATTGCGCCACGGCGACATAGAGCAGCTTTGCCCCGCGCAACGCGTCGCCCAAGGCGTCATCGAAATTCCGGATGACAGCGTTGAAGCGTTATTGACCCCGTAGGGTGAGCGTTATGGAGAAACAAATGTCCAGCGTCCGATACTTGCCATGAAACTCAACATGATTATTGCTGTGAGTGCTGTTGCATTGGTCTGTAACTATGTCTGGCAATCCCACGACTTGAAACTGGGACCCTATGAGTACCAGGCCTCGGCGAATAGTCTACTGTCGCAAGGCACTCACCCAGGCGCGCGTCAGTTGGCCTTGAACCGCGCCAACAACAAGTGTGCATCGCTGGGAAAGCAAGTCGGTGAGTTTGATGTGCAATCGGGCATGCCGGCGGATCAGGAGCATGAAGTGGCCAACGTGACGTTCGTTTGCATGTGATCTCCCTCACCGCAATCCGAATCAGTCCAGGAACCTTGAAACCTTCAATCTATAGGCGGTACAAACCATGAAGTTAATTATTGTTGCGGTGCTCGCTACGCTGTTGAGCGCGTGTGTGACCTCTGTTCACGATTGGGCCAGGTCAGGCGCAAGTGCTGCTGACATCCAGCACGACAAAGCTCAATGCCAGTACCAGGCCAAAGCAGCAACTGCCAGCTACCATTCAACGCCGGCGGCGAACGACAAGACCCACGGCATGGGCAGTGCCGTGGGGGATGGCATCGTTATTGCGGAAAAACAGATCGACCTGACAAATGATTGCATGCGCCTCAAAGGTTACGTTGGTCAATGAGCCCCTGTTGCCACTGGCCAGTGCGCTTCGAACCCGTTGGACAAGTCGCCGTTTGTTTATAGTACAGTCGCCGCCGAAACACCTGTCGCCGGATGTTCCAGGCAATGGGTGTACAAAACATCGACAGAATAATGTGGCTTTCAATGAACACTTCTACGGCGACAACCGAGGGCAGTTGGTATCCGGTCATTGCACTGGCCCTGGCTGCGTTTGTGTTCAACACCACCGAGTTTGTACCTGTCGGTCTGTTGAGTTCGATTGGCAGCAGCTTCGACATGTCCACCGCTCAGGTCGGTTTGATGTTGACGATTTATGCGTGGGTTGTGTCCCTGGCGTCGCTGCCCATCATGCTGATGACCCGCAACGTCGAGCGGCGCAAGTTGTTGCTCGTGCTGTTTGGGATATTCATCGTCAGTCACATCCTGTCGAGTCTGGCGAACAGTTTCGGTGTCCTGCTGGTGAGCCGGGTCGGCGTGGCGTTGTCGCATGCGTTGTTCTGGTCGATCACGGCCTCTCTGGCGGTGCGCCTCGCGCCAGCGGGCAAGCAGGTCCAGGCCCTTGGTTTGCTGGCCACCGGTACTTCCCTGGCGATGGTGCTGGGAATTCCTCTAGGCCGGCTATTGGGCGAGGCCATGGGATGGCGTACCACCTTCATCGTTATCGCGGTGCTGGCCACTGTGCTGGTGTTCTGGCTGGCCAAGGCCTTGCCGTTGTTGCCCAGCCAGAACTCAGGCTCGCTCAGAAGTCTGCCCCTGTTGTTGAAGCGACCTGCGCTGGTAGCGCTCTATCTCCTGACGGCCGTCGTAGTGACGGCCCATTTCACTGCCTATAGCTACATCGAGCCTTTCATCCAGCAGGTGGCGGGCCTGAGTGGCGATGTGGTGACCCTTATTTTGCTGCTATTCGGCGGTGCGGGCATTTTCGGTTCGTTGCTGTTCAGTTGGCTGCACCGCTATAACCCGCAGCGCTTTCTGATCATCTGCGTGTCGTTGCTTGCCTTGTGCCTGGCATTGCTGTGGCCGTTGAGTGGGAAGGTCTCGTACCTGGGCGCGCTGAGCCTGTTCTGGGGGATGGCAATCATGGGGTTTGGGCTGGCGTTGCAGTCCAGAGTCCTGGTGTTGGCTGCGGACGCGACCGATGTGGCGATGGCGCTGTTTTCCGGGATCTATAACGTCGGCATTGGCGGCGGGGCACTGCTGGGCAGTTGGGTCGGCGGCCAGTTAGGTTTTGCGTTCACTGGCGTGGTGGGCGGTACGTTGGCGGCGCTGGCACTGGCGTTGTACTGCTTGTCAGTTTCTCGAATCACTTGGCCCGGAGCTTGAAATTGAGCTCACGGGCCTTTTGATTGAGTTTTAATTCCAGTTCGAACCGAAGAGGCGGGTGCAGTCGCCCATCGGCGCAAGATGTGCTCTTAGCCAAAGAAAGATCATCATCGACAGGGAGGACGGAATGAGCCAACACCCGACCTCCATGCACCGAGCCTTAATTACTTCGCCGATGTTTTCAACACTTCAATCCATACTGCGCCTTTGCCCGACGCCGCTTCACCGACACGTTTCAGCGCGCCGTTGTTGCTGATTGCGTAAGTGCCGACTTTTTCGCTTTTCTCGCCTGTCACCAGCAACCAGCGCCCATTGGGTGAAAAAGCGATATTGCGTGGCTGCTTCTCTTGCACCGGGTAATTATCGATGAAGCTCAAGCCGCCTGTTGAAGGGTCAACTGCGAATGCCGAAACCGAACTGCTGGTGCGCTCGGTCATCAACAATAGCGAGCCATCGGGCGAGATCCGCAGGTCCGCCGCCCATATGCGTGGTGTCGGGTCGTCCTTCAAGTCGTTGTTACGTGCATCACGCACTTCGCCGTGAGCCAGTTTCAAACGCTCGGGAATGCCATTGGCAACGGCAATCTGAGTCAATGCGCCGGTGCTGTCATTGATTGAAAACGCTGTGACCGTGCCGCTCATTTCACCGACCACATACAGGTATTTGCCATTCGGGGAAAAGGCCAGGTGCCGAGGCCCGGTATTGTCCGCGACACGGATGTAACCGCTGCCGATAGGGGTGAGCGCGCCGGTGGTGGCATCGAGGCGATATTGCAGGACCTTGTCCGCACCAAGATTGCCCGCGTAGGCAAAACGGTTGCTCGGGTCGGTACGAATCGAATGCGCATGCGGGCCTGTCTTGTAGCTCAGGATGCTGGCAGAAGGCTGATAGGTCTTGTCGATGGGCTGAACGGTGATGGTGTCGGCACCGTAGGACGCAGCAAGCAGATAGTGTCCTTTTCTATCGGTAGACAGGTAAGCCATGCTTTCTGCCAGCGGCGCTTTGGACAGTGGAGTCAAATGTCCGCTCTTGGGATCGATGCTGTAGCCCAGCACCTGAAACGGTTTGACTCGCAAGGCCGCAAACAACACTTTGCCGTCAGGGGTGATGGCCATGGGGTTGACCTGATCACCGGCATTGACCTGGTCAATCAGGCGCAGCGCGCCGTTGTTCTGGTCAAGGCTGTACTGGGAAATCAGCCCGTCTCCCGGGCTCGCGATATAGGCAAAGGTGTCGGCATTGGCTTGCAGGCTGAGACCGTAGACAACCGCAGCGGTCAAGAGGAGGGGCGTTCTCACAGATGATCCCTTATTTTTATGATTGTGGTCAGTCATCCTATGACTGTCCTTGGATGACATCAATCGCTATTTTCTCAGGCTGGAAAGTTACCTCTTGGTTGAAAAGCGGTTTTTTTACCTGAAATTGGCGTGATTCGATGACGTTCAAGGAGCACGACAATAACCCGCGACCTTAAAACATTTCTAAACACACGGATTCGAGAGGTGTTCTAAGACGTCGTATCTTTATTGCTTTAAGGCAGGTATCGGTATCGCCCTAAAGTGCGCACCGTCGCGGTCGATAACTCAATTATGCATGGGCTCTATCTCCTTATAACAACACATGCAACGTTCAGCGCTAGCGTTTCTCCTTGCCAAAACTATAAATACCCGCAGGTGAAGTCATGAATATCAAGCAGAAGCTGACCTGGGCGTTCGCGGCTATCGCGTGCGTCCCGGTCATTTTGGTCGCCGTTTTGGTAGTGCTGAATCTGCGAGAGGGGGCCCAGGCCAATTTCCTCGATAGCAGCGGTCGCGAGATCCGCCAGATCGACAATGGCATGAAGCAGTTTTTTGACGGCATCAGCCAAAACGTCGACTACGTAGCCAAGGATCCACGCGTTATCGCGGCCAAAGATCTCAAGAACTACGCTGGCGCCGATGCAGCGCAAATCCCCCTCACTCAGACCAACAAAGAGCTGCTGGCGATATTCGACCAGTTTGCCAAAAGCCATCCGAGTACCGCTTACCTGTCCTTGGGTCTGAGCGACGGCGGCTACGCCAGTTGGCCAGACGACACCAAACTGAACAGCTACGACCCGCGCGTACGTCCCTGGTACAAAGCGGCCATCGCCGCGCCAGGTGCCACCGTGCGCACTGGTGCCTACTATTGGGCCCCGGACGATGTGACGCTGATCGGCACCGTGCACACAGTCGCCGACGCCGCCGGGAATATCCTGGGCGTGGTTGGCCTGGACGTGTCGCTCAAACAGCTCACCGAACTGGTGCGCAACATCAAACTGGGCGACAGCGGCTACCTGATGCTGGTGGAAGCCAACGGCAATGTGTTGGTGGATCCCACCGACGCCAAGCACAACTTCAAACCCCTGGCCGACCTGGGCCCCAACTACGCCGAACTCGCCAAGCGAGGCGACGGCGTGACCCAGATCGAGATCGATGGCGTGCCCTACATGGCCAACGTGGTCAGTTCCAAGGACCTGGGCTGGCGCTTTATCGGTCTGATCAAGCGTGATGAAGTGATGGCTGACGCCACCCGCCTGACTTGGTTGATCGCGGCCATTGCAGCGGCATTGGCGTTGGTGTTTGCGATTGTAGGCGCCAGCTTTGCCAGCGTCATCGTGCGTCCGATTCGCGGCGTGGCCGACGGCCTGCAAGAAATCGCCGAAGGAGAAGGCGACCTGACGCGCCAACTCAAGGTGCAGGGCAAGGACGAAACCGCCGGTCTGGCGGGCTGGTTCAACCAGTTCCTGGGCATGATTGCACAATTGGTGCAGCGCATCGGCAATGCCTCATCTGACCTGCAGGCCGCCGCCGCCGACTCCAGCGAAGTGGCCAACAACATGAACCAGGCTGCAGGTCGCCAGCGTGAAGCCGTGGAACTGGTGAGCACGGCGTTCAACGAAATGGTCGCGACTGCCAACGAAGTTGCGCGTTCGTGCAGCGCCGCCGCGTCGAGTGCCGACGAAGGCTACCGCGATGTACATGACGGCCAGCAGCACATAGGCGAAGCCACCGGCAGCGTGCTCAAACTCAGCGAAGACCTGCAAAAGTCCACCCAGACCATGCAGTTGCTGGAGCAGGACAGCCAGAACATCAACACCATTCTCGACACCATCCGCTCGATTGCCGAGCAGACCAACCTGCTGGCGCTCAACGCAGCGATTGAAGCGGCACGCGCCGGAGACCAAGGCCGAGGCTTCGCCGTGGTCGCCGACGAAGTCCGCGCCCTGGCGCGTCGGACAGCCGACTCCACCGGCGAGATCGACAGCTTGCTGGGCAATCTCGCCCGCCGCACCCTGGAAGTCACGCAGCAGATGCAAGGCAGCCTGCAGGTGTCCCACGCCAGTGTGGAACGCATCCAGCAGGCGCGTGACAGCTTCGACAAGATCCGTGGCTCGGTGGACTCGATCCGCGACCAGAACACCCAGATCGCCACAGCCGCCGAAGAGCAGCACCAGGTGGCCGAAGAGATTAATCGGCACATCGCGCAGATTCATGCCGATGCCCAACTGGTCGAAGGCTTTGCCCAATCCTCACAGACTGGCTCGGGTCGATTGACAGAAATTTCTGGTCAGCTCAAAGGCCTGGTGGGTCGCTTCAAATATTAGTATCCCTACCCGAGTGAAGCGGTGAACTCTCATTGTTTTCACTCGGCCGGTCTATCGAATGGTCGAAGCGATTCTCGGCAATACGTACTAGGTGTTCGTCTAAAGACTGTCAGGGTCGCCAAAAAACATTTTGACAGGGCTCTAGAATAGTGTTTTCAGGTCGATAACGCTTTTGTTTGCCCCCATTTTTGCCCCCATTCGCACCGAGTGTGCGAGTGATCGCGAATGGTGATCTCCGACGGGCTCCAGTATGGCAATGGCTGGCATTCAGTGCGCCTCCGTATACTGGATGAGCAACCCGTATCTGGCAAATCCTTGGTTGTTCGGAAGAGGGTATGGGTAATGAGTCGATATCCAAGCGGATAGTCCGGTCAGACCCAGAACCCACCACTTCAATTGACGGCCGAGTGGCCGGCAGCGAGGACGCTCGGATTGCAATGTGGAGGCGGCGCCTTACCTTCGCTATTCCTGGCCTGTTACGCCGTTGGGTCAGGTCGCTGATCAGTCGTTCGGCAAGTGCAACTGCACTTCCATGGCGTCATGAAGGAGTCTGACGACCTCGATCACGTCGTCGCTTGCCACACGATAGAACACGATATGGCGTGGGCTTTTGACCGTTCCATGGGTTTGTTTGGCCTGTTGGCGTGAATAGATGAGGTGATAGCTGCGAAGGCCCGGTGCAAGCTCATCGCGGTCGTGGCTGCCAATGCGATAAGGCGTGTCGGCAAGCGCTTGCAGCGCCGCTAGGATCAGCGCCTAGTAGCGCTGGCGTGCTTGATCGCCGAACTACGTCTGGGAGAGCCTGAGGATGTCGACAATGTCGGCGCGCGTCGGGTTGGAAAGCCAATACTTCGGCATGCTCAGTGTTTGTCTCTCGCGGGGAGGGTTGCCTCCAGGCTCAAGCCCTCGAGGTAGTGCTCCAGATCCCCTTCGTTCACCTGAGTAACGTATCCGTGCTCAAGATCCATGATGCCGATCGAGGTCGCCTGACGCAGTGCCTCAATTTTGGCGGTGTCTTCGGCGACGCGTTGTTCCAATAGCCGCAAACCTTCTCGCATCACTTCGCTGGCATTCTGATAACGGCCGGACAGCACCATTGAGAGTGTCCCGTGTCCGCGGCCCTTGAGCCGTTCCAAGGCGGACCTTAAACGATATCGTCTATGAGTATGTGAGACAGCCCGCGACTGCATTGCTCGATTCGTGCTTCGACCTTGTAGACATTGCGCAACATCTGCTCGGTGATCACCTCATTGCTCGGGCCGCTGCCCTGACTGGTGCCATCAGCAATCACCAGCACCTGATCGGCGAATCGCAACGCCTGATTAAGATCATGGATGGCAATGAACACAATCACTTCGCGTTTGCGCGCGAGGCTGCGCATGAAGTTCAGCACTTGTACCTGCCGATGCATGTCGAGGGCGCTGGTCGGTTCGTCCATCAGCAGGATTTCCGGCTCGCGCACCAGCGTCTGGGCGATGGAGACCAACTGCTGCTGACCGCCGCTGAGTTCGCCAAGGTTACGGAAAGACAGCCCGGTGATTCCCAGCGCGGCGAGAATCTCGTCGACCAGTTTCAGCTCATCATCGTGGACCACCCAGCCCGGGGTCAGTTGCTTGCGCGCCAGCAGCACGGATTCGTACACCGTCAAACGCGCACTGGCATTCAGGCCTTGCGGCATGTAGCTGATGCCCGTCGGGCCTTTTTTCGATTCTTTCAGGATGACTTGACCCGGCCCTTCGATCAGCCCGGCCATACGTTTGAACAACGTCGATTTGCCGGCCGCATTGGGCCCGACCACGGCAACCACCTGACCGCCAGAAAACGTTGCCGTCGAGACACCACGAATGATTTCGCGCTGACCATAGCGCGCGCCGAGATTTTCCAGTTGCAGCGTCACCATGAGTTTTTCTTCCCGCCGAGAATCAGTGAAATGAAGAACGGTACGCCGATCAGCGAGGTGACCACGCCGATAGGGAAAATCGCACCGGGGATCAGGGTCTTGCTGACCACCGAACTGGCCGAGAGAATCAACGAACCGGTGAGCAAGGAGGCCGGCAAAAAGAAGCGCTGATCTTCACCGATCAGCATGCGCGCGATGTGCGGCCCGACCAGTCCGATAAAGCCGATGGTGCCGACAAACGCTACAGGAAACGAGGCGAGCAGGCTGACCATGATCAGCGTCTGAAAGCGCAGGCTGCGCACGTTGATGCCGAAACTGGCAGCCTTGTCGTCGCCCAAGCGCAGGGCGGTCAAGGCCCAGGCGCGTTTGGCGAAAATCGGCAGGGTGATCAGGATCACCAGGCAGATCACCCCGAGTTTCGGCCAGGTGGCTTTGGTCAGGCTGCCCATGGTCCAGAACACTACGGCGGCGACGGCTTGCTCGGTGGCGAAGAACTGCACCAGCGCCAGCAGCGCATTGAAAGTGAATACCAATGCGATGCCGAGCAGCACGATGGTTTCGGCAGTGACGCCACGGCGCATGCTCAGGAAGTGAATCAACAGCGCCGAGAGCATGGCCATGATGAAGGCGTTGAGCGGTACCATGAACTGCGAGGCCAGCGGGAACAACGCCACACCGAACGCCAGGCCCAGTGCCGCGCCGAAACTGGCGGCGGCGGAAATACCCAAGGTGAACGGACTGGCCAGCGGGTTGTTGAGGATGGTCTGCATCTGCGCGCCGGCCAGCGACAGCGCCGCGCCCACGGCCACTGCCATCAACGCCACTGGCAGACGAATGTCCCACATCACCACGCGCACTTGTGGCGAAGCACTGTCCGGCGAAAACAGGGCGCCGAGCACTTCGCTGAAACTGTAACTCGCTGGGCCCAGTGCCAGATCGAGCAGCACACTGCACAGCAAGAGAACCACCAGCCCGGCGAGGATCAGGCGTTTACGCAGCACCAGTCGCCGATAGGTTTCGCGCTGCACCTCGACGGTGTCGGTCAACGAACTCATGGTTTGACCTCAGGATTGCGCAGGCTGACGAAGTAGCCCGGTTCATACGGCACGGGCAGAAAACGCTCGTGCAGTTCTCGGAATGAGGCGTCCGGGTCGAGATCGGCAAACAGCTCCGGGTGAAACCATTTGGCCAATTGCTGAATGGCCACGAACTGGTAGGGGCTGTTGTAGAACTGATGCCAGATGGCATGGAAGGCTTGTGTCTCCTGAGCCTTGATCCCCGCGTAGGCCGGACGCTGGGTGTACCACGCGAGTTTTTTCCGTGCCTCGTTCATATCGGCGCCGGGCCCGACACCGACCCAATGGCCGCCGGGTGCAAAGGCTTCCCAGTTGGCCGTGGTAACCACCACGTGTGCCGGATTGGCGACGATGACCTGCTCGGGATTCAACTGGCCGAACGTGGTTGGAATGATCTGCCGGGCGATGTTGTTGCCGCCGGCCATATCAACAAACAGGCCAAAGTTCTCGTTGCCGAAACTCAGGCAGCAATCGTCGGTGTAGCCGCCAATGCGCTCAATGAACACGCTTGGACGCGGTGGGTGCTGTTTCCCGATGACGTCGGTGACGCGGTGAATCTGCTGGTTGCGAAAATCAATGAAGGCCTCGGCGCGTTGTTCTTTACCGAACAGTTTGCCGAACAGACGCATGGTCGGTTCGGTGTTCTGCATCGGGTTGTTGCGAAAGTCGACGTACACCACCGGGATGCCCAAAGCGTCGAGCTTCTCGATGTAGCGCGCATCTTCGGTGGCGTGCTGCGCTTCGATATTGAGGATGATCACGTCCGGGCGCTGCGAGATCGCTTGTTCGATATCAAAGGTGCCGTCTTCAAATCCGCCGAAGGTGGGGATCCTGGCAATGCCGGGGAATTTGCGCAGGTAGGCGTTGTAGGTGTCCGGGTCCGACTGGATCAGGTCCTTGCGCCAGCCGACGATGCGTTCGATCGGGTTCTGTGTGTCCAGCGCGGCGACCAGATACAACTGTCGGCCTTCACCGAGGATGACCCGTCTGACCGGCAGATGCACCTTGACCTTGCGCCCGAGCAGATCGGTCACTTCGGTGCGCACCGTATCCGCTTCGGTGGCGTTTGCATTGCGCGGCGCCAGCGCAGACAGGCTCAGCAGTCCTGCCAGTAACAGCGCAGCCAACGCGAGGCTGCGTCGATCGAAAATCACCATGGTCAAAGCCTTTGCAAAGGTCAGTTCGGCCAACGGCTCACACCGCTGTCCGGCTGAACGTTTCAGAAATCGACAGTCGCCGACAGTAATAAGGTGCGCGGTGAGCCTTGGGAGAACGCGCCGTAGGAAGCGACGCCCGACCAATACTCGTGGTCGAACACGTTCTGCACGGTGGCGCGAAACGTGGTCGGTCGATCATCGACGCGCGTGCTGTAGCGGGCGCCGACATCGAAGCGGGTCCAGTCATCGAGTTTTTGTGTGTTGGCCTGGTTCACGTACTGGCTGCCGGTGTGGATTGCGCCTCCGGTCAGCGTCAGACCCTCGACCCATGAGGTGTCCCATTCGGCCCAGAAGTTGGCCTGAACCTGGGGCACGCCGACCGGTTTGTTGCCTCGGTTGGCGGCCACGCCGGTTTTCGTCAGTTCGGCATTGAGCAGGGTCACGCCGCCGAGCAGGCGAGTGCCCGGCGTGACTTCGCCGAACACGTTCAGCTCCAGCCCGCGATTGCGTTGTTCGCCCTGCACCGAGAACACCCCGGAGGCCAGTTCGCCGCTGGGTTTGGTGATCTGAAACAGGCTGATGGTGGAGGTGAACGTGCCGTAGTCGGCTTTGACCCCGAGTTCGTGCTGGCGGGAAACATAAGGGGCAAAGATCTCGCCAGCGTTGGACGCGGTGGAAGGCGCGATGTCGCCCTTGCTCAGTCCTTCGAGGTAGTTGTAGTAGAACGAAACGTGATCCCAAGGCTTGATCACAGCGCCGAATAACGGGGTCGTCCGGCCGTCGTCATAGGACGTGGTCACCATGCCGGCGGCGTTGTAGTTGTCGGATTTGATGTTCTGTTTGCGCAAACCCAGGGTTACCTGCGCGCGGTCATCGAGAATCGACAGCGTGTCGGCAAGCGCCACGCCAGTCAGTTCGCTCTCCGAGACCTTCGGCGTATCCGGCTTGGGAATGTAAGGTTGCGGGCGATCCACCGGGTGGTAAATGTTCGACAGAATCGGTGCGCCGGAAATGATCCCGCGCGACAACACATCGCGATAGCGACTGACTTGCAAGGTCGTACGGTGATTGATAGGCCCGGTATCGAAGCGCAGCCGCGCACCGGCATCAACGGTGTAACGCTCGACTTCGAACTTGTAGTAACCGGGGATCGACGAGGTGTCGCCAGCGGCATTGATAATGGTCGGCGTCTGGTCGGACATCCGCGCCACATCCGATTTGCCGCCGCCGCCATGGGCAAACACGGTCAATGCATCGCTGAGGTCATATTCGCCGCTGAGTAGCGCCGATTTGTCACGCGTTTTCGACCAGCCCCAATCCTGGCTGACGTTGCTGCGGCCATTGGCGGCGGAAGGAATGTCCACGCCCGGAGCAATCAGGAACGGCCGCGAAGCCGCGTCGAAGCGTTCTTTCTGGTTGAGCCAGTCGAATGTCGTGCGCAGGCGTTCGCCCTGATAGTCGAGGGAGATCGCGCCGATGTCGACGCGGCGCGATTGATCGTCGATCGCCGTGTTGCCCAGTTGCGTACTGCCGTTGAAGCGCACGCCAAAACGGCGCTCTTCACCGAAGCGGCGACTGACATCGAGATGGCCACCGGCCTGAGAATCCATGGCGTAACTCGCGGTGAAACGGGTCAGGTCTTCATCGAGGGAACGTTTCGGCACCACGTTGATCACGCCGCCCACCGCGTTGTTGGGTGACATGCCGTAGAGCAGGGCGCCGGGGCCTTTGACCAGTTCGATGCGCTCGGCGTATTCGGTGAAAACCCGGTAATTGGGTGCCACGCCGTACACGCCATCGAAGGCTAGTTCACCGAGGTTGCCTTCGCCGACGGGAAAGCCTCGGATGAAGAACGAGTCGACAATCCCGCCGGTCTGGCCAGTGGAGCGCACCGAAGAATCACGTTCCAGCACATCACCCACGGTGACGGCCTGTTGATCCTTGATCAGCGCCGAGGTGTAGGTGCTGACGCTGAAGGGGGCGTCCATGACATCCGTATTGCCAAGAATGCCCAGGCGCCCGCCGTTGGCCACTTGTCCACCTGCATACACTTCTGGCAGGGAGTCGGCACGCTTTTCGGTGCCGATGATCGATGTTTCATCCAGCGTCACCCGGCGCTGCACCAATGTGTAGCTGCCGTCGCTGCGCAACACCATGTCCAGGCCACTGCCGGCCAGCAAGCGATTGACCGCTTCTCGGGTCGAGTATTTGCCGTTCAGCGCAGGGCTGTTCAGGCCCTCGGCCTGCGCGGGCTCGAATGACAGCGCGATACCGGCGTCCACGGCAAAACTCGACAAGGTCGCACCCAGCGGCCCGGCAGGAATGTTGTAGGCACGCACAGCAACAGAGTCCAGCTGCACAGGCTCGCCAGCCAAGGCAAACGGGCAAACCACACCGATCATGACAAGGCTTAGCAACGCACTGCGAACAACTGGTTTGAAGTGACGATCCGGGCGAAGGTGGCGTGCGGCAAGCATGGATGAATGAGCCTATAAACAGGACGAAAAGGTGCTTCTCTCCAACAGCCAGTCGAGATCGAAAAAAGTATCACCGCAGCGGCAATTTTTTTTCACTCAGGCCGGGGAGAGCATGATCCAGTAGCCATTCAAATGGCCGCTGACGAGGATCGGGTAGGTTTGCGCCAGCATGTTCAAGGTGCGTTGACTGTCGCTGATCGGGTAGGCGCCGGAGATGCGCAGATCGGCAATTGCCGGATCGAGGCGCACGAAACCGCGGCGATAGCGCGTCAGCTCGTTGACGAAATCGGCCAGGCGCATCTTGTCGGCCATCAGCATGCCTTGACTCCAGGCGCCGACATAGCGATCGGCAATGCTGAGCTGGCCAAAGGTGTGGGACGAGAAGTCGGTGCGTTGACCGGCGTTGACGATCAGCGGCGTGGTCTGGCGATTGTCCGCGAGCTCGACTTTGACCGCGCCTTCCAGCACGGCGAGGTGCGTGCGCGGTTGCAGTTCGCGCACGGTGAAACGCGTGCCCAGTGCCTGCATGCGACCTTGACGGGTGCTGACCAGAAAGGGCCGCGCCAGCGGTGAAATGTCCGGCGCGGTCTGCACCAGTATTTCTCCTTCGCGCAGGTGGATGAGGCGTTGATTGGCGTCGAACAGCACGTTGATGGCGGTGTCGGTGTTCAGGGTGATTTTCGAACCGTCGGCCAGGGTCAGCTCGCGTTGCTGGCCAATCGCAGTGCGATAGTCGGCTGACCATTGTTGGGTTTCGGCCAGCTTCCAGCTACCCCAGCCGGCCGGCAGGATGGCCAGAATCATCGCCAGTTTGCCCAACGCCGCACGGCGCTCCGGGCTGCTCGGGCGGTCGAGTGCGGACATCGCCAAGGACGGTGGCAGGCCGCCGAGTTTGCTCTGTAGTAACTGCGCGCGGGCCCATGCACGACCGCGTTCGGGCGTGCTGGCTTTCCAGTATTCCCATTCGCCGCGCTCGCTGTCGGTGAGTTCGCCATCACTCATGCGGATCAACCAGTCGGCGGCTTCTTCCAGCGCCTGGTGATCGAGATTCGGCTCATGGCGGCGGCTGAGCATTCACTCCACCAGCAACAGGCACTGCACGAAGGCTTGCTTCATGTAGCGTTTGACGGTGATCAGCGACACACCCAGCTGCTCGGCGATGTCGTCGTATTTCAAGCCGCTGATCTGCGACAACAGAAAGGCGCGTTTGACCAGCGGCGGCAAGGCATCGAGCATCGCGTCGATTTCGTGCAGGGTTTCCAGCACCATGAAACGCAATTCTGGCGAAGGCACTTCCGGCGCCGGCACATGGCCGAGGGCGTCCAGGTAGGCACGCTCCAGTGCCTTTCGCTGATACCAGTTGACCAGAATGCCCTTGGCCACGCAGCTCAGATAGGCGCGTGGCTGCTCAATGACGGTGACCTGGGAGGCGAGGATGCGGGTGAAGGTGTCCTGCGCAAGATCCGCCGCATCCATGGCGTTTCCCAGTTTTTTTCTCAGCGTCGCGTACAGCCAGCCATGATGGCCGCTGTACAGGGCTTCGATCGCGCGCAGGTGATTGTCATTATTCGCGGGAAGGGTTTCGCTCATGGCTGCAGATTTTTATGCAATTGAGAAGTATTCCCAATACTAGGTTACAACCCCTCTTTGACGCAAGCGCCGATTGGCGTCTGTTCAGACGCCCCGCAAACCGCGCAATGCAGCGACCATCGTGTCGATTTCCGCCTCGGTGTTGTACGCATGCAACGAGGCACGGCAGACTTCCGGCAAGTCCCTGTGCTGCATGTCGAGCAAAGTCGAGCGCAAGGTCGATGTACTGACGTTGATGCGCTTTTCCTGGCTGGCCAGCCACTGCTGAACGTGCGCGGCGCCGCTGTCGCGATGAGTAAACGTGACGATACCGGACTTCTGCACCCCGAGGTCTCGCGGCATGATACCGGGGATATCTGTCAGTTGCCGGCGCAGGTAATCAGCCAATTGCTGAATCCGCAGCCACATCGGTTCGATGCCTTGCGCCAGCGCGTATTCCACCGCCGCACCGAGGCCCAGCTTGGCGGCGACGTTGCATTCCCAATTCTCGAAACGTCGGGCATCGGCGCGGATTTCGAACGTCTCGGCGTCCTGCAATGAGGCGGCATGTAAGTCGAGAAATGCCGGTTCCAGGTTCTGGCACAGGGACTTTTCGACATACAAGAAGCCCATTCCGCGCGGCCCGCGCAGGTATTTGCGACTGGTGGCCGCGAGCATGTGACAGCCGATTTTTTGCACGTCGATCGGCATCTGCCCGACACCCTGACAGGCATCGAGCAGAAACAGCACGCCAGCCGAACGGGCGAGGGCGCCGATCTGCTCGATGGGTTGCACCGGGCCGCCATTGGTGGCGATCACCGGCAGCGAGATCAGCGCGACCCGATCATCGTCGAGCATGGCCGTTAGTGCCGACAGGGAAACCTGGCCATGTTCATCATTGGGGATGACACGAATCTCGATACCACGCCGCTGCTTCATTTGCAGATAAGGAATGTAGTTGCCGGCGTATTCGGTGGTCGATGTCAGCACTACATCGCCGGGTTGCAGCGGTAACGAATAGAACGCCATGTCCCAGGCGCGGGTCGCGTTTTCGATCACCGCAATTTCATCAGGCTGGGCATTGATCAAACGGCCGATGGCGCCATACACGTTTTCTAGGCCGGCCGATTGCCGTCCGGCGGCTTCGTAGCCGCCCAGAGTCGCTTCAAGCCGAATATGCCGGGTCATGGTTTCGATTACCGGCGCGGGCATCAGCGCCGCGCCGGCATTGTTGAAGTGGATCAGTTGCGCGACGGCGGGGGTGTCGGCGCGCAGTTGTTCAATGTTCAAAAACATGCTCCTTGATCATTCGCCGTCCGGGGCAGGGCTTGCTTGCATCGCCGCCGGCCAGTAGCGCAACGCGACGATCGGGATCAGTGCGACGACGTAAGCCAGGCAAACAAACAGATAGGTGTACTGCAAACCGTAGACCTGACTGAGCAGGCCGCCGGCGGAAATCCCCGCAATCGAAGCGAATTGCGCAGTGCCCTGAGCGATGCCCAGTACATGACCCTGTTGCGAGCTGTCGGCGGTCTTCGAGATCAGCGCCATCAACACCGGCGTGGTTGCACCCAGCAGCACACCCCAAATGAAGTAGGCAATGACAAACACCACCGGGTTGTGGGTGACGCCTGCCACCGCAGTGAGGACGATGCAGCCGATGACGACGTAAGTCATGCGCTGCAAGGTGTCCTGCTGACCACGGTGTTCGAAATAACGCGACCACGCCGTGGCCGATAGAATGAAGCCCAGCGCCAGCAAGCCGTAGCAGAGACCGACCACCGAATTGCTGACCTCGAACACCGAGCTGACATACAGCGAAAACGAGGTCTGCGGCAGCATCCGCGCCAGTAACAGAATGCCCATCACACCGAGCAGTGACAGCAATGGCGAGCCTTGCCAGAGGCTGCCGGAACGAACCGGCGCAGCCTTGTCGACGACCACGGCTTTCTTCACCGGCGGCACATCCGGCAAGGTCACGGCGGCGATCACGGTACACACCGCACACAGCGCCGAAGCGATGATGTTGATCCAGAAGAACGTCGCGTAATCGAGGATCAAGCCGCCGACCACCGCACCCAGCAGCGAGCCGACGTTGGTCGAGATTTGCAGAATGGCGAACAGCCGTGCGCGCCGCGACGGCGCTTCAATGCTGACACCGTAGGCCTGTGCCGGCGCGATATAGCCGGCAAACGCGCCTTGCAGAAAGCGCAGGATCAGAATGACCCAGATATCACTGAAGAGGGCCAGCCCAAGCTGGGTCAACGACAAACCGGCGAGGGCGCGGATCATCATCAACTTGTGGCCGTAGCGATCACCGATCCGGCCCCAGAATGCACTGGTGAAAATAATGCCCAGCATCGGCCCGACGTACACGGCGATGCTGGCGAAGCTGAAAAGCGACTCTGACGTCGTCAGCCCACGCAGGTGGACAGGCCAGAACGGCCCGCTCATTTCCATCGCGCCCATCGATACCAGCTGGATCGCAAATAGAAGATAAATCAGGATTCTTACTCTCGAACCCTGGATGGCACCTGCTTGGGACATGAGTCAGCCTCGGTTAAACGCTAGCGAGCGGGTTGGTCAGGGTGTGTTGCAAACGATAGTTGCTGTACTGCATCAAGTGCATGCGCAACAGCGAACGGGTTGGCCATGGCTCTTCGACGAACGCCTTGTGCTCGGTTTCCCACACGTCTGCCGCAACCCGGTCACGCACCGCTTCGAAGGCAAGGTCGGTTTCTTCGCGCAAGATTTGCCATAGCCGTTTGTTGTTGAAAGCGTATTCCTTGGTCAGCCACAGGGCCATTTCATGCAGGTGCGTGAGGAACGCCGCGTCGAGCACAAACATACGTACCGGCTCGATATCACCGGAGAACACCGTCGGCAGAATACCCGGCTGCACGTGCGGTTGCAGGCTGTAACCACGGTCCTCGAGCAACGGCGCGTAAGTGCGGCCATCGCCGAAATCGCGGATCAGCAGACTACGTGCTTTGCCGTCAGGGGAGAACAGCACCATGGTGTTTTGCTGGTGCGCCTCAAGGCCGATGCCGTACATCAAGTAGATCGCCACCACCGGGTGAGTCACCACTTTCGCGTACTCGCGGAACCAGTTCTCGACCTGCGCAGCATGGGCGCGCACGCCGTCACGTTCAATCAGATCAGTGAACAGCGGACGACCGGTGGCGGGCAAACGGGTGAACAGTGAAGCCACGGTTATCGGCAGGCACTCATCGTTGCGTTCGAATGCAGGTGCGCTGGCGCGATAAACCACGGACAGATGACGGCCCGGGTGATCGTCCTGCGTCACCGCGTTTTTGTAACGCACACCGATTTCTTCCGGGAAGATTTCCAGGCGCTGATCGAAGCCGTTTTCCGTCTCGAGAATCTTGCTGATTACCGTGCTGATGCGCGGGCCCATGTGAATCGACTTGGCTTGCAGGCTGCGCAGTTCGCTGGTCATCCACACCGCGATAGGCAGTTTGATCAGCGGCGCGGATTCGTCCAGCGCCGGCATCATCGTGCGATAGGACATGGTCGGCAGGGTTGGCAGGTCCGGACCGTCGGTGATCAGAATGCCGTCGGCGATTTCTTGTGCGAAGGTTTCCAGCACGTAGGCCTGCAAATGCCAGCTGTGGATCGGCAAGGGCAGCCATTGGTGTTCGTCCAGCCCCTTGCTGTTGAGCGAGGCTTTCCATTGCGCCCATTGCGTCGGGAAATGCTCGGCGAACCAGGCGCGGTAATCGATCACGTGCGGCATGCTTTCGCTTTTCGCGTTGTCGGCGCGCAGTGCGGCGATGCGCAGCGGCACCTGTGCGTTGAACTCGGGCGACAGTTGCTCGACCTCTTCATCGGTCAGGCCCGGGCGGGCTTTCCAGGTCGGGTAATACGGGTGGCCCTCTAGCGAACCCCACTGGTCGAGCAGGATCGCGGCGTCCTTGGTTTTGGCGTGCTGGCGCAAGTAATCAGTGAAGCTGTTCAGCCCCAGGTCCTTGGCGGCTTGTGCCAATCGGGCGTTCCAGTGCTGGCGATGCTGACGGGCGTGAGCGTCGTTGGTCAGGCTGTTTTCCATGTCGGACTTGAGCCCGGCTACACCTTCGTCGGTCGGCGCGAAGTCGAAGCTGTCGCGCAGCACATCAAGCATGTCCTGGTGGCTGGTGATGACCTGGCGCACGCCTTCATCGGTGACCAACACCACGTCACCGTCGTTGACCACGGTATCGGCCGGGCCTTTGGCAATGTCGGAAAAAGCCAGGTGGGCGCGGCCGCCCTTGAGCGGATACGTGGCCTGGTTGCCCTCGACGGAAAAGCTCAGGGCCGCTCGGTCGAGGATGTTTTCCGCAAACAGGCAACGCACCAGACGGCGCATGGCGTTTTTGCGGGAGTAGGCGATCAGTGTCTTGAAGTCATCCATATCAGCGGTCTGCTCGTCGAAAATTGAGAAAGAAGATCAAGCGGCGGCGCTTGTCGTGTGCGGCCATTGGCTCGGGAAATAGTCGAGTGCCGAGTCGCGCAGGCCTTCCATGTAGGCCACGCTCCACTGCAAGACTTCTTCGATATAAGGCACCTTGAGGTCGAAGCGTTTGGCCATTTCCACCAGCAGCACCAGGCCGTAGGCGACGTCTTCGTTGAAGGCGCGACTCTCGCGCTCGATCACGTAACCGGCGCGGTTGTCCGCGGCCGGTACCATCGGTGCGAGGATGTCGTTGTAAGCCTGATTGGTGCGCAGGATCGAGAGCATGCTGCTCGGGTCGCGGATCTGCTCGCCGTATGCCTCAACGATTTCCTGTTTCAGCGATTTCACCGAGGACAGGTCGATGCCCAGACGCTGGCTGATTACCGCACACAGTTCCTGGCTTTCCTGATCCATGCGTTCAAGGAAATAGGCGCCGAGTTCCGGGCATTCGGTCCACCAGCACATGCGCTGCGGGAAAATCTTGCGATGCCACTGGCCGTAGGGGCCGATCAGGCCGTAGATCACCGAGCTGTGCATGATCGGGTTGCCCGGCGTCAGGGTGATTTCCAGAAAGTGGTCAAGCATCGTCACGCACGGGCCGTACAGTCGCGTGAGTATTTTTTCCAATTGGCGGCGCGCGGTTTGTGGCTCCCGGGCGTGGGTTGCCACGTACAACTGGCTTTTGCCGCCGCCCATTTTGATCGAACGTCCCGGGGTCAATTCGAACGCCGTGTGCGGAACATCCTTCATGCCCCAGATCACCACATTCGGCCGGTCGGGCAGGGTCGCTTCGGCCAGCCAGTCGAAACCGCAAAAACCGGGGATGGCGCCGATGAACACCGGTTTGCTGGTGGTCAGATGCGGCGCAATGTCTTTCAACGTTTGCGGACGGGCGTGGGCCGGCACGGTGATGATGACGATGTCGGCATCTTCCACCGCGGCTTTCGTGTCGCTGGTCACCCGATCCAGTCGGGCGCTCAGCGTCGAGCCATCCGGCAACAAGGCCTGCATCGGCGTATGACGGACGTGGTGTTCGATAACCTCCTGATTATGGGTGTGCATCGAAACCTGAACATTCGGCAGCTGCTTGAACAGGATGGCGTTGAGATGGCCGGTCCTGCCGCCACCACAGATGGCGACTTTCAATAGATTCATCGAGAGGCGTTCCTGTGTGAAGAGTGGGTCATGCGACGCTCAGTTGCAGCGGCGCGGAAACAGAGTCCAGCCAGTGGGTCTTGCCCAGCCAGGCGTCCAGTTGCGGGGCGATGCTCGGATCGATCAGATCGCGCTCCTGCAGCCATTGGTCGTCGAACACCGTGTGCAGGTATTTCTCGCCGCCGTCGGCAATCGGCACCACGACGTTGCCGGTCAGCACGCCTTTGTGGATCAGCTCCAGTGCCTTGAAGATCGCACCGCCGGTCGAGCCGCCTACCAGCAGGGCGAAGTTGCGCGCGATGTAGCGCGCGGTTTCGAACGCCTGCGAGTCGGTGACTTGCACGCCCAGATCGATGCAGCTGTAGTCGAGCACCAGCCCCACGGTGTCGCCGGCCGGCGTACCGGTGCCGGATTGGTAGTACGGGTAGCCGGGGTGACCGAAGACAATCGAACCGGCCGGTTCCACCGCGACGGTGACGGTGTCCGGGTTGTGCACTTTCAAGCCGCGTGCGATGCCGGTCATCGAACCGCCGGTGCCGACGCAACCGACGTAAGCGCCGACAAGACCTTCAGCCTGGACAATGGTTTCGCGGACGAAATCGCTGTAACCGCCGGCATTCGCCGCATTGTCGGACTGGTTCATGAACACCGCGCCGGGAATTTCGCTGGCCAGCTCGGCGGCCATCTGTTGCCGCTCGACCACCGCGACTTCATCTTCGCGATAAGTGCCTTTGACGAAACGAATGTCGGCGCCGAGGGCCTTCATCACGGCGATCTTGTCTTGTGCGGCGTGGTGATCGACCACGGCGATGAAATGCAGGCCGAACTCGACGGCGGCCATGGCCAGGCCAATCCCGGTATTGCCCGACGACGATTCGACAACGACACCGCCGGGTTTCAGGCGACCGGACTTGAGCGCCGCCAGCACCATGTTGCGCGCCATGCGGTCTTTGATACTGCCGCCGGGATTGTTCTTTTCAATCTTCAATAACAATCGCGCGTTGGTATCCGGAACATCGATGCCCAACATCGGTGTATTACCAATAAGGTCAGAGACTTTATTCAAGATCATTGCAATTGTTCCCTTTAGTAGTCAGGTGAAAACGCATATTTACCTTCCGTACAACAGGTCGCCGTCAACCGCCGGGGAAGGGGATGGCGATGAAACTCGTTTTCCAGCAAATCCATCTGGTAACCGGCGGTGTTGATATAAATCAATAAGTCACCGGTTTGCGGTGCCGTCGCAAAGTTGATCAGGCGGTGGGTAATGACGTCATCGTCCAGGCAACTATGGCCGGCGATATAAGCTTGAATCGGGATGTTCGGCTGTTGTTTGGTACCGACAAGTATCGGATCCATCAGATACTCCGAGGCAAACCAGGTTTCGCAAGCGCTGAAACTGCTGCCCTCAACGAAGATCACGGTTTTATTGTCAGCCAATTGTTTGCTGCGCGTGACGCGAAATATTGAAATGGCAGCTTGATCGACCAGGCTCCGGCCCGGCTCGAGTGCGAGGGTTATATTCTGAGTCTTCAAGTAATTGGCAATGGACAAACCGTGCGAATGCTCGGTTTCGAGCAATAACGTCAGCCATTGTGTAGCGGTCAGTTCACTGCCGTAAGGATAATAAGTGGCGGGAACGTTCTGATTGTAATAGTGGCTGGCGTTATTGTCGTTCTGCAGGAATTGAGCGTAGGCCTGCGGTTCGACATAACGAATCGGCAAGCCGCCACCGATGTCGATCATCTGCGGATTCAAGCCCATTTCCCTGGCAGCTTCGATAAAACCGCTGACCTCGCGAAAGGCCTGCGCGCGGGATTCGAATCCATAGCCGCCGAGGTGAAAATGGAAACCTTCAAAGTGAAAACGCTCAGGTTGTTCTGTCAACCGTTGCAGGCATTGCAGCAGGTCTTGCGAGCCCATTCCGAATCGGCTCTTCGGACTGCTTTGCGGTCTGTAACGCAGTAAAACTCTGGTTTTTGTCGAACCTGACTGTGTTGGGAACACACTATGCATGTGGTCGAATTCCTCCAGCGAATCCACACAAATCAATGAACCGGCGCTGATCAGCGCTTGATGGAAAACGGCTGTTTTGGCTGGTCCTGTGGCGCAGATTTTTGTGCCCGACACACCTGCGCGCAGGGCAGCATTCAACTCGTGAATGCTCGACACATCGACGCCGATCCCCGAATTCGCTGCAGCGCCGAGCATGCTTTGCGACTTGTTGGCCTTGGCCCCGTAGAAAATGGCGTGGGGCACTTGGTATTGCTTCAACACGTTCAGCAGCGCTTGCGTGTTTAATTCAAACGCATGGGGCCAGACCAGATTTAACGGCGAGCCCTGTTGTTCCAGTAATTCCGTCAGTTTGTTCGGGAACTTGTTGATAAGCGTGGAAATAACTGGGTCGATCAGCGGCGTTAACATCGCCGGGTGATGAACTTTATATGGCTGCTCAACAGCAGATTTATTTGTTGTAGGCATAGTTAACCCCTGGCGTCGAAAGTTACGTCGCCATTGATAGTTCGATCACCGATCGTTATCGATGCAGGTCGTTTTTTTGCTCGTCAGCGTCGAGGCTTTAAACAACTGGGAGGCGGATGCCAAGTGAGGTCCGCTATTGGATCTGTAGCTCTGATCGTAATAAATGGTTCACAAAACAATTGCATGAGAACCCCATTCCATAAGGTTTGTCCGGATGTATTGAATGGCCATTAGTTGCAGATCATTGCCCTGTAGCAGCCTGTAGCTGATGTTTAAGTGACATCACTGACAGGTACTTTTCCAGATACAGATGACTTGCTTTTAAACGAGAATAGTTCCTTTTGGTGGCGTGAACAATATTGCGAACAGGAACGATTATCAAGTAAGGTTTTCAAATATTTTTCAATAACGACCTGCTCAGGGCGAATCCATGAACGTGTATTTACACGCTCAAGGACTCGTTCGCCCCGAGATAAAAAAGTCCGTTAATTCCTTGAGCAATAAAGCCTTAAGGGCTTTTGCGATAAGCCCCGTAACAGCAGGCAAACCCGCCGTTGAAGGGGCCTGAAAATTTTCACAAACCACGACTGGTTCACGTCAAAGGAGCAACGCCATGCAATCCGATCGACTCAGCCGCAAAGCGCCACTCGCGATCAGCTACCTGTTCGTGCCGGGTAACCGTTCCGAGCGTTTTTCCAAAGCCTGCGAAGCAGGGCCGGACGCGATCATTCTCGACCTTGAGGATGCCGTTCATCCGGACAGCAAAGCCGCCGCCCGTGACGCCATCCAGGCGTGGCAGGAGAAAACGCCGAGCGTTGCTTGTGAGCGTTACATTCGCCTCAACAGCGTCAGCAGTTCGCTGTTTCGCCAGGACCTGAGCTGGCTCAGCGACATGCGTTACCCCGAGCGTTGCAGCGGGATTTTCCTGCCCAAGGCCGAATGTCCCGAGACGCTGGCGCGGGCGGTCGAGCGCTTGCTGGAGTGGCAACCGACGCTGGCGATCGTCGCGATCATCGAGACCGCCAAAGGCCTGCAGCAGGTCGAGTCGATCGCTGCGATTGCGGGCGTGGCGCGGCTGGCGTTTGGCTCGCTGGATTTCTCGCTCGATATCAATTGCAGCCAGGTGCCCGAGGCGTTTCTGTTTGCCCGCAACCGCATCGTGCTGGCGTCGCGCACGGCGGATCTGCCGTTACCGATCGATGGCGTGACGCCGGCAATCAGCGATTTGGCGGTGGTTGCCCAAGACTCGCAATACGCCCGTTCGCTGGGCTTCGGCGCCAAGCTGTGCATTCATCCCGGGCAACTGGCGACGGTGCAGTCCGCCTTCCTGCCGGACTCGCGTCAATTGGCGTGGGCCGATCGGGTGATGCGGGCGGTGGCCACGGGCAGTCACGCGGTGCAAGTGGACGGCGAGATGGTCGACTTGCCGCTGATCGAACACGCCCAGCGCCTGCTCGATGTGGCCAGTCAGCATGCGCCGGTTGCCCGCGCCGATGCCTGCTGAATCCCCGGCGAATCAGGAGATCACCATGGATCACGGTTATCAGATTGCGCTGCGGCCACTGTGCGAGGTGTTGCAGTCGGAGCAGGTCGATCCGGCCAACGTGACGCTGCTGCGCGAGTCGATTGTCCGCGCCGGGCATTGGCTGGAACCGATCATCGTCGAGCGTTCGCGCGGCATCGTGATGGACGGCAATCACCGTTTCACCGCTGCGTTGCAGTTGGGCTTGAGACGGGTGCCGTGCATCCAGCTCGACTACTCCGATCCGCGCGTCTGTGTGCGGCATTGGCAGACCGGGCAGGCGTTCGAGGTGGCGCGGATTTTCACCACCATCGCTCGCGGCGAGATTTTTCCGTACAAGACCACCCGGCACGCGTTTGACCCCGCGCTGCCGCTGGTCGCGATTCCGCTGGAGCGCCTCTACGCCTGACCCTGATCGGGCGACGGAAAAAAACTTTACTGCGGGTGATACTTTTTCGCAGATCGACTGGCAATAGGAGTGATTACCATTTTCCCTCGATGAAAAGGATCCTCACGTCATGCCTGTTGTCAGTCGTCCTTGCGGTGAGCGGGTGTTAAAACTCGCCGTGCGTACCGCCATGCTGAATTTCGTTTTGGTCGCAGGAAGCGCCAACGCTTGGGCCGCCAGCCCCGAGCAACCAGGCGTTGCCGCCGACCCGACTTCGAACGCAGCGCCGGACGCGCTGACCCTCGACACCACCAACGTCAACGCCCGTTACAACGGCGCGACTGCGTTACCGGAAGCCCTCGCTGGTGGTCAGGTGGCTCGCGGCGCACGGCTGGGCATGATGGGCAACAAAGACGTGATGGACACGCCTTTCAGCGTCACCAGTTACACCGCAAAAACCCTCGCCGATCTGCAAACCGTGACTGTCGCCGACGCCTTGGAGCGCGATCCTTCGGTGCGCTCGACCGGGCAGACTGGTGGTATCGTCGACTCGTTTTTCATCCGTGGCTTCCCGATTGGCGAAGGCAACCTTGGTGAGCTGGCGTTCGACGGCGTCTACGGTGTCGCGCCGAATTATCGGGTGTTCACCGACTACGCCGAGCGCGTCGAAGTGCTCAAGGGGCCGGGCGCGCTGATGTACGGCATCTCGCCGAACAGCGGCGTCGGCGGTGTGATCAACATCGTGCCCAAGCGGCCGCTGGATGAAGACCTGACCCGGTTCACCGGCAGCTATGCCTCGGATTCTCAAGTCGGTGGGCATCTGGACCTGAGTCGTCGCTTCGGTTCGGAAAACCAGTTCGGCGTGCGTTTCAACGGCAACCTGCAGGGTGGTGATACGGCGATTGACGATCAACACCGCGAGCTCGGAGTCGGCGCCATCGCTCTGGATTATCGCGGCGAGCGTTTGCGCTTGAACCTCGATTACATCAGCCAGAAAGAAAGCTGGGAGGGCGCTTCGCGGCCCTTCACCGTTGCGCCGGGCGTTGATGTGCCGTCTGCGCCGAACGGCCGCACCAATCACTCGCAAGACTGGGGCTGGTCCGACACCAAAGAGCAGTCGGCGTTGCTCGGCGGTGAATATGACCTGACCGACAACGTCACCGTGTTCGCCCATGCCGGTGGCGGCAAGTCCGACGTCAAGCGCCTGTCCGACCAGGTGCCGAGAATCCTCAACGACGCCGGTGATACCAGCAACATTCCCGGCTACTACAAATTCAACGTTGATCGCTCGACGGCAGACGTCGGTATGCGTGGTGTGTTTGCCACTGGCCCGATCACTCACACCACCACGGTGATGGCGACCCGGTATCAGGATGAACTGTCACGCGGCATCAACAACGGCACGGCCATCCTGTCGAATATCTACCACCCGATCGACAGGCCGCAGCAGTACATCAACTCGCCAAAAGTGTTGCGCGTGTCCGAATCGGAGCTGTCCGGCGTGGCATTGACCGACACGATGTCGATGCTCGATGACCGCTTCCAGTTGACCCTTGGGGTACGGCGTCAGGACATCGAATCGCGTAACTACAACGCCGCCGGTGCGGTCAGCTCGAAATATAAGGACAACGCCACGACCCCGCTGGTCGGCGTGGTGGTCAAGCCCTGGGAAGACGTTTCGCTCTACTACAATTACGTAGAAGGTTTGAGCAAGGGTGACATCGCCCCGGGCACGGCGGCCAACGCTGGCGAGACCTTCGCGCCGTACGAGTCGAAGCAACATGAGGTCGGCGTCAAATACGAACACGGCACGTTCATGACCACGCTGGCGTTGTTCCAGATCGAGAAACCCAGTGGCGAAGTCGGTGCCGACAACGTGTTCTCGGTGCAGGCCGAGCAGCGCAACCGTGGTGTCGAGTTGAGCATGTTCGGCGAAGTGGTACCGGGCACTCGCCTGATGGGCGGCGTGACCGTGCTCGACGGCAAACTGACCGATTCGGCGACTCAGGCCAACCGTGGCAACAAACCGGTCGGCGTACCGGATGTGCAAGCCAACGTATGGGCCGAATGGGATACGCCATGGCTGGAGGGCTTCACCCTCACTGGCGGCGCAATCTACACCGACAGCCAGTACGTCAACCAGGCCAATACGCAGGAACTGGGCTCCTGGACCCGCTTCGATGCCGGCGCGCGTTATGCCACCAAAATTGAAGGCCGGCCGACGACGTTTCGGGCCACCGTTCAGAACGTGTTTGATCGTGAGTACTGGTCGGGCGTTGCTTCGTACGGCACATTCTCCCCGGGTTATCCGCGAACCTTGCAGCTGTCGGCCACAGTCGACTTCTGACGAATACGGGAAGGGTTGCTACGGCAGACGTAGCAACCCGATCTGAACATTTCGGAAAGAGAATATTCGCATGCTGGACAAGCAGGGATTTACCTCCACTGACAGGTGTCGTCCGTTTCAGGCCACGACCAATCAACTCGCACTCGAATTTGATTACAGTACGAACCGCCATATCCGCGAGATGCTGTGTGTTTACGGACTGCGTACCAGTCTCTTTCGTTTGAAGGTGATCAATGCATTAGTCTTGGCTACGCAGGAGGAACGTTTGATCGGTGTGCGGGGCGTGCATGCTTATATAAAAGCGTCTTCTTCCGAACTGACGATTGTCAGTGTGCGGGAAGTACTCAAGCGTCTTGCCGAGGTGGGTGTGATCGCTTTTCAGTCGGACAGAAGTTACCGATTTACCACCGATGCGTGGGACATGCTAAAACCACATCTTGGATAAGCAGCACCGCGAGCTCGGCCGTCAGTCGCCGTTTCAACCAGAATGAAACGCACAGTCCGCTCTGGTTCATGTCATCCGAAAAGCTCAAAACGATCCGGGACCCGATACGATTGGCAATTGCCATCGACGATGGACAAACCTGGCCCGGAACGAGCCTCACTGGTGGTTTTCTGGCTGCGATAAATCGGATCGAAGACCAACGGGTGAGCCTGTGGGCTGCACCTGCGAATGGCGATCTCTCGCCGACCCTGAGCTCGCCATGCGACAGAGTGCCCAGTCAGTTGTCGGTACCAGTTCCTACAGGGGTGCGGAAATGAACTAAGAGATGCGAAAACGATTCAGTAGGTGAAATCTGGTGAAGATCCGCTACTCAGTAGAGCTGAGTTTTACGTAGGAACGTGATTTTCCACACGATTCAGGCAGATGCGCCAATCCAAATCGTGTTTGCACAGCCTCGGCCGGTTCCTGCCTGTCGTCGTTGGCTGAAAGTACTCCAACTTTCATGTGATGGGCGCGTCTCCGTTGCCGCATACGCAGGAAAAGACGTCATCGACTCGGTTGATGGGTGCTCGTAGGTCGAGGGCAGTACGGCACCGAGTCGATCGCCGACCTGGTTTCCACGTCAAAAAGTACGCGCTTGAGATTGAAATCTTTGCGTTGAACAAAAGGCTCAGGGCTCAGATTTCGCGTAGTTGCGCATAAAAAAGGCGTTTTCAGCGTAGTGGAGTAGAGCCTACATTCTATTGCTAATGATCAAAACAGTTGGTGCGATGCTGGTTTGCGAGCAGTAGCGTATGACTTTTCCGAAAAAGGGCTGTTGGACTTCAGGCTGGGGGCATCCTTTTCAAACCATCCAAAGCGTGCCCTCAGATGTGCCCCCAATGTAGTAATCGACTGGAAGTGAATGGAGCTCCATGGTTTGTGGAAAGGCAGAAATGATCAGCTAAACAGCCTGCCCCCAGGACAGCCGACTCCACCGGCGAGATCGACAGCTTGCTGGGCAATCTCGCCCGCCGCACCCTGGAAGTCACGCAGCAGATGCAAGGCAGCCTGCAGGTGTCCCACGCCAGTGTGGAACGCATCCAGCAGGCGCGTGACAGCTTCGACAAGATCCGTGGCTCGGTGGACTCGATCCGCGACCAGAACACCCAGATCGCTAAAGCCGCCGAAGAGCAGCACCAGGTGGCCGAAGAGATTAATCGGCACATCGCGCAGATTCATGCCGATGCCCAACTGGTCGAAGGCTTTGCCCAATCCTCACAGACTGGCTCGGGTCGATTGACAGAAATTTCTGGTCAGCTCAAAGGCCTGGTGGGTCGCTTCAAATATTAGTATCCCTACCCGAGTGAAGCGGTGAACTTTCATCGTTTTCACTCGGCCAGTCTATCGAATGGTCGAAGCGATTCTCGGCAATACGTACTTGGTGTTCGTCTAAAGACTGTCAGGGTCGCCGAAAAACATTTTGACTAGGCTCTAGAATAACATTTTCAGGCAGAAAAATTTCAAATGTGCCCCCAATGTTGCCCCCACTTGAACCGGGTGTGCGAGCGATCGCGACTGGCGATTTTCTGGCAGAGATCCAGTTGGATTCGGATGGCTCTCAGTGGATCTCCATATTAGGTTGGATTGTTTGACCTCTGTTTTGTCCCGCATCGGCACGTGAGGTTCGATGTCCTTTTCCTCCACCATCCAGGCCAACATCGGCGCTGTACCGTACTCGGTATCGCCGATGAGGCGTTACGGCTTGATGTCGAACTGCGCTTCAACCCGATCGATCATCGTCTTGGTGCTCTCGATGTTGGCGCTGATGCGATTTTGACCCACGCCGCCGGAAGTCATTGACCCATTCGAATACTCAGCAAGCGATGACCTTGCGTGGGATTTCAGAGGCTGCACATGGGTCAGATAAAATCAGTAACCTGGGTCTAAATCGCATCAGCGCCAACAATTCAGTGCTTCTTGAGTCCCGCCTTCCTGACAAAATGGCGGTACGTAATGCGAATTTCAGCGCTGATGTTGCATGCGGTTTGATAGCAAATCCTCAACCTCTTCACGACTAGGCGCGTAAGCCCCGACATGCGAGCAAGACACTGACGCACAAGCAGCGGAAAACTCCAATCGTGCATGGGGCTCTAGGATGCCTAACAACGTCGAGGCCAGCCATCCGGCCATACTCGAATCGCCGGCACCTACCGTATCAGCGACCTCAACGGCGATCGCGGGCTGTTCAAACTTCACGTCGGCAGCATACAACGCCATACCTTTCGCTCCACGGGTGAAAAGAATCTGCGCACTAGCATTCATCGTCCGCAACGTTTGAAGCGCCTGTTCTTCGTTCAATCCAGGGTATATCTGGCGAAGATCCTCATCCGAGAGCTTGATGATGTCTGCAAGCTCCACCATGGCCGGGAAAGTCAGCTCGCGGTAGCGGGTGTCCATCAGGTTGCGCCAGTTCGGGTCATAGCTAATCAGCTTGTCTTCTTCCTTCACCCTCCTGGCCACCTCAACAAGCCTGTCCCCCAATGGCTGACGGGCAAGGCTGATACAGCTGAAGTGACAGAGTCGAGCCGCATCCAACCAACCTGCCGGGAGTTGGTCCACATCAAAAAGTAGATCGGCCTCGCCCGCAAAGAAATACCGGGGAGGGTGGCTGGAGGGCACGATTGCTACCAGAGGGTCAGCGTCAACTCTCTGGAGGAATCTCATGTCCAGACCGGCAATCTTCGATTGCTGTGCGAGCTCATCACCCAGTGAGTCGGTACTGATCGAGCCGGCGAAGGCAGTGGGCACGCCCAGGCGACTCATTGCGCGGGCCACGTTCCAGGGCGCGCCACCTGGATAGCCTTGCCACCGTCCGGGTGAATGTTGAACCACGTCGGTCAGTGCTTCACCAAACACAACAACGCTCGGCAATTGCATATTCATCCTCTCTTGTATCGGGCTGGGGACACGATCGTGCGTCACATCGTTAGACGCTGTCTCACCGCACCTGCGCGATCGGTAGCGATGGGTGAAGACCGTCTCGGTTGAAGAGCTTCATGGCGGTAGTACGCCGGTAGTCGCTCGGGGTCTGATGCATTTCATGACGGAAGTGGCGATTGAAATTGGAGACGTTTTCGTAGCCAACCTCGAAGCAGATTTCGGCGACCGAGAGCTGTGTCTGGACGAGTAGCCGACATGCACGCTGGATGCGCAGCTTGCGCATCAGGTCCATGAATCCGTGGCCAGTGATTCGTTTGAAGAAGCGTGAAAAACCGGCCTCGCTCATCCCTACTCGCTCGGCGATGACAGATAGCCGGACGTCAGATGTGAGCTCATTGATCAGGTAGTCGAATGCCTGATTAATTCGCTCCGAGCTGCGTTCGTTCAAGGACGGTGAGTAGCAGGCGCTGGCCAATACCCGAATTTCGAGCTTTGGCGCCCTTGCGAGGGTGTGTATCAGTTGCAGGAATATGATCAGGCGCTGAAGCCCCGTCGCCTTGCCGATTCCCTCAAGCAGCAAAGCGGCCTCCACGGCCGTCCCCCCAGTAAACTCGATCCCACGTTGTGCCAGCTCAAACAGCGTTTTCAGCTCCGATAGCTCAGGCAATGAGCCTCGGAGGTCGAGTAGGGCGGCGCCATCAAACTGCAGAACCACGTCGCGGCCTACGAGCTGTTCTCCCGGCGCGATATCTCCCATCCAATCATGGGGAAGACCTGGGCCAATCAGTGCGACATGTCCTGCGGTGAAGGGGCCGATGTAATCCCCGGCCAAGAGCTTGCCACTTCCTTGCCGAATCAGGTGGATTTCATATTCAGGATGGTGGTTCCAGCGGGCGAGGGAGTATGGATAGTCGTGCTCGTACCATCGAAAGCTCTGATCGGGTTCAGGAAGGATGACCTCAAGGTCGGCTGGTCGGTGCTCGAACAAAGCAGCGCGGTTATCAGGCATCTCGTGCCCCTTTTATAGTTGTTCTATGGATCGAATGCGCTAACCATACGCCGATCTCGCTCAGGACTGGTAGTTCATCTATTGCAGCTAAGTGATACTTTTTTGATTTCGTTTAGGGGAGGGTGCAGCGATCAAAAAAGTATCAATTCGGCGTCCTGGATTCGTTTGAGAGCGGGTCGGGTAGGTGATTTAATCAACTCGCCCACCACTGCGATGCGATCTTGATTTGCCCACCAGTGGTGAACAACAACAATAATAGCTCCGGTCATCTGGCTTGGAGTGGAGAGCCCCATGAAGATTACGAATGCGCTAATTCTTTCTACTGGTCTGTCATTCGCCCTTGCCAGCCATGCCGCTGAGACGCTGACCATCGCGACGGTCAACAACGGTGACATGATCCGAATGCAACGGCTATCCAAGGTCTTCGAGCAGCAGCATCCCGACATCAAACTGAACTGGGTCGTGCTCGAAGAGAACGTTCTGCGTCAGCGCCTGACCACTGACATTGCCACTCAAGGTGGTCAGTTCGACGTGTTGACCATTGGCACCTACGAGACCCCGATGTGGGGTGCCAAGAACTGGCTAGAGCCGATGAAGGACCTCCCGGCCGGCTACGACGTCGACGATATCTTTCCTGCCGTACGCCAGGGCCTTTCCGTTAACGATACGCTCTACGCACTGCCGTTCTACGGCGAAAGCACCATCACGTACTACCGCACCGATCTGTTCAAGGCAGCAGGATTGACGATGCCGGCACAGCCGACCTGGTCGCAACTGGGCGAGTTCGCTGCCAAGCTCAATGATCCTTCGAAAGATCAATATGGCATGTGCTTGCGTGGCAAAGCTGGCTGGGGCGAAAACATGGCCTTGCTTACCACGATGGCCAACGCCTTCGGGGCGCGCTGGTTCGATGAGAAATGGCAGCCTGAACTCAATGGTCCTGAGTGGAAGGCAGCAGCGACGTTTTATGTTGATACCCTGAAGAAATACGGTCCTCCGGGAATATCCAGTAACGGGTTCAACGAAACACTGGCCCTTTTCAACAGTGGAAAATGTGCGATTTGGGTTGATGCAAGCGTGGCTGGATCTTTCACCACCGATAAGGAGCAGAGCCGGGTGGTAGACAGCGTAGGTTTCGCGCCTGCGCCTATCGAGGTTACCGACAAGGGGTCCTCGTGGTTATATGCCTGGTCATTGGCAATTCCTGCCACCTCCAAGCACAAAGAGGCCGCCAAATCCTTCGTCACCTGGGCCACCTCCAAAGAGTACATCCAGCTAGTTACCGATAAGGATGGCATCACGAACGTGCCACCCGGAACACGCATCTCGACCTACAGTGACGCCTACCTCAAGGCCGCGCCGTTTGCTCAGGTAACGTTGCAAATGATGAAGCACGCTGACCCGTCGCAGCCTTCAGCCAAGCCCGTTCCGTACGTGGGCATTCAATACGTGGTGATCCCCGAGTTTCAGTCGATCGGTACATCTGTAGGCAAGCTTTTCTCCGCAGCATTGACAGGACAAATGTCGGTTGAGCAAGCGCTGGCTTCTGCCCAGTCCACAACCGAGCGCGAGATGAAGCGTGCGGGCTATCCCAAAAAATAAATAGCCCCTTACCTCCGCCGGCTTAGCGCCGGCGGTCACAGCCGCACAGGTAAATAATCATGAACACGTCCACTATTCGAGCCCAGCTTGCGGCCTCGGCGCCATCACGCGCCCGCCGTTTGATCAATCCAGGATGGTTTCTGGTGTCGCCATCGGTTGCACTTTTGTTGCTCTGGATGATCGTGCCGCTGGCCATGACCGTTTATTTTTCGGTGATCCGTTACAACCTGCTCAATCCAGGGGAAAACGAGTTCGTTGGCCTGGAGAACTTTGCCTATTTCGTGACAGATTCGGGTTTTCTTCCCGGAGCGCTTAACACGTTGATACTGGTGGGCAGCGTGCTGCTGATCAGCGTGATTTTTGGTGTCTTGATTGCAGCCTTGCTTGAGGCAAGCGAGTTCTTTGGACGCGGCATCGTCAGGGTGCTGCTCATTTCGCCTTTTTTTATCATGCCTACAGTGGGTTCGCTGATCTTCAAGAATCTGATCTTCCACCCTGTCTCCGGGATCCTCGCGGCGGTATGGAAGTTCTTCGGGGCACAGCCCATCGATTGGCTAGCTCATTACCCACTCTTCTCGATCATCGTCATCGTTTCCTGGCAGTGGCTGCCTTTTGCGATCTTGTTGCTGATGACAGCCATGCAGTCGCTCGATCAAGAGCAGAAAGAGGCCGCTCGATTGGATGGGGCGGGTGCCCTGGCCATCTTCTGGCATTTGACCCTGCCACATTTGGCCAGGCCCATCGCGGTGGTGGTGATGATCGAGACGATTTTCCTGCTGTCGGTATTTGCAGAAATCTTCACCACGACAAATGGCGGACCTGGGTTCGCTTCGACCAACCTCGCCTATCTGATCTACAACCAGGCACTGGTGCAGTTCGATGTGGGCATGGCCTCGGCCGGTGGTCTGATTGCGGTGGTGATCGCTAACATCGCGGCGATTGTGCTGGTGCGCATGATTGGCAAGAACCTGACCGACAAAGCCTGAGGACAACGCCATGATGACGCTTAAACAATCCCGGTCTCTACAAAGCGTACTGCTCGGCACCTTGGCCTGGGTCACCGCTTTGCTGTTGTTCTTTCCGATCTTTTGGATGGTGCTTACCAGTTTCAAGACCGAGATCGATGCCTTCGCTACGCCGCCACAGTTCATCTTCATGCCTACGCTGGAGAATTACTTGCACATCCAGGAGCGCAGTGACTACTTCCACTTTGCGTGGAACTCGGTGCTGATTTCCTTCTCCGCTACAGCGTTGTGCATGCTGATCGCGGTGCCGGCGGCCTACTCGATGGCGTTCTATGAGACCAAGCGCACCAAGCAGACGCTGCTTTGGATGCTATCGACCAAGATGCTTCCTCCAGTTGGGGTGCTCATGCCTATCTACCTTCTGGCGAAGGGGGCGGGGTTGCTGGACACCCGGATCGCGATGATCGTGATCTACACCCTGATCAACCTGCCCATCGTGGTGTGGATGATTTACACGTACTTCAAAGACATTCCCCGGGAGATTCTGGAGGCGGCCAGGCTGGACGGGGCGACCCTGGGACAGGAGATGCTGCGCGTGCTGCTGCCCATCAGCAAGGGTGGACTGGCGTCGACCATGCTGCTGTCGATGATCCTGTGCTGGAACGAGGCCTTCTGGTCGCTCAACCTGACGAGCTCCAGCGCCGCACCTCTGACCGCGCTGATTGCTTCCTACTCGAGCCCTGAGGGTCTGTTTTGGGCGAAGCTTTCCGCAGTTTCCACATTGGCCTGCGCACCTATCTTGATCTTCGGCTGGATCAGTCAGAAGCAATTGGTTCGTGGGCTGTCCTTTGGCGCCGTCAAATGACGACGTCGAGCATTCAATGATTTCGCGAAGGCTCCAATTTCTTACAGGACTTTACGCATGGCCACTTTGAAAATAGAAAATCTCAAGAAAGGTTTCGAGGGACTGTCCATCATCAAGGGCATCGATCTCGAGGTTAAGGACAAGGAATTTGTGGTGTTTGTAGGGCCGTCGGGGTGTGGCAAGTCGACCCTGTTGCGCCTGATTGCAGGTTTGGAAGACGTCACGAGCGGCACGATCGAGCTCGATGGCCGAGACATCACTGAGGTGACTCCCGCCAAGCGAGACCTGGCCATGGTATTCCAAACCTATGCTCTGTATCCGCACATGACGGTACGCAAGAATTTGTCATTTGCCTTGGATCTGGCCGGTGAGAAGAAGCCGGATGTGGAAAGGAAGGTCGCCGAGGCCGCAAGGATTCTCGAGCTTGGTTCTCTGCTCGACCGCAAGCCTAAGCAGTTGTCAGGTGGTCAGCGCCAACGGGTCGCGATTGGTCGTGCGATTGTCCGAAACCCGAAGATTTTCCTTTTCGATGAGCCACTGTCGAACCTTGATGCTGCGCTGCGTGTACAGACGCGCTTGGAGCTGTCCCGACTGCATAAGGAGCTGCAGGCGACCATGATCTACGTGACCCATGACCAGGTCGAAGCCATGACGCTCGCCACCAAGGTCGTTGTGCTTAACGCAGGGCGGATCGAGCAGATTGGTTCGCCGCTCGAGCTCTACCATCACCCTGCCAACCTGTTCGTTGCCGGCTTCCTTGGGACACCAAAAATGGGGTTCTTGCAGGCGACTGTGTATGCCGTGCGTGCGTCGGGGGTTGAGGTTAGATTCGCCTCTGGAACCACTTTGCTCATTCCACGCGACAGCAGTGCGTTGTCGGTCGGGCAATCCGTGACGATCGGGATACGGCCGGAGCATTTGACCCTGGGCGCTGAAGGCCAAGTGCCGGTCACGATGGATGTCACCGAGCGCCTGGGCAGCGATACCTTCTGCCACGTGAATGTCGATTCAGGAGAAAGCCTGACGGTACGTGTCCAGGGGGATTGCGAAGTGCCGTACGCCGCCCGGCGTTATCTCACCCTCGATGTCGCTCATTGCCATCTATTTGATGAGAGCGGTCTTTCGGTAAGCCCTGCGGCATCACGCGCGGCCTGACTTCCATCAGGCGCGCTCTTTCGATGAAGCGCGCCACGAACCACAAAGGTAGATTCAATGAAACGTCTCGAAGGTAAAAGCGCTTTGATCACGGGTTCCGCACGCGGTATTGGCCGCTCGTTTGCCCAGGCCTATATCGGTGAAGGCGCTACGGTCGCTATCGCCGACATCAATTTGGAAAGAGCTCAAGCGACGGCTTCCGAGCTTGGGCCGCAAGCTTACGCGGTGGAGATGGACGTTACCCGCCAGGCGTCCATTGATGCAGCAATCGCCGAGGTCGTTGCCCACGCAGGAAAGCTGGACATCCTTGTGAACAACGCGGCGTTGTTCGATCTTGCACCGATCACTGAGATCACTCGGGAAAGCTACGACAAGCTTTTTGCAATCAACGTCAGCGGGACGCTGTTCACGCTTCAGGCAGCGGCGAAGCAGATGATCAGTCAGGGGCATGGCGGGAAGATCATCAACATGGCCAGCCAGGCGGGTCGCCGCGGTGAGGCGCTGGTAGGCGTCTACTGCGCCACCAAGGCGGCGGTCATCAGCCTTACGCAGTCTGCTGGCCTCAACCTCATCAAGCACAAAATCAATGTCAATGCGATCGCCCCGGGGGTTGTCGATGGCGAACACTGGGACGGTGTCGACGCGCTCTTCGCCAAACACGAGAACCGACCTCTAGGTGAGAAGAAGCGGCTCGTCGGCCTTGAAGTTCCATATGGGAGAATGGGGACGGCAGAGGATCTGGTAGGAATGGCTATTTTCCTGGCGGGCTCGGAGAGCGATTACATCGTCGCACAAACGTACAACGTTGATGGCGGGAACTGGATGAGCTGAGTACAGAAGGGTGTTCGGGTGACAGGAGAGCGGCATATATCCGATCACCCGGCGGTTCGATTCAGCTTCCTCGCGATCACACTGCCCGATTCATGAGAGCCTGGCTGCCTGCGCGGCCTGTTCCGGATTCATGTGGACGTTCGCCCAGCGCGGATCGTACCGACCGGCATCAATGGCGACATAGTCGAACGGACCCAGTCGCTGGCCGATCTCGGTAAAGTGCGGGCCATAACCCGAGTCGCCACTGAAAAACAACCGCTGCTCAGGAGACACAAGTGCAAAGCCGACCCACAGCGACTGATCGCGGGTAAAGGTGCGTCCAGAGTAGTGTCGAGCTGTGGTGACGTGGACTCTGACGTTCGGTGTCAGCGCGATGACTTCGTTCCAGTCGGCTTCGCGTACGGCTCCCATGTCGTAACCCCAACGCTCAAAATGCGCGCCTACACCCAACCCCACGATAACCTTTCTGACTTTGGACTGAAGCGCCAGAACGGTTGGATAGTCCAAGTGATCGTAATGATCGTGGCTGATCAACAAAGCGTCGATCTCGGGTATGTCATCGGCCGTGTAGAGGCTGGTGGGTAGCCAGCCCGACCGGGTACAGCGGCGATGATATTCGCGACTTGATGCTGGAAAGCGTGGAGAAGCGTTTTGGTGATCAACTGCCCGCCACGCCGGTGCAATGGCTAAGCGACAACGGATCGGCGTACACCGCCGGACAGACACGCTTGTTTGCTCTACAGATCGGCTTACAGCCGGTGACCACCCCGGTACGCAGCCCGCAGAGCAACGGCATGG
>NZ_CAXAPN010000011.1:0-154445 GCF_963971015.1 Pseudomonas sp. RA_15y_Pfl2_54
CCAGTTGATGGCGCTAATGGGCTGAAAGGCCTTTTTTCGTCTGTTGCCCGCACAAAAACAAACGCCCCGAACAAGTCGGGGCGTTTTGTTGGGCCTTCATCAGTGTGTTTTCACACAGTCTGTTCGGCCGGTTTTTTTGTGTCCGTTACTCACAGGCGCCACAGTCCAAAGGTGGGTGGGCTTGCTCGCGAAGGCGTCATTTCAGGCGATATTTTGGGTGACTGGCACACCGCTTTCGCGAGCAAGCCTGCTCCCACAAGGGACGCGGGTTGGCAATGCAGGATCAGCGGCGGCAAAGGGGCTGGGTTTCGAACTTCACGCCGGCCAGACCGTTGTTGATCAGCGCTCGAATATTGCCGTGATCGCTGCCTTCAGGCGCCGCCACCACCGAGCGGTAGTGCTCGCCGAACGCCAGCAGCGCTTCTTCATCGCTAAAGCCTTCCAGCAGCGCCAGACCGAGGGTCTTGCACGAGCCTTCGTTCTGCCCGGCAGCGTTTTCCACGCCGCCGTTGTTGAACGCCTGAGGCTGGTAGTCGTAACCGGCGGCGATGAAGGCCAGGGTGTCGGCAAAAAGGTGCTCGCCGCTCTTGAGGCTGGTGCGCAGGGTGTTCAGATCACTCATGAGGTTTTCCTTTGGCGAACGCCGCTTGTTGTTCGGCGCTGGCTTCTTGCTGAAATTGAGACTTCCACTCGGCGTACGGCATGCCGTAAACCACTTCGCGGGCTTCATCGAGGCTGACCTCGATCTGGCGCTCGTCGGCTTCGGCCTTGTACCACTTCGACAGGCAGTTGCGGCAGAACCCGGCGAGGTTCATCAGGTCAATGTTCTGCACGTCCTTGCGGCTGTCCAGATGGGCGACCAGCCGGCGGAAGGCGGCGGCTTCGAGTTCGAGGCGTTGTTGATCAGTCATGGGGGTCTCTGCGAGACAGCGTTGAGCGGCAAGCTTCAAGCTGCAAGATTTCAATGGTGGGGTGCCTGTAGCTTACCGCTTGCAGCACGAAGCTTGAAGCTCAGCGGCTTGCCGCAAGGGTAATCGACACCGACTCGGCAAAACGCAGCGCATGCGGCTTGTCGACTTCGACTTCGGCATACAGCACCGAGCCGTTACTCATCACCAGATCCAGTAGTTCCTGGGTCAGACGTTCGAGCAGCGCGAAGCGGTTGCCCTCGACGTGGGCGATGATCGCCTTGGTGATGGTGCGGTAGTTCAGCGCGTGATCGATGTCGTTGTCGCGCACTGCTTCCTGCGCCGCGTACAGGATGGTGAGGTTGATCAGCACATCCTGCTTGTTGAGGATTTCGTCCTCGTTGATCCCGATAAAGGTGCGCAAGCGCAGATCCTTGACCCGGATGCGTGCCATTCCCGGTTGAAGTTGTGCCATTTACTTGCTCCGTCCAATCAATTGCAGGAACTCCTGGCGGGTGTTGCTCGACTCGCGAAAGGCGCCGAGCATGACCGAGGTGTTCATGGTCGAATTCTGTTTCTCGACACCGCGCATCATCATGCACATGTGTCTGGCCTCAATGACCACGGCGACGCCGGCGGCATCGGTGACTTGCTGCACCGCATCGGCAACCTGTCGGGTGAGGTTTTCCTGAATCTGCAGGCGCCGGGCGAACATGTCCACCAGCCGCCCGATCTTCGACAACCCCAGCACCTTGCCCGTCGGAATATAAGCCACATGGGCCTTGCCGATGAAGGGCAGCAGGTGATGTTCGCACAATGAGTACAGTTCGATGTCGGCGACGATGATCATCTCGTCGCTGTCGGAGGCAAACAGCGCGCCATTGACGATCTCATCGACGCTCTGTTCGTAGCCGTGACACAGGTATTGCATGGCCTTGGCTGCGCGTAGCGGCGTGTCTCGCAGTCCTTCGCGTTCGGGATCTTCACCAAGACCGATCAGTATGTCGCGGTAATGCTCGGGCAGGGAGCGGGTCATCGAACATCCTCGCGGGCGTTGTTATTTGACGTGCCGTCCGCCGTTGACGGTCAGGGTCGTACCGGTGACATACGGGTTGTCGAGCAGGTAGCGCAGGCTCTGATAGATCACTTCACTGCCGGGTTCGATACCCAGCGCGGATTTGGCCAGCGCTTTGGCGCGGTACGCCGCGTCGTCGTCGGGATTGAACGATAGCAGGGCAGGGGCGATGCCGTTGACCTTGATCGCCGGCGCATAGCGAGCGGCGAACGACAAGGTCAGGCTGTCGAGCCCGGCCTTTGTGGCGCAGTAACCGATGTGCTTGCTGCTGCCCTTGCGGGTGACATCATCGCTGATGTGGATGATGTCCGCAGGCGTCGATAGCGTGAGCAGATCGGCGCAATGCAGGTTGATCAGATAGGGCGCGAGCATGTGCAGGTTGAACAGGCGTGTGAACGCTTCGGCTCCGTTGTCCGGGGTTTCGGCCAGCCATTCGGAGGCGTTGTGTACGATTGCCCGCAGGCTGTCGGTGTGGGTTTTCAGTTCGGCGATGAAGGCGAGTATGCCGGCTTCGCTGGAAAAATCCGCGAACACGCCGATGGCGCCCAGATCACGCAGCACTTGCACGCCGGGACGTTCGCTGCGGTAACTGAAGATCACAGCGTGGCCATCTTCAAGCAAACGCTGCGCGCAATGCAGGCCGACACGCTGGCCGGCGCCGGTGATGAGGATCGGGGCGGAGGTTGTGGTCATGTACGGCTCGCGTCGCGGTTGAAGTAAAAACTATAACAGCGACACGAGCGACCCACCTATTGCAGAACCGACTTCAGGTGGGTTCGAGCAAGCCCGCTCCCCCAGAAGGATCAGCGATTTTGGGCGCAAGGGGTAACCGGCAAGGGGCGCGCTGGCGTGCGGTTCAACCAATTTGCCAGTAATCGGGTCGACAATGGAATAAAGAAATAAACCATCAGCGGCGTCAGGCATGCCGTGCTGATCAGCATCCGCGGCAGCAGGCTCATTTCACTGAGCAGCGGACCGAGGACAAAGTTGAACAGCAGCGATACCGGGAAGAACGCCAGCCAGATCGCGACAGCCTGTTTCCAGCGTGGCGGGCGCTGGCTGATCGCATCGGCGCCGAACCAGCCCTCAATGCCGCTGACGCGATGCTCCTTCGGGTGCGCAAACAGGTCGCTGCCACGATCCAGCCAGGCAGTACGCGAGGCCGAATGCTCCCACGCATGCAGTGTGTGCTCATCGGCAAACCGGAAAATGATTTGAAACTCGTTATCGCCGGGCGGTGGAGCGAGCACACCGGAGCCGAGATAACCGGGGAAGTCGGTGGCCAGTTGTTCACCTTCGCGCAGCCAGGCGATCAGATCCTGATAGCGTCCATCGGCGACGCGACGCGCAACCATCAGCGTGACGGGGGAAGTAGACATTGTATATCTCCGTATTTCGAGTGCGTCGCTCCGGGTAGGAGTTTCGCCTGACGCAGGGCCGGGGGTAGTGGCCAGCGTTTTACAGTATGCAAGGAATATTCCGGATTTTACCGATTTAACCAGCGACTTTGGTCGCTGTTCATCGCTTGAATCTTAATGCTCCATCAAGGTTAGAATAGGATCCAATTCGCCAACAAGGAAGTTGATTGTCTTATGTCTGTCATCACGGACAAAAGCCCTGCTTCGCAGGCATCCATTGCGCTGGAATGTGAAGATCTGTTCCCCATACGTGAAGTCGCACGATTGACCGGCGTTAACCCGGTCACGTTGCGTGCATGGGAGCGGCGCTATGGTTTGATTCAACCAACACGCACCGAAAGTGGGCATCGCTTGTATTCGATGGCCGATATCGAGCGCGTTCGCAGCATTCTCGACTGGATCGATCGTGGTGTGTCCGTCAGCAAAGTCGGCAAGATTCTGGCCAAGACCGAGCCGTTGAAAGTGCTGGCGCCCATCATCCCCGACGATCGGGTGCAGGCCGATTATCTGCAATGGCAGGTGCAACTGCAGGATGCGATCAGTTCGTTCGATGATCAGCAACTGGATCTGGTCTACGGTCAGATCTTTTCTTCTTATACGTTGCCCGTCGTGTTCCAGGACATTCTGATGCCCTTGTGGCTGCAACTGCTGCAGCGACAAGATGCTTTTGGGCAAACCAGCGAATGGCTGTTCTTCGATGGGTTTCTCAGAGCGCGGGTATTGCAGCGGATCGTCATGCTGCGCGGCTCGAAACCGCGCAGGGTGATTGTCAGTGCCTTGGCCGGACAATGCCGAGAGCTGGAACTGCTGGTGACGGCACTGTTCCTGAGTGGTAATGGCTCAGGGATCCGCGTGCTGACCACCGGCCAGCCGTTCGATGAACTCACCCTGGTCTGCGAACGGACCCGGCCTGACGTACTGGTATTGTTTTCCAACCACGCACCGAGCGCCGACCTTCCGCGACGCTTGAGCCGGCTGGCGTTGAGCCTTGATTGTCAGGTGCTGCTGGCGGGGGATGCCTCCGATCTGGCGCAGGAGAGCCTGGCTGGAACGTCAATCGGTTGCATTGGTAATGAAGGGGCGACAATGTTTCAGCGGCTGACGCAGTTTCTGGCGGGCACGCTGGATACCTGAAGGCCAGGTTTTAAAGGCTCAGGTGTGCAGGGCCGGATGTGTCAGGCGATGTTGTTGCAGGATGAACTGGCGCAGACGTTCGGTTTCATCGGCATCGGTCTGGCTCAGTTCGTAGGCGAAGAAACCTTGCTCGGTTTCTCGTTCGAAATGGCCACGCAATGAAATCCGCTCATAACCCGATGGGCTGAACCACAGAGCGAAATGCTTGGGCGGTTTGGTTTTGTTGCGCACTTCCAGCAATACGCCTTTGTGCGAGATCTCGTGTACCCACAGCGGGCCCGGCTGGCCTTTGGCGTTCTCCAGTGCCACCGGTTCTTCAAGAGCCAGTCGCCATGGGCGAACCATCGGGCCGTCTTCGTAAATGCTAGGTACGCCGAGGCGCAGATGCAGCGCGTGAAACTCGTCCTCCACCAAATGCAGCGGGAAGGTCATCTGCTGATTTTCGAAGTTGGCCTGGATGGTGACCTGTTCGTGAGCGGCCAGACGCGTGAGCAAGTCACGGATCTGCGAACCACCATTCACCAGCAGGCTCGACGTCGCATCCCGCACATTCAATTGCGGGTTGTGTTGCATGGTCTGGATGAAATCCAGCTCATCCTGAGTGAGGAGGGCGTCGCGTTGCATGGCGGACTCGAAAGGAATAGTTACAAAGTCTTTGGTGATTGTAGTTAATGACAATTGGTTCGCTGTTTTGTTTTAACCGTTTGTCGCTTTCAGTTCAGCCAGTTCGGCTTTGAGTGCGGCGACCTGTACTTCCAATTGCGCAACGCGTTGCTGGGCCTTGACCTGAACCGTCACATCTTTTTGAACACCGACGAAATAGGTTTGTCCGTCATCGGCGTTTTTAACCGTTGAAAGCGACAGTTCATTCCAGAACGGTGTGCCGTCCTTGCGATAGTTGCGCAAGATTTCCCGGCAAGATCCGCTATTGCGCAGCGCTTCGCGAATCAGTGTCAGGTTTTCCTGATCCCTGTCTCCGGATTGCAGAAAGCGACAGTCTTGATAGAGGATTTCCTCGCTGGCGTAACCGGTCAAGCGCTCGAAGGCCGGGTTGACGTAAATCAGGATGTTGTCCTGTTCGCCTTCCTTTTCCGCGACCACAATTCCATCGTTCGATGCGTTGATTACCATTTGCAGCAGGCTGGCGTTGATCATCTTTGAATCCTTTCAGAGGTGTCTGTGACGGGCATTCTAGAAGATCGGCGGAGGCTGTCTATAGGTCATTGGCGCTTATTGGGAGTTAATCGCAACTTCACGGCTCAGGCTGTTAATATCGGCGCTCTTTTTTTCAGCTCCAGGATCAGATTGATGAAAGTCGCCATCCTCTCCGGTTCGGTCTACGGCACCGCCGAAGAAGTCGCCCGCCACGCCCAGAATCTGCTGAAAGCCGCCGGCTTTGAAACCTTCTACAACTCGCGCGCCAGCCTGACGGACCTTCAGTCTTTTGGCCCTCAAGCGCTGCTGGCGGTGACCTCGACCACCGGCATGGGCGAGTTGCCGGACAACCTGCAGCCGTTGTATTCGGCCCTTCGTGACCAATTACCCGCTGCCTGGCGCGGTTTGCCGGGGGCGGTGATTGCGTTGGGCGACGCCAGTTACGGCGACACCTTCTGCGGCGGCGGCGAGCAGATGCGCGAACTGTTCGGCGAACTGGGCGTGCGCGAAGTGCAGGAGATGCTGCGCATCGACGCCAGCGAAAGCGTGACCCCGGAAACCGACGCCGAGCCTTGGCTGGCTGAGTTCATCGGCGCGCTCAAGGGCTGATTGGTCGCTCGCGCAGCAGAGAAAGCCAGGCTTGCGCCGCTTTCGACAGATAGGCGCCCTGACGCCAAATGAAAACGATATCCCAGCGAAGCGAGTCCGGTGCTTTCAAGGTCAGGCGCACGACGCCTGGCCGCACCAGACCCCGCGCGACCACGCTGGGCAGCAACACCACGCCTTGCCCGGCGGCCACCAGTGACACCAGAAAATCCGCCTGCCCACTGCGTCCGCCTTCCTTCGGTGTGAAGCCCATCTGCTGGCACGCCTGGAGCAAGCGATCATTGAGCACAAAACTGCGCTGATACAGCAGAAACGGCGTATCGGCCAATTCTTCCAGACCGATTTCGCCCCGCTCAGCCAACGGATGATCCCTCGGCAACAGTGCATCGAGCTTCTCATCGCAGAACGGCTGATAGTCGAACTGCGCATCCTTGGGCAACAAACTGCCGCCCAATTCCAGTTCTGCACTCAACACGGCTTGCTCAATATGGCGGCTACCGCCTTCAAGTAATTGGATCTTGATATTCGGATAGCGCCGACGGTATTCGGCAAACAGCCCGGCGAACAACGTGTCACTGCCCAACAGCGGCAGGCCCAGGCGCAATTCGCCACGGGCCAGATGGCTGAGGTCGTCGAGTTCGCTGAGCAATTCGTTGCGCAAGCGCAGCATGCCCTCGGCTCGTTGCAACACCACGCTGCCGGCGGTGGTCAGGCGCAACTGCGAACCCAGCCGTTCGAGCAACGGGGTGCCCAGGCTTTGTTCGAGTTGCGCGACTTGTTTGCTCACGGCCGATTGGCTGATGTGCAGGGTTTTCGCGGCCTGGGTAAAACCGCCCTGATGCATGACTTCGACAAAACTGCGCAGTTGTTTGAATTCCATAGCCTGATTCCTTTTTGGAATGGCTTGGAGTCTAACAATTCGCTTCTGGGATGGGTGCTCGGTTCGTAAAATAAGCCCCTGTCAGGAGCAAAGCCATGAACGCCGCAACCCTCAAGTACCTTTCCCGCCTTGTTGTCGAACTGGCCGTGCTGCTCGGTCTCTACCTGCTTGGCTGCCAACTCGCCGCTTGGCTGGCGTGGCCGATTCCCGGTGGCGTGATCGGCATGGCGCTGTTGCTGCTGGCGTTCGCCTTTGGCTGGGTCAAACCGGCGGCATTGCAATTGGGCGCGGGGCTGCTGATGGCGGAGATGCTGCTGTTCTTCATCCCGGCGCTGATGAGCCTGCTTGATTATGGGGCGCTGCTGCGCAATGACGGTTGGCGGATTCTGTTGGTGATCGCCGCCAGCACGTTGATGGTCATGCTGGTGACGGCGTTCACCGTGGAATGGGCCGTGCGCCTGAGGCGGTCCCATGAAGCTTGAATTGATGCCGATGTTCTGGCTCGCATTCACCCTGCTGGCGTACTTGTTCAGCCGCTGGATTTATCGGCGCACCGGCCGTTACCTGCTGTCGCCGCTGATTCTGGTACCAACGCTGCTGCTGGCGCTCGCCGTGCCGCTGCACACCGCTTACGCCGAGTATTCCAGCAACACCCATTGGTTGATGCGGGTGCTCGGCCCGGTGACAGTCGCCTTCGCCGTGCCGATCTGGCAGCAGCGGCATCTGTTGATGCGGCACTGGCCTGCATTGATGCTCGGCATGGTGGCTGGCAGCACGGCATCAATCGCCACCTCGTTCGCACTGGCCAAGGCACTGGCACTGGACAGTTCGGTAACGATGTCGCTGGTGCCGCGCTCGATCACCACGCCATTCGCCATGCCGCTGGCTCAGGATCTCGGTGGTGTGCCGGAATTGACGGCGGTGTTCGTGATGTTTACCGGGGTGTTTGGCGCGATGCTCGGTGGCGTTCTTTTGAAGTGGTTGCCATTGCGCAGTGCCTTGGCCCGTGGCGCCCTGTTCGGTGTCGGTGCCCATGGCGCCGGTGTCAGCCGCGCCCATGAAGTGGGCGGTGAGGAGGGTTCGGTGGCGGGTCTGGTGATGGTCCTCACCGGGTTGCTCAATCTGTTCGCCGCCCCTTTGTTGGCGTCGTTGCTTTGACACGGATCCAAGCTGTTTGCCGGGCTGACTCGTTCAGTCATCAAGCTGGCTGCCAATGCAACTACGCGATGGCCTGCGCCTGACTAGACTGCTCACACGTGCAGAACAATAAGAACGCAGAGGTGCATACAGTGAGCGTAGCCCCCGTCCAATCGTCCCTAAATGTCAAAGATCAGGTCAGCGCTGCGGAATGGCAGACCCGAGTCGATCTCGCCGCCTGCTATCGTCTGGTCGCGCTGCATGGCTGGGATGATCTGATCTTCACGCACATTTCGGCCAAGGTGCCGGGCACCGAAGATTTCCTGATCAATCCGTTTGGCCTGATGTTCCACGAGATCACCGCATCAAGCCTGGTGAAAGTCGATCAGGCCGGCAACAAACTCATGGACAGTCCTTACGAAATCAACCCCGCCGGTTACACCATCCACAGCGCCGTGCACGAAGTTCGACACGATGTGGTTTGCGTGCTGCATACGCACACGGCCTCGGGGGTTGCGGTGTCGGCGCAAAAGCAGGGTGTGCTGCCGATCAGTCAGCAATCGCTGTTTGTCCTGTCCAGCCTCGCTTATCACGCCTATGAAGGCGTGGCCCTCAATCACGAGGAGAAGGCGCGCTTGCAGGCCGACCTCGGCGATAACCATTTCCTCATGCTGCACAACCACGGTCTGCTGACCTGTGGCGGCACTATCGCTGACACTTTTCTGATGATGTTCACCTTCCAGCGTGCCTGCGACATTCAGGTGATGGCGCAGACCGGCGGCGCTGAACTCATTGCCATCGAACCGCAGGTTCTGGCGGGCGCCAAAGCGATGATCGCCGGCGTCACCAAAAGTGCTCAAGGCATGGGCGGCGCGCTGGCGTGGCCGGCATTGCTGCGCAAACTCGATAAACAGAACCCTGGATATCAACTCTGATGCCTCTTGCCGAGATTCCGTTGTGTGTCTGGCGCAAGCGCAGCCAGACCTTTGTTTTTGGTGGTCAGTCGATCCGTTACTGGACGGCGGGGCAGGGTGAGCCGCTGCTGCTGATCCATGGTTTCCCGACCGCCAGTTGGGATTGGCATTACCTGTGGCAGCCACTGGCTCAACGGTATCGCGTGATCGCCTGTGACATGCTCGGTTTCGGCGACTCGGCCAAACCGGTCAATCACCGCTACAGCCTGCTGGAACAAGCCGATCTGCAACAGGCGTTGCTCGCGCATCTGCAGGTCGAGCAGCCGGTACACCTCCTCGCTCATGACTATGGCGACAGCGTCGCGCAGGAACTGCTCGCGCGGCATTACGAGGCGCACATCAAGGTCGCCAGTTGCGTGTTCCTCAACGGCGGGCTGTTCCCGGAAACCCACCGCCCGGTGTTGATGCAAAAACTGCTGCTCAGCCCTTTAGGCTGGATGATCGGTCGCGCCTTCACCCGAGACGCGCTGGTGAAAAGCTTCGGCCAGATTTTCGGCCCGCAGACCCGGCCAAGCGAGAGCGAGCTGGATGATTTCTGGAGTCTGATCGACACCCATCAAGGCCCGCGCATCATGCACAAGCTGATTGGCTACATCCCCGAGCGTCGCGTGCAGCGCGACCGTTGGGTGGCGGCCATGCAGCGTGGCGAAATCCCGTTGCGGGTGATCGATGGCGAAGTCGATCCGATCTCCGGTGCGCACATGGTCGAGCGGTACCGGGAGTTGATTGCAGACGCGGACACCGTGCTGTTGCCGGGTATTGGTCACTATCCGCAGACCGAAGCGCCGGTGCAGGTGCTCACGCATTACCTGGCGTTCCGCGACCGTTTGGCGCTGCCGCCGCGCAAAGTGGCGTGCTCCTGAAAGATCAATGGATCGCCGCCAGCGATCTATTGATCTTGCTTGGCATCATCCCCTCACCTTATCGCGCATCATTCAGCCTCAGCCGTGTTCGTTGTGACCCAAAGCCCCGTGCCTGACACTCGGGCTCTCTGTCCTTTGGCCTGCTGGAGTTGCCCTGATGAATGAGTCTGTGCGTTTCGAAGATAAAGTCGTGATCGTCACCGGAGCCGGTGGCGGTCTGGGACGGGCGCATGCACTGCTGTTCGCCAGACAGGGCGCCAAAGTGCTGGTCAATGACCTCGGAGGCTCGACCCAGGGCGAAGGCGCCAATGCTAGCGCCGCCGACCGCGTGGTGGCAGAAATTCGTGAGGCCGGCGGCATCGCCGAAGCCAACCACGACTCGGTCACTGACGGCGACAAACTGGTGCAGAACGCCCTCGACGTCTTTGGCCGCGTCGACGTGGTGGTCAACAACGCCGGGATCCTGCGCGACAAGACCTTCCACAAAATGGACGATGCCGACTGGGATCTGGTTTACCGCGTCCATGTCGAAGGCGCCTACAAAGTCACCCGCGCCGCGTGGCCGCACCTGCGTGAACAAAACTACGGTCGAGTGATCTTCACCGCGTCGACTTCCGGCATCTACGGCAACTTCGGCCAATCCAACTACGGCATGGCCAAACTTGGCCTGTACGGCCTGACCCGCACCCTTGCCATCGAGGGCCGCAAGAACAACATTCTGGTCAACGCCATCGCCCCGACTGGCGGCACGCGCATGACCGAAGGCCTGATCCCGCCGCAAGTATTCGAGCAACTGAAGCCGGAGCTGGTCAGTCCGTTGGTGGTGTATCTGGCCAGTGAACAGTGCCAGGAGACCTCCGGGCTGTTTGAGGTCGGTGGTGGCTGGATGGGCAAGGTGCGGTGGGAGCGCAGTTTGGGGGCCGGGTTTGATCCGCGTGCTGGATTTTCCCCGGAAGATGTCGCGGCGCACTGGCAGCAGATTTGCGATTTCGAAGGCGCGGCGCACCCCAAGGACAACATTGAGGCGCTGAAGGAAATGATGGCGAATTTGCAGAAATATTCGCTCTGAACCCTGCGCAACAATCGGCAGGGCTGCGCCAGCCCTGCCATCTCCCCGCTAAAACCCGTCACCCATAAAAAAGGCCGCTGCAAACGCAGCGGCCAAGGTAAGACGTTGGATCAAGGAGCTACAAATCAACGTCAGTGAACACCGGGGCGAGCAACCGAAGACCTTCGGTTGATCTGAAATCTGTCAGCAATGGCTTGAGTGGTTAAGGCGCCAAGGCCGAATGCTTTGCGGCGTGTCCCGTGAAAGCCCGCTCAGAATACGGATTTGAGTCTGTAGGAAAAATAGCGATTGCGGACATGAACTGTTACGGGGCATGTAACAGTCTGCCCCGTACCACATGCACCATGCGCTGCAATGATGTTCGACTATCCAGCGCACTCATGGCCCGCGCAAAGGCGCATCCCACCGGGGCATTCATCCTTTCGAGCGACAACGCGAATACCTCCTTGGTGCGCTTATCGACCCGGTCAACCGGCAGTAGGGTGGGGCCTTCTGTCACTCACCGGGGAAGACGCATGAAAACAAGAACAATGCGCGCCATCTTCACACCGCAGGCGCTGGCAGCCGCGGTGGCTATGGGCTGCTGCGCCCAGGCGCACGCGGTTTCGTTCAACATCGGGGAAATCGAGGGCACCTTCGACTCGTCACTGTCGGTCGGTGCGAGCTGGGGCATGCGCGATGCCGACAAGTCGCTGGTCGGCACGGTCAATGGTGGTACCGGGCAATCTTCGACGGGTGATGACGGACGCCTGAATTTCAAGAAGGGCGAAACCTTTTCGAAAATCTTCAAAGGCATTCACGACCTCGAACTGAAGTACGGCGACACCGGGGTGTTTGTGCGTGGCAAATACTGGTACGACTTCGAACTCAAGGATGAAGACCGCGAGTTCAAACAGATCAGCGACAAGGGGCGCAAGGAGGGCGCGAAGTCTTCCGGCGCGCAGATTCTCGATGCGTTCGTCTATCACAACTACGCCATCGCTGACTTGCCGGGCACCGTGCGTGCAGGCAAGCAAGTGGTGAGCTGGGGCGAAAGTACCTTCATCGGCAACTCGATCAACAGCATCAACCCGATCGACGTGTCGGCGTTTCGGCGTCCTGGCGCCGAGATCAAGGAAGGTCTGATCCCGGTGAACATGCTGTTCGGCTCGCAAAGCCTGACGGACAAGCTCTCTGTCGAAGGTTTCTACCAACTGGAATGGGACCAGACCGTCCTCGACAACTGCGGTACGTTCTTCGGCGTCGATGTGGCGGCGGACGGTTGCAACAACGGGTATACCGTCGGCAGCCCGGCGATTGCGCCGTTTGTGCCGTTGACCACGGCCTTCGGTCAGGGCATTGAGGTGACTCGCGAAGGCGTCGTGGTGCCCCGGGGCGGCGACCGCGATGCACGGGATTCGGGGCAGTGGGGCACGGCGTTGCGCTGGCTCGGCGACGACACCGAATACGGTCTCTATTTCATGAACTACCACAGCCGCACGCCGACGGTGGGCACCACCACGGCCGGGCGTTCGACGCTTGCCGCGTTGCCGGGCATGGTCGGCATCGCCAATGGTCTGGCCCCCGGCAGCGGCTCGGGACTGGCGCAAAGCGTGATGTTGGGACGCGGTCAGTATTACCTCGAATATCCGGAAGACATTCGTCTGTACGGCGCCAGTTTCTCTACCACACTGCCCACCGGCACCGCGTGGACCGGCGAGATCAGCTACCGGCCAAACGCGCCGGTGCAGGTCAACACCAACGACCTGACCCTGGCGTTGCTCAACCCGATTGCCGGGGGCGCTGCTTCGCCACTGGCGACTTCGCCCGGTGCTGACAACAAGGGCTATCGTCGCAAGGAAATCACCCAGATCCAGAGCACCCTCACGCACTTCTTCGATCAGGTATTAGGGGCCCAGCGCCTGACCGTCGTCGGTGAAGCAGCGGTGGTGCGGGTCGGCGGTCTGGAGTCGCGCAGCAAGCTGCGTTACGGCCGCGACTCGGTGTACGGCCAATACGGTTTCGGCGGCGACACCGATGGCTTCGTCACGTCGACTTCGTGGGGCTACCGCGCCCGGGCCATCCTCGATTACGCCAACGTGATTGGCGGGGTCAACCTCAAGCCGAACCTGTCGTGGTCGCATGACGTCGCCGGTTACGGCCCCAATGGCCTGTTCAACGAAGGCGCCAAAGCGATCAGCGTCGGCGTCGATGCCGACTACCGCAACACCTACACCGCGAGCCTCAGTTACACCGATTTCTTCGGCGGCGATTACAACGTCCTCGAAGACCGTGACTTCGTCGCCCTGAGTTTCGGCGTGAACTTCTGATCTGCCCGAGAAGGATGAATGCAATGCGCAAAATGATTCTGCAATGTGGTGTCCTGGCCCTGAGCCTGCTGGCGGCCAACGTGATGGCGGCAGTGTCACCGCAAGAAGCCAACAAGCTTGGCACCAGCCTCACGCCGCTGGGCGCCGAGAAGGCCGGTAACGCCGATGGCTCGATTCCGGCATGGACCGGTGGCATCCCGAAAAACGCCGGGGCGGTCGACAGCAAAGGGTTCCTGGCTGACCCGTTTGCCAATGAAAAACCGTTGTTCACCATCACCGCCGCCAATGTCGACCAGTACAAGGACAAACTCTCGGACGGTCAGGTGGCGATGTTCAAGCGTTACCCGCAAACCTACAAGATCCCGGTTTACCCCACCCACCGTACCGTCGCCGTACCGCCTGAGATCTATGAGTCGGCCAAACGCAGTGCGCTGAACGTGACCACGATCAATGACGGCAACGGCCTGGCCAATTTCACCGGCAACCGCTACTACGCCTTCCCGATTCCGAAGAACGGCGTTGAAGTGTTGTGGAACCACATCACCCGTTACCACGGCGGGAATCTGCGCCGGATCATCACTCAGGTCACACCACAGACCAACGGCAGCTACACGCCGATCCGCTTCGAAGAAGAGATCGCCGTGCCGCAACTGATGAAAGATATCGATCCGGAAAAAGCCGCCAACGTCCTGACCTTTTTCAAGCAGTCAGTCACCGCGCCGGCACGTCTGGCCGGCAACGTGCTGCTGGTTCACGAGACGCTCGATCAGGTGAAGGAGCCGCGTCTGGCGTGGGTCTACAACGCCGGTCAGCGTCGGGTACGCCGCGCGCCGCAAGTGGCCTATGACGGGCCGGGCACCGCCGCGGACGGTCTGCGCACCTCGGACAACTTCGACATGTTCTCCGGCGCCCCGGATCGTTACGACTGGAAACTGGTGGGCAAGAAGGAAATGTACATTCCTTACAACAGCTACAAGCTCGATTCGCCGAAACTCAAGTACGACGACATCGTCAAGGCTGGCCACATCAATCAGGATCTGACCCGCTATGAACTGCATCGCGTGTGGGAGGTGATCGGTACGGTCAAACCGAACGAGCGGCACATCTACGCCAAGCGCCACATGTACATCGATGAGGACAGTTGGCAGGTGGCGCTCGCTGACCATTACGACGGTCGCGGCCAACTGTGGCGGGTCGCCGAAGGTCACGCTCAGTACTACTACGATCACCAGACGCAGGCCTACACTCTGGAAGCGCTCTACGACATCATTGCCGGCCGGTACATTGCCCTGGGGATGAAGAACGAAGAGAAACACAGCTTCGAATTCGGCTTCGAGGCCAAGGCTGCCGACTACACACCATCGGCCCTGCGCGCAGCGGGTGTGCGGTAACGTTTGTGATACAACGGCTGTACAAAAGGCGACCGCACGGTCGCCTTTTTTATGGCTGCCAATCAGCGCGCTGAATATTTATCAACAAGCTGACAGCAGAGGGCTAGGGTGGCTGCAAAACAATAAGAAGGCTCACCCGATGACCGCCATGACGCCGTGTCTGGATCGCCCCGGTTTCCTGCCCAGACTGTCTTCCCATCACCAGCCACGTTTGCGATTGAGCGAACCACTGCTTGAGTCGATGGCGCGGGTCAGGCTGATCTGTGCGCCCCCCGGTAGCGGAAAAAGTGCGCTGCTTACCGAATGCCTGCTTCAGGCGCCCGCGACGTATAAGGTGCTCTGGTTGCCACTGGCAGGTGCGCAATTGAGCAACGGCGAGATGTGCCATCGATTGACTGCAGCGCTGGGCCTGACCGACACGGATGAGGCTGGTCTGATCGCGGCATTGACTCATTGGGAGGCACCAACCTGGCTGTTCATCGACGATTACAGCCGTTTGCCGGATCCGTCACTCGATGCCTTGCTCGACCGTTTGCTGACAATCAGCAGCCCCGCATTGACCTGGTGGATCGGCTCTCGCCGGCGTCCGCAATGCAACTGGCCGCGGCTGTTGCTGGACGACGAATTGTATGAATGCGAAAGCCCGACGCTGGCGCTGACCCAGGACGAGATCGCCCAGGCACTGAAACACTTGTCAGCCGAGCAGGCCGCCAATGTGGCTGGACGGATTGTTCATCGCACCGGTGGCTGGTGCGCCGGAGTGCGAATGACGTTGCTGCAAAAATGCGACTGGTCGCAAAGCACCCAACCGCAGCAACGTGTGGAAACCTTGCTTGATTATCTGCAGCACGAACTGTTCAGCGGTTTGACGCCGGAGCTGGCGGAAGTCTGGCGGGTACTGGCGAATTTGCCGCGTTTCAACGCTGAACTGTGTGAACACTTGTTCGGTGCCGGTGAGGGGGCTGATTACCTGCGAACGCTGCAAACGCTGGGTTGCTTTATCGAGCCATGGAATGAATCGTCGCAGTGGCTACAGATATTCGCGCCTTTGGCGCAGGTGATGCGCGATGAACATTGGCCCGCGTCTCGTTCATGGCATCGTCGGGCGTGCCAATGGTTCGCCGCTACCGGTGATTGGCGTTCGGCTTTCGAGCAGGCGTTGCTTGCCGAGGAATTCGAAACGGCAGTGAGCCTGTTGCAGCATTTCAACTTCGAGCATCTTTTTGAAGAGCAAACGGTGGTGCTGTTGTTGCGCCTGCATGAATCTCAGGGCGAAGGATTGACCTTGGGATCACCGCAGTTGGTCGGGCTGATCAGCGCAGCGCTGTTGTTTGCCGGCCGGTTCGAACAGGCCACGCAGTGCATCGCGCACCTGGCGAGGTTCATGCCACAGCCTTCGGCCACGCTCGAGCGGCAACTGATTGCGCGCTGGCAAACCTTGAATGGCTGGCTGCTGCATCTGGAAGGGCAGATGACTTGCGCTCAGGGTCATTTTTCCGAGGCGCTGGATTCGCTCGACGACGACCACTGGATGGCGCGGGTGATGTGTTTGTCGGGGGTGACGCAACAGGCGCTCTTGAGAGGGGCGCTGGATGTGGCCTACGCCCACAATCGGCAGGCGCTGTGTCTGGCGCGGGCGCAAAATTCGCTGGTTTTCGAGGCGCTGCTTGAGCTCGATCATGCACAAATACTGGAGCAGCGTGGCGCGGCGGCGCGGGCCGAATGTCTGTTGGCCGCAGTGCACGCTCTGCTCGGCAGACGACCGGATCCACGGACGCCGCTATTGGGCAGGATTGCACTGCGTCGGGGGCGTCTGGCTCTCAGTCAGGGGCAGGATGCCCTGGCGGCCGCTTTTTTTCAGTCCGGCCTCGACGATTGCAAGCGCAACCATGACAAGCGGGTCTTGTATGGCTATCTGGGGCAGGCACAACTGGCGGCCAATCAGGCGGATTTTGAAGGCGCATTTGTCTGGTTGCGCGATGCACAGCGGCTGATGCAGCAGCGGCAGATTCCGGAGACTGTCTATCGTGGGGTGTTGTTGCAGATCAGCAGTCTGTTGTGGCTTCAGCAAGGGCGTGCCGAACTGGCCAACGAGGCGATGGCGCGTCTGCTGCGTCACTATCAAGGGGCCGGTGCATTGCAGGCACCGCCGGCGACCATCGAGTTGATTCCACGGGTTGAATACCTGCTGATCCTGGCGCAAACGGGTCTGCGCATCGCCAATAATCCGATCATCCGCCTTGAGCAGTTATTGGCGGACGCGAAGCAGTGCAGAATGGTCGCCCTCGAAACTGACTTGCTCCTGGCGTTGGCCGAAGTTGCCTTTCTGCAGTGCGATCAGGCCGGCGCGCAACACTATTTGCAGCAGGGCCTTGAATTGGTTGCTCATCACGGCCTGCACCAGGCGTTGCGTGAACTGGAATTGCGCCAGCCGAACGTGTTGCAGGCACTGAATAACAAGATCGCTGAAGATGCAGCCGCGCAGACATTAAGCAACTACGGCGTGCTGAGCCAGCGAGAACTTGAAGTTTTACGACTGATCGCCAAAGGCTATTCCAATCAACAGATTGCAGATGAACTGTTTATTTCGCTACATACCGTAAAGACTCATGCCAGGCGTATACACGGAAAGTTGGGTGTCGAACGAAGAACTCAAGCGGTGGCAAGTGCAAAGCTGTTGGGTCTCGATCTAAGTTGAATTTGTGACAGTCAAATGGAGGATTATTTATTTTGGCGTTTGTCTGAGATGTTTTATGACGTTTGAAAACTTGCAGTAACGGCTGTTGGATTTTGTTCGCTGTTTATATTCGATAACTTGCTCGCAATCGAAGTGGCGCAATGTCATTTCTTGATCGTGGACCAAGGAGTTAGGTATGAGCGTTATCAATGGCTTTTCAGAAGTTCGACCCGCATGGCTGTCAGGTGCCAGTGAACAAAATAAGCAGCGTCATGACCATTTGCTACAGCAAGTGCGCGCTGAGGAAAACCGGCGTGACCAGTTTCTGGATAAGGCAGCATCGCTGAAAGCCTATGCTGCTGCGCGAAGTAAAGAGTGGATCAACAGTGCATTGGGTGTTTCGGTTGATCCTGAAACTATCAAGGTCACCTGTCGCTATACCATCAAGGTCGGAGCGCGCACCCTGGTTCAGGAAGACAAGCGCACGTTTGTGGAACTGGCGCTGTTCGGCGTACATGATCGCAATCAACGCTTCGAGATGGCTTTTGAAGGGCCGGTTCCTTCCGGCTTGACACCTGTGCGCGTAGAAAACTGGCTGGCGTCTGTCAACATCCGCTCGGATTTCTGGGACACGCGCCGTAAAGCCTTTAACGATTACGACGTGCAGATGGCACTTCTGCAGGTCTTGGGGGCGCGCATCGCCTACAGCACTTTTTGCGCTGCCGTGCAGGGGCATCTCAATCAGCCAAACATGGCAATGGTCGAACGCTTTATGCAAGGAGACCGGAGTATTTCGGCATCGGCCTTCGTGATGAATGGCTTCCGGTTCGGTTTCCGCGATCTGATGGTTTTCCAGCAAAAGGCCAATCCCCACGGCAACTGCGTCTTGTACGCTCCAGGTTCGCCGGAAGAGCGCGACTGGTATCAATTTCCCAACAGTCGCGAACTTGAATTTCATGTGGCTGGCTGGGTGAGAACAGCCGAAGGGCAGAGCTATCTGGCGGCGCAAACCCAACCTGCGGAAAGGGCGCCACTGGCCAAATACGTGGCCACGCTGCGGCAGCTACCGAGTGCCTGGAAAGGGGTAACGTTTTCCGAATGGCCGGACGCACCGGAAGGCATTCTTGTCGAGGCAATCTTCCATCAGATCGCCTGGGACCTGGCACAGGAAACGCTCGCCCATCCTGCCGCCTATCGAAGCGCCCCTGATGAAATGCGCCAGTCGTTTGCCCGCTTGAATACGGAGTTGAAAGCGCTCTACACCATCGGCACTCGCGAAGCGGGCATCCTGACCTATGAGCGCTTCTGTTACGACTTGATCAAGCAACGGATCGAAGATCTTTTAAAGACCTTTGGAAAAACGGTGCAGGTAAACCCGGACGAGATCCTCCTTGATCTGAGTGAAAACGAGACGATTACACTCACCCGGTTGATCATCAAGGAAACGCAGTTTTATGCCCATGATCGTGGCGGCGAAGTGATTGGGATTTATCCGCGCTTTCGTGTAGGCGCGAAGCATCCAGCACTGCCCGACCTGGACATACGTCAACTGGCCAGTTGGTCGAGAACGTTGCGTCCGGGAGAGAATTACATCGCCATGTTGCGTGCCGATTATTTAAACAGACAACACCCCGATTATGAATTCAAGAAAGACGTTCACTTCAACTCTCGACAGGTTGAAATGCAACGTTCGGTGTTGTCGAGTTTTTATGCCGGTGCTATCACCCTCACGTTGGCTGAGCAATTGCGCACGTTGATCCTGAACTTCGATAAAGGAACGCCTGCCTCTTTTCCGCCTTTCGGAGAAGTGCCTTCGACCGTGCAGTTCAGTGCAGTCTTCAAGTTTCACGTAAAACGGTGTCTGGTTGAGGGCGTGTATGTTTTCAGGCTGGTACAGGGCGGCAAAGTCAGTGAAATTCTTTATACGCCTGACGCGCCGGACGGCGTCTACTTGCGACCGTTGAGCGGTTTTTTCGAGGCGATCAAGGAACACGGGCTGGGTCAGTATTTCTACGACAGGGTCAAGTACGTCGATCAACGGATCATGGGGACGTTCATCAATAACATTGAATTCAACAATGTTTCTGAAAAACTTCCCGTGCTTGAGCTCAACAGCCGCGTGCTGTCGTTGCGCGCGAGTTATAACGAACGTATTGAGCGGATCATTGCTGATATTGACGCGCAAACCACCAGCCTGAACGAAATCATTGGCAAATTGGCCTATGACTCGGTGGCGTTGGCTGCGAGTGTCGTCAGTTTGGTAATCCCGCCCGTTGGATTCGCGCTGTCCGTGGTGCAAATCACCAAAAACGTACTGGAAGGCGCCGAGTCCTACCGATATGGCGATCGAGAAACGGCCTTCAACAGTTTCAAGGAAGCTCTACTGGACCTGGCGTCTTTGATTCCTGGAGGCAAGGAAGCAACCAAGGCGCAGAAGACGCTGATTCAACTCATGGGTGACGGCAAGGCAATCGTCGGCCTGATTGGATCGGCGACCGGCCAGACCCTCGGCCATGAACGTCTTCTGGCGATAATTGAAGAAATTCTCCAGGAGGAGCCAGCGGGGGACAGCAAAACCGTATTGCTGTAACCCCCTGTTAGCGAACCGCCGGCGCCGCTGCGTCGAACCCCATTCGCCAACTCACGGCCCGCGTCGCAGCCAGCAAGCGCTGCGCCGCCGGGCCGTTTTCGTCGGCGTGAAACAGTGAGGTCGGGCCGACGATGGTGATCACGGCGGCGATCTGTCCGACAGCGTTGAATACCGGGGCCGACAAGGCATCCACCCCCGGCATCAGCAAGCCATGCACATGATGCAAACCACGTTCGCGGATCTGCTCACACAACGTCGTGTAGGCGTGCTCGTCTTTTAAAGGATGATCGGCGACGGCGATTTCCTGCTCGCGCAATTCGTCAACTTCCCGATGGGGCAAGTAGGCGCTGAACACCAACCCCGTCGAAGAGCTGAGCAGCGGCAGCACTGAACCCAATTGCGTCACCACCGTCACCGCACGCACCGCCGGCTCGATGTGCACCACAGTGGCCCCCTGATTACCCCACACCGCGAGGAAACAGGTTTCGTTGAGTTCGTCGCGCAATTGGGCCAATGGCAGGGCCGCAACTTTCAGCACGTCCATACTGTTGAGTGCGGCCAGACCCACGCGCAGCGCTTCGCGGCCGAGGCCGTAATGGTTGGTGGCGGGGTTCTGTTCGGCAAATCCCGAGGCGATCAACGCTTGCAGGTAGCGGTGCACCTTGCTTGCGGGCATTTGTACGTGCTCGGCCAGGCGCGACAAGGAAGTGGCGGGCGACAACTCGGCCAGGGCCTTGAGGATGTCGGTGCCGACTTCGGCGGAGCGGACTTTCTGTTTGCCGTGACTGTCGCTGGTTTTTTCCATGATGCTGCCGGGTTCCGGAACGAATGGGCGTCTTTATAGCTTGACGCTGGATAGCGAGCAAATTACGTTATGCGTAATCGAATTACGATAAAAACAACCCCGGCGTGCCGAAACCTCTGAGCCAGAGCGATGGGCCATGCCGACTCCCTGTTCAGGAGGCTCCATGAACCTCGATTCAACCGTGTCGACGCTGACTTATCAGTCCGGTTTCGGCAACGAATTCAGCACTCAAGCGTTGCCCGATGCGCTGCCCGTCGGCCAGAACTCCCCGCAAAAAGCCCCGTACGGTCTCTACACCGAATTGTTTTCCGGTACCGCGTTCACCATGACCCGCAGTGAAGCCCGGCGTACCTGGATGTACCGAATTCAGCCATCGGCCAATCACCCGGCGTTCGTCAAACTTGAACGGCAACTGGCTGGCGGGCCGTTGGGCGAGGTGACCCCCAATCGTCTGCGCTGGAACCCGCTGGATATCCCCAGCGAGCCGACCGATTTCATCGACGGTCTGGTGAACATGGCCGCCAACGCCGGCGCCGATAAACCCGCTGGCATCAGCATCTACCACTACACCGCCAACCGCTCGATGGAGCGTGTGTTCTTCAACGCCGACGGCGAACTGCTGCTGGTGCCGCAACTCGGTCGTCTGCGCATCGCCACCGAACTGGGTGTGCTGGAAGTGGCACCGCTGGAAATCGCCGTGCTGCCACGCGGTTTGAAATTTCGCGTCGAACTGCTCGATCCGCAAGCACGCGGCTACATCGCCGAGAACCACGGCGCGCCGCTGCGCCTGCCGGATCTGGGGCCGATCGGTAGCAATGGCCTGGCCAACCCGCGGGATTTCCTGACCCCGGTCGCCGCTTACGAAAACCTTCAACAACCGACCACCCTGGTGCAGAAGTTCCTAGGGCAGTTGTGGGCCACCGAGCTCAATCATTCGCCGTTGAATGTGGTCGCCTGGCATGGCAACAACGTGCCGTACAAATATGATCTGCGCCGCTTCAACACCATCGGCACGGTCAGTTTCGATCACCCGGATCCGTCGATCTTCACCGTACTGACCTCGCCGACCAGCGTGCACGGTCTGGCCAACCTCGACTTCGTGATCTTCCCGCCGCGCTGGATGGTGGCCGAGAACACCTTCCGTCCGCCGTGGTTTCACCGCAACCTGATGAATGAATTCATGGGCCTGATCCAGGGCGAATACGACGCCAAGGCTGAAGGCTTTGTGCCTGGCGGCGCCTCGCTGCACAGCTGCATGAGCGCCCACGGCCCGGACGGTGAGACCTGCACCAAGGCCATCAACGCCGACCTCAAACCGGCGAAGATCGACAACACCATGGCCTTCATGTTCGAGACCAGTCAGGTGCTTCGCCCAAGCCGCTTCGCCCTCGACTGCCCACAACTGCAACCCCATTACGACGCCTGCTGGGCCACACTGCCCGCCACGTTCGACCCGACCCGGAGATAACCCATGACTCAGAATTCCATCACCCGCAGTTGGGTGGCGTCGGCCAACGACCACGCTGATTTTCCTCTGCAGAACCTGCCGCTCGGCGTGTTCAGTGTCGACGGTTCGGCGCCGCGCGCTGGCGTAGCGATTGGCGATCACGTCTTCGATCTGCAAGTGGCGCTTGAAGCCGGTCTGTTCGACGGCGCAGCGCGCAGTGCCGTTGAAGCCATGAAGGGCGGTTTGCTCAATGCGTTCTTCGAACTCGGTCGCCCGGCTCGCACTGCGCTGCGCCAGCGTCTGCTTGAATTGTTTGCAGAGGGCAGCACCGAGCGCGGCAACATCGAAGCCCAAGGGGCAACACTGCTGCCTTTGGCCGTGGACTGCCAGATGCATCTGCCGGCGCGCATCAGCGACTACACCGACTTCTACGTCGGCATCGAACACGCGCAGAACGTCGGCAAACTGTTCCGCCCCGACAACCCTCTGCTGCCCAACTACAAGCACGTACCGATCGGCTACCACGGTCGCGCCTCGACGGTGCGCGCCTCCGGCACCGACGTGCGCCGCCCCAAAGGCCAGACGCTGCCCGCCGGTCAGACCGAACCGACTTTTGGCCCGTGCGCTCGCTTGGACTATGAACTGGAACTGGGTATCTGGGTCGGTCAGGGCAATGAGATGGGCGACTCGATTGCCATCGGTGATGCGGCTGAGCACATCGCCGGTTTCTGCCTGCTCAACGACTGGTCGGCTCGCGACATTCAGGCGTGGGAATATCAGCCGCTGGGCCCGTTCCTGTCCAAGAGCTTCATCACCAGCGTCTCGCCGTGGGTGGTGACCGCCGAAGCGCTGGCGCCGTTCCGCACCGCGCAACCTGCGCGCCCGCAAGGTGATCCGCAGCCGCTGCCTTACCTGCTCGACAAACGCGATCAGGACGCTGGCGCCTTCGACATCGAGCTGCAAGTGTTGCTGCTTACCGAAGCCATGCGCGAGCAAAACCTGCCGGCCCATCGCCTGACACTGAGCAACACCCGCTACATGTACTGGACCGTCGCGCAAATGGTTGCGCACCACAGCGTCAACGGTTGCCAGTTGCAGGCCGGTGATCTGTTCGGCTCTGGCACTTTGTCCGGTCCTGAAAACGGTCAGTTCGGCAGCCTGCTGGAAATCACCGAGGGCGGCAAAAAGCCGATAGAACTGGCGTCCGGCGAAGTGCGCAAATTTCTTGAGGATGGCGACGAAATCATCCTGCGTGCGCGTTGTGCCCGTGACGGTTTTGCTTCCATCGGTTTTGGCGAATGCCGCGGCAAAGTGCTGGCGGCGCGCTGACAGGAGCGGCTCATGGATCTCTATACCTATTACCGTTCGACCTCGTCGTATCGGGTGCGGATCGCGCTCGCGCTCAAGGGGCTTGATTATCAGGCACTGCCGGTCAACCTGATTGCACCGTCCGGTGGCGAACATCGGCAAGCGGCGTATCTGGCGATCAATCCGCAGGGGCGGGTGCCGGCGTTGCGTACTGACGAAGGCGAACTGCTGATTCAGTCGCCGGCGATCATCGAATATCTGGAAGAGCGTTATCCACAGATGCCTCTGCTGCCCGAAGACCTTGCTACCCGTGCGCATGTGCGCGGCGTGGCGGCGGTGATCGGGTGCGATGTGCACCCGCTGCACAACGTCAGCGTGCTCAATCGTCTGCGTCAGTTGGGGCACGATGAGCCGCAGGTGGTGGAGTGGATCAGTCACTGGATCGGGCAGGGGCTGGCGACGGTGGAACAGTTGATCGGTGACAGCGGTTTCTGTTTCGGTGAGTGGCCATGCTTGGCGGACGTCTACCTGATCCCGCAGTTGTATGCCGCGCAGCGGTTCAATGTTTCGCTGCAGGCTTATCCGCGGATTCGCCGCGTGGCGGCATTGGCCGCTGAACATCCGGCGTTCATCAAGGCGCATCCCGCCAACCAGCCAGATACACCGTAAATTCCTGTGGGAGCGGGCTTGCTCGCGAAAGCACCGTGTCAGACACAGAGATTTTGACTGATACAGCGCATTCGCGAGCAAGCCCGCTCGCACAAGGGATCAGTGGACTATGGAATTGGGCGGGAGATGCCCGAGCCGTTCGGTCAGGCGCAAGCGCTGAATCGGGTCATCACTGAGCAGTAGCGCATGCTCCAGATCGAAGCGTTCGGCATTCGGGCAGTCGAGCCGCTGATAGAGACTGGCGCGGGCCAGGTAATCGGCGGCGTTGGCGTCGCCCAGTTCAAGCACGCGTTCGGCGTCGATCAGGGCCGCGATAAAGTCATCGTGAGACAGGTACAACTGGCGCAGGTTGCGTGACAAGCGTTGAAGCATCTGCACCGGCGTTGCAGTCAGCAGATGGTCGGCGTTGAGCTTCATGTTCGGGCCGTATTGGCGCTGCAACAGTTCTCGACAGTCGTTGGGGTACAGGCGTCGCCCCCCGCAGGGGTCAAGCAAGTGGTCGGCCCCGGGTACCCGGAGCAGGAAGTGCCCGGGAAAGTTGACCCCGGCCAGTGGAATTTCCAGCGCGCGCGCCAGTTCCAGGGCAATCAACGCCAACACCAAAGGCTGGCCGCGTCGGGTTTGCAGCACTTTGTGCAACAACGCGGCTTGTGGGCGCAGCGGGAGGAAGTCGTCCTGAGCGAAGCCTAGCTCTGTCATCCGCCGTAATAGCGGCTGTGCCAGTTCGCTGACCGGCAGCATCGGCAAGCCATAGCTGACCCGCTGCTGCAACTCCTTGAAGTCCTGCATAAGCGCCTCGGGATTGACCGTTTTATCGTGTTCGGCCGCGATCCACAGCGCGGTCTCGAACAGGGCAGGCGGTGAACGTTGCAGACACTCGAAAAAACGTTGGCGCGCACTCATCAGGATCTCCGGGTAATGCCCCGTTTTAGCCCCGTCCATGCCATTCGTCCAGTGCCTGGCTGCGCCAATCTGGGGTTATGCCGCAAATCCAGTGTCAGCGCGGGTGCTTATTCCGGTGCGCTGCAGCAATTTTCGGGCGCAAGCCTATACTGGCGTTCTACAAGAAGTGATTCGGGAGCCCAACGATGTTTGCGCTCATGCAAAGCACTCGCCTGGAATCGCTGCACCTGAGCGTTGATCCGGTCTCCGGGTTGAAGGCGGTCATTGCCATCCATAACAGTCGCCTCGGGCCAGCCCTTGGCGGATGTCGTTATCTTGCCTATCCCAATGACGAATCAGCCGTTGAGGACGCCATTCGTCTCGCTCAGGGCATGAGCTACAAAGCTGCGCTGGCCGGGCTGCCGCAGGGCGGAGGCGTGGCGGTGATCGTGCGCCCGGTGCATGTGGAAAATCGCGGGACGTTATTTGAAGCCTTCGGCCGCTGCATTGATCAACTCGACGGTCGCTACATCACCGCCATCGACAGTGGCACTTGCGTGGCGGACATGGATTGCATCGCCCAGCAGACGCAGCATGTCACCAGCACCACCTCGGCCGGCGACCCCGCGCCACACGCGGCCATGGGCGTGTTCGCCGGAATTCGGGCCACCGCCATGGCGCGGTTGGGCAGCGATAACCTCGAAGGCCTGCGCGTGGCGATTCAGGGTTTGGGCAATGTCGGTTACGCACTGGCCGAGCAGCTTCACGCGGCGGGCGCCGAACTGCTGGTCAGCGACATTGACCACGGCAAGGTGCAACTGGCGATGGAGCAACTCAACGCCCATCCAATCGCCAACGATGCGCTGCTCTGCACGCCTTGCGACATTCTGGCGCCGTGTGGGCTGGGCGGTGTGCTCAACAGTCACACGGTCACGCAACTGCGTTGCTCGGCGGTAGCGGGTTCTGCGAACAATCAGCTGACGCATCTGGACGTGGCGGATCAACTGGAGCGGCGCGGGATTCTGTATGCCCCCGATTACGTGATCAATGCCGGCGGCCTGATCTACGTTTCACTGAAGCATCGCGGCGAAGAGTTGCCGACGATCACTGCGCATCTGTCGAAAATCAGCTCGCGGCTGACTGAAGTGTTTGCCCATGCCCAGGCGGAAAAACGCTCACCGGCGAGGGTGGCCGATGAGTTGGCGGAGAAAGTGTTGTATCGCTGAGTTTCATCGGCATGAAAAAGGCCCTGAGCCATTCGACTCAGGGCCTATTCAATTCGGGCATTGATTACTTCGCAGCTTTCACCGCTTTTGCCGGTTTCAAGGGCGCTTCGGCAGATTCCTCGGCCTCGGCTTTCTCGACCGGCTCAGCCGGTGCATTGATCAGCTCCGAGAGTGCATCAGGCTGGCTCTTGAACGCCCGGGCGAACACATCGCGGTTCTTCGCCATGTAGATCCCGGCTTCTTCCACTTGCTGCTCAGTCATGGACGGAACGGCTTTTTGCAACACATCGGCCAGATATTCGGCCAGTTCGAGCATTTTGTCATGACGGTCAGCTTCGGCTTTATCCATGAACAAGCGCTCCAGATCTCGGCTGCTGCGGTATACCACTTCGACGGCCATTCACCACCTCACATGCCTTCACGTTAAGTTGTCTTCACGACTACTGTATCCATATACAGCGAAAAGGATAAGCGAATCCCTGCGCCATGGGTAGTGGCTTTTCAATGTAGACCGAATTCAGGGTTTGTCAGCCTTGCGCAGGCACTGCGACGAAACGCCACGGCGCGCGCTTCGTGGCACCTCGCCATGATGGCGTGGCCTCTTTTCTGCATGAAACCCAAAGCATGCAGAAAAACGTCATGTCCAACACGCATCATCCGCTCGAATCGGGCTAAGGAACATCATCGTGAAAATCAACTGGGCCGAGAAACTGCGGCAAAACGTGCATCAACTGGCCGAGTCCCTGGGCAACCTGTTCGTCGAAACTTTCCACTACCTGGCGCTGTTCGCCATCGGGGCGGTGACGGCGTGGGCGGCGGTGATGGAGTTTCTCGGGATGCTCGAAGAGGGGCATATCAAGATTGATGACATTCTGTTGCTGTTCATCTATCTGGAACTGGGCGCGATGGTCGGGATTTACTTCAAGACCAACCACATGCCGGTGCGCTTTCTGATCTACGTGGCGATCACCGCACTGACCCGTCTGCTGATCTCCAACGTCTCGCACCACAACCCTCCGGACATGGGCATCATCTACCTGTGCGGCGGGATTTTGCTGCTGGCGTTTTCGATTCTGGTGGTGCGTTACGCCTCGTCGCAATTTCCTTCGGTGAAAATCGACAAGCCGCAACGCAAGCTCGGAGCAGGTTCCGGTGAACACCCTGAGATCGAGAAGGGCGAGCTTTAAAGCCCGGCAGCCTGCCGAGGCTCACCGCTGATTCGCTGCGGTGGCGGGGTCAGGCCGTCGCCGCGGGTCATCGCTTCAAGGATCGCCATGGCACTGTGGCCTTGTTCGATGGCGATGCCGAACTGGATGCTTTGCACCAGACGCTTGAGGCGTTTGGGGTCGTTGCGTTGTTCGGTGCTGATCATGCGTTTGGCCACGATGCGGCCGCTGTTGGACAGGGTCAGCATGATGCTGCCATCCAGGCCCTGAATGCTCAGGTTGATCTGATAGTCCGGCGCGAAGGCATCGGTAATGATCTGAAAAGGATTGTCCATGATGCGTCACCGCCTGATTGAACGTGCAGTTGTTGACCGGCCGCGATCGGGTTGGTTCGCCCATCCAGACCACCGGCCATTCCGTGGCCATTTCGCCATATCGCTTTATGCAAGTGCTGTAGCAAGGGCTATGCCGGAATAATTGTCGAACAATGAACACGGACAAAAACAAGGCGAGCCATGGGCTCGCCTTGTTCATTGACGTCCTGTTTCAGGGCAGGAACGCGTCGATGATCGCTGACAGTGCAGTCAGGCTGATCAGCATTCCACCCAGTTCACCGCCAGGCCACCCCGTGAAGTCTCTTTGTATTTGTCGTGCATGTCGGCGCCGGTATCGCGCATGGTGCGGATCACCCGGTCGAGGGAAATGAAGTGGTTACCGTCACCGCGCAGGGCCATTTGCGTGGCGTTGATCGCCTTCACTGCGGCGATGGCGTTGCGCTCGATACAGGGCACTTGCACCAGCCCGCCGACCGGATCGCAGGTCAGGCCCAGGTTGTGTTCGAGGCCGATCTCGGCGGCGTTCTCCAGTTGCTCCGGGGTGGCGCCGAGCACGTCGGCCAGGCCGGCAGCGGCCATCGCGCAGGCGGAACCGACCTCGCCCTGACAGCCGACTTCGGCGCCGGAAATCGAGGCGTTTTTCTTACACAAAATGCCGACAGCGGCGGCGCTCAGGAAGAAAACGACGACGTCATCGTCGGACGCGTCCGGGTTGAATTTCATGTAGTAGTGCAGAACCGCAGGAATGATCCCGGCGGCGCCGTTGGTCGGTGCGGTAACCATGCGCCCGCCCGCGGCGTTTTCTTCGTTGACGGCGAGGGCGAACAGGTTGACCCACTCCATCGCCGACAGCGTCGAGCTGATGACATTCGGTTTGCCGATTTCCAGCAGACTACGGTGCAGTTTTGCCGCGCGGCGCGGCACATTGAGACCGCCGGGCAACAGGCCTTCGTGGCGCAGGCCTTGCTCGACGCATTCGCGCATCACCGACCAGATGTGCAGCAGGCCCTGACGAATTTCGGTGTCGCTGCGCCAGGCCCGTTCATTGGCCATCATCAGCTCGAAAACCCGCAGGTTGTGCTGCTTGCACAGCGACAACAGTTCGGCGGCGCTGGAAAAGTCGTACGGCAATACCACGTCGCTGGCCGGCGCCACGCCGGATTCGGCTTCTGCCGCTTCGATGATGAAACCGCCACCGACCGAGTAGTACGTTTGCGTAAACAGTGCAGCGCTTTCGCCAAAGGCTGTCAGGGACATGGCGTTGGGATGGTAGGGCAGGCTCTCGTCGAGCAGCAGGAGATCGCGTTGCCAGTTGAAGGCAATTGACCGCTGGCCGGCGAGGGACAGTTGGCCGGTCTCGCGCAGTTGCTGGATGCGTGGGTCGATGGTCGACGGATCGATGCTGTCTGGCCACTCGCCCATCAGGCCCATGACCGTGGCGCGGTCGGTGGCGTGGCCGACGCCTGTGGCGGACAACGAACCGTACAAGCGGATTTCCACGCGTTGCACATCGTTGAGCCAATGCTCGTCGATCAGTGCCTGAGTGAAGGTTGCAGCAGCGCGCATCGGGCCGACGGTGTGGGAACTGGACGGGCCGATGCCGACTTTGAATAGATCGAAAACACTGATAGCCATGCTAAAGCCTTACAAGCAATGGTGTAGGAATCGCTGCCATTTTTTGTAGGCCAAGCGCAAGGTCGGCGATACTGCCTACCTCGGTCTTGTGTGACCAACGAAATTTCCTAAGACAGCCTTTAGCAGGACTAAACGATGAGTCGTCAATTGCATGCCCAGACTTACGTCTGGCTGCAGGTGTTTTCCTGTGCCGCGCGGCACCTGTCCTTCACTCGCTGTGCAGAAGAACTGCACATCACGCCGGGGGCGGTCAGCCAGCAGATTCGTCAACTGGAGGAGCGTCTTGGTTTGCGTTTGTTTCATCGTCGTGCGCGAGGGGTGGAACTGAGCGCCGAAGGGCAGCGGTTGGCGATGACGGTCAACGAGGCCTACGGCAGCATCGACGCCGAATTGCGGCGCCTGGATGCGGGGATGATCAGTGGGGTTTTGCGGCTGCGTTCGATTCCGTCGTTCCTCAGCAAATGGCTGACGCCGCGCCTGCCACGCTTGCAGCAACGATACCCGGACATCCAGTTGCGGCTGGTGGCTGAAGACAGCAGTGTGCCGCTGCACGAGGGCGATTTCGATCTGGCGATCGATCTGAACGACGGCAGTTACCCGGGATTGTTATCCACAGCCTTGCTCGATGAGCAGATTTTCCCGGTGTGCGCGCCGAGCCTGCTGCGCGGGCGTCCGCCGCTGCATGGGCCGGCGGATCTGGGGCATTTTCCGTTGCTGCACGACATCACCGCCTGGCGCGGCAGTTATGAATATGCGGAATGGGAGTTTTATTTGAACGCGATCGGCTTCGAGGGCGCGGACGTGCGACGAGGGCATACCTTCAATCGCAACCACCTGACCATCGAAGCGGCCATCGCCGGTATGGGGGTGGCGATTGCCCGGCGCACGCTGCTCAACGATGAGCTGGAGCGGGGCACGTTGATGGTGCCGTTCGGGCTGTCGGTGCCCAATCACAAACGTTACATGTTGCTGTATGCGCCGGGGGCGTTGAGCCATCCTGGCGTGCGTGCAGTGCACGATTGGCTGGTGGAGGAGGCGGGGATTTTTCGCAGTTTGCACCCGTTGAACGAGGGCAATTGTGAGTAAATCTTGCAGGATGACGAGTCGACCCAACTCCCGACATTATCAGTGACTTGCTCGGTTGTCCGGCTTTTTTTGCGAATGAATATTTATCTTTTTTCAGGGGTTGAAATGTTCGTCAGTCGGGCCGATTGTTGTAATCAAGGGGTCACGAAATCCTGATCAAGGCCTCTTGCGAGCTAGCTGAAATAAGGGATGAACTATGCAAATCCAAGTCAACAGTGATAACCATATTCAAAGCAGTAAACGACTGGAGGAGTGGGTACGTACAACCATTGAGAGCACGCTCGACCGTTATGAAGAAGACCTGACCCGTGTCGAAGTCCATCTGAGCGACGAGAACGGTGACAAACCTGGTCCCCATGACATGCGCTGCCAACTGGAGGCGCGGCCAAAAGGCCATCAACCGATTTCCGTCACCCACAAAGCCGATACGCTGGACCAAGCGATCGATGGTGCAGCCGAAAAACTGGAGCATGCGCTGGATCACCTTTTCGGCAAACTGCGGGGCAAACCACGCGCTGCTGTGGTGCCATTTAGCAAGGCGAATGACGCACTGCTGGAGGAAGAATTTCTTGAGAATGAACAGGCAGCGATCAACAGTTGATACGCTGATTTTTTAAGCCATCCCCAGAAAACGGGCCTGCGAAAGCAGGCCCGTTTTGTTTTCAGCGCATTTTGCCAAGGCAAGCCACGGCCCGGCTTGCCAATTGAACGGGTAAAACCCTGCGCCGGCAATCAGATGCTTTTGCGTATGAGAATATTTATCATTAGTATTGCTCGCCTGTTGGTTCGGCTTGTCGGCCGAGCGTTTTCCGTTTCAGGGTCGAAACATGAAAGGCAAACTTGCCACTCTCCCCATGTCCTATCGTCTGGCCGTTACCTCACGGGTGTTGGCCGCGGTGTTCGGCGGCTATCTGGTTGCGGCGCTGGCCAGCGTGACCTTGACGATGTGGCTGCCACTGAGCCGTGCTGAAGCCGTGGTCACCGGCATGACCCTCTCGTTTCTGGTCTATCTGGTCGCTGTGCTCTGGTGCTTTGCCTGTCGCACGGCGTGGTCGGCATGGGTTGGCTTGCTGGTGCCGAGCGTGATTCTGGCGACCATTTGCGGCGCGGCACGTGGGTTGGGTTTTGCATGAAAGAGGGTTTTCGTCAGGCCATGGCCTGGCTGCACACGTGGGCCGGACTGCTGTTCGGCTGGCTGTTGTTCGCGATTTTTCTGACGGGAACCCTGGCTTATTTCAAGGATGAAATCAGTCACTGGATGCAGCCGGAAATCCCCGCGCGGCCAATCAATGCCGAGGCAAGCCTGAGCCTGGCCCAGGATTATCTGCAACAACACGCTGCGGGTGCCTCACGTTGGCTGATCGACTTGCCCGATGCTCGCGATCCCGGCTTGACCGTGCGCTGGCAGCAGGCACCTGCGAAGCCTGGCGAGCGCGGCCGCTTTGAATCCAAAACCCTCGACGCGCAAACCGGCACCGAAGTGCTGGGCCGCCAAAGCATGGGCGGCGAGTTCTTCTACCGTTTCCACTTCCAGCTACAAATGCCATACCCGTGGGGCCGCTGGCTGGCGACGATCGCCGCGATGGTGATGTTCGTCGCGTTGATCACCGGGATCATCACCCACAAGAAAATCTTCAAGGACTTCTTCACGTTTCGCCCGCGCAAGGGCCAGCGTTCCTGGCTCGACGGACATAACGCCGTGGGCGTGCTGGTGTTGCCGTTTCACTTGATGATCACCTACAGCAGTCTGGTGATTTTCATGTCGATGGTCATGCCCGCGAGCATTAAGGCGTCTTACGGCGGCGACGTGCGGTCGTTTTACGATGAGGTGTTTCCCGCCTCGAAGGCGCCGGAACGGGCCAATGTCCCTGCTGCACTGGCACCCATGGCACCCTTGTTGGCCAAGGCCAGTGCGCAATGGTCCGGTGGCCGCACCACGCGGCTAACGGTGAATAACCCAGGGGATGAGAATGCCTCTGTGGTGCTCTCGCGTGCTGGTGACCGTGTGGTGCACGATTTCGGCAGCGCAGTGACCTTCAATGGCGTTACCGGAAAAATGCTCGGGCGCACACCGGCTCAACCCGTGGCGATGGAGGTGAGCGGCACTTTCTATGGTTTGCACATGGGCCACTTTGCCGGGCCGGTGCTGCGCTGGCTGTATTTCATTTGTGGTTTGGCCGGCACGGCGATGATCGGCACTGGGCTGGTGATCTGGCTCGGCAAGCGCCAGCTCAAACACGCCAAAAGCGGTGTTATGCCGTTCGAGTTGCGGCTGGTTGAAGTGCTGAACGTTGCCAGCATGGCAGGGTTGCTGACGGCGGTTGCGGTGTACTTTCTGGCCAATCGGCTGTTGCCAGTGGCTTTGACCGGGCGGGCAGATTGGGAAGTGAATGCGTTTTTCATCGCTTGGGGATTGAGCCTGGCGCATGCGCTATTGCGTGTCGGGCGCAAGGCATGGATCGATCAGCTCGTGCTGGGTGCTGCACTGTTTATGGCGGTGCCGCTGATCAATGCGCTGACCACGCCATGGAATCTCGGCGTAACGCTGAGGCAGGGCGATTGGGCAATGGCCGGGTTTGATCTGACGTGTCTCGCCGCTGGGTTATTCCTGGCTTGGGCCGCATGGAAAATGCAGCGCGCCGGCAACACCGCCAGCGTTAAAAAAACGCGCCGCGAAACGTCTCGACCGATCACGCTTGAACAAGGGGCGAACTGATGCTGCTGGCGCTGTTGCTTTGTTACGCCGGGTTCACGGCGCTTTGCCTGTCGATGCCTCGACATCACGATGAACTGCTCGGCCACAAACCCTCTGCCCGACGCCGTCGTGGCCTGATGCTGGCGGGAGGGTTGCTGTTGTGTGTATCGCTTTGGGCGGCGGTGACGGCCAACGGCTGGAGTTTCGGTCTGGTCGACTGGGTCGCGGTGTTGATGATCAGTGCGTTGACGCTGGTGCTGTTGCTGCCGTATCGACCGCGACTCGCAATGGCGCTGGCCGGGATGAGCCTGTTGGCCAGTCCGGTTGCCGCATGGGCGCAGGGCTGACGTGTTGATCGGTCTGCCCCCGGAATCTCGCGACGACGAGCCGCGTGGGGCGCGTGCACATTTTCTTCAAGTGTTCCTCTCCCAGCGCTCGCAAATGGAAGCGCTGGTCACTCGCCGTGTCGGTTGCCGGGCGACGGCAGCCGACCTGGTTCAGGATCTGTTTCTGCGTTTCTGGCGGCGTCCGCTGGTGCAGGTGGAAGAACTCAGCACCTACCTGTTGCGCTGCGCCGGCAACATTGCCATTGACCATCTGCGCAGTGAAGGCACGCGGGTGCGCGTCAACGAGGGCTGGCAACCTGAAGAGCCGGACAGCCGGGGCAGCGAACCGCAAGCCGCGCTAGAAGCGGGCAATGATCTGCGTCATGTCGAAGCGGCGTTGCGCGCTTTGCCCGAGCGCACCCGGCAAATCTTTTTGCTCAATCGCATTCACGGGCGCAAGTACGCGCAAATCGCCAAGGCCATGGGCCTGTCCCAAAGTGCCGTCGAAAAACATATGATGCGCGCCCTCGAGGCCTGCAAGGCCAGCCTGCGCGAACCCGCGCCACGCCTGCCAGGGAAAGCACCGTGAATCCTTCAGAGCCCATCATCCCGACCCTTGCGCAGGAACAGGCCGCGTTTGCCTGGCTGAGCCTGTTGCATGATCGGCCTAGCGCTGGCGATCAACTCACGTTCAGCCAATGGCTGCGCGCTGATCCCGCCCACGCCGAGGCCTATGCGCAGGCGCAAGTGGTCTGGGAATTGAGCGAAGGCCCCGCGCGAACATTGGCCGATGAGCAGGCGTTGGCGCTACAGGGCTACCTCAATGCGATGGATCGCCCGCGCCGTTCGCTGCTTTTGCGTGGGGGCGGGGCTTTGGCGATGGCCGCGTGCCTGCTGTTGATGGTCAGCCTCGGTACGGGGTGGCAGCCGCAGCGCTGGTTCGATGATCTGGGCGCTGACTATGTCTCGGCGCCCGGTGAGATTCGCACCGTGACCCTGGCCGATCAATCGCAAGTGACCCTCGATGCCGACAGCGCCATCGCGGTGGACTTCAGCCATGGCGAGCGTCATGTGCAATTGCGTCGCGGTGCCGGTTTTTTCAGCGTCACGCACACTGGCGAGCCGTTTGTGGTCGAGGCCCGCAAGGGCGAGGCGCGGGTGCTCGGCACGCAATTTGAAGTGCGTCTGCAACCCCATGGCGCGCAGGTCACGGTGTTGTCCGGGCGGGTCGGGGTGACGGCAGATCGCGATGGCGAGCAGCAGATTCTTACGGCCGGCCAGCAAGTGGCCTACGGTGAAGGTGCTGCGCAAAAACTCCACGCCGTCGACAGCGAGGCGCAGCTTGCCTGGCGTCAGGGCTGGCTGACTTATTACAAGTCGACGCTGGGCGATGTGGTGGCGGATCTGCGTCGCTATTACCCCGGACGAATTGTGTTGCTCAACGATGAACTGGCGGCGCGCAAGGTCAGTGGCAGTTTTCCGAGCAGGGATGCGCAGGCTGTGCTGAGTTCGCTGCAAGGGGTGTTGGGGTTTGAGCAGCATCAGGTGCTCGGGCAACTGATCATTGTGCGTTGAGGTCACTGGCCTCTTCGGGAGCAAGCCCCTTCCCACAATTTGAAATGTGGTGCCCTTGGGGGGGGGCTCCCGAAGGCGTCGGCACATCCTCCAAAAATATTTTCAAAATTGTGGTGAGGTAAACCCGAGCCCCATCCGTGTAGTGACTGAAACTGCGAGTCATTCGCATCCGTTGCGGTTCTACACAGGTCATTGAGCAATGAAGTCCAGGGCAAAGTCGGGTTCGGTCAAACAGTGGTTCGGTGCGTCGGCGTTGAGTTTATCGGCATTGGCGTTGTTGCCGATGAGCGTGGCGCTCGCCGCTGAAACCACCAGCAGTCAGGCGCAAAAGCAGTTCAGTTTCTCCCTGGCCGCCCAACCGCTGCCGCAAGCCCTGAGCGATTTCAGCCGTGTCACCGGGCAGAGTGTGGTTTACACCGATGAAGCGCCCTACGGCCTGAACGCTCCGGCGGTCAACGGCCAGATGAGTGCCGAGCAAGCCTTGCGGCGCCTGCTCACCGGTTCCGGCTTGAACGGGCGCCGCACCGACAGCCACACCCTGGTGCTTGAACCACAACCCGCTGGCGGTGCGTTGAACCTCGGCGCCACCACCATCACGTCGGTGCGCGACGAGTCGATGAGCTACCAGCCGCCGCACACCAGTTCGGTGATGCGTTCTTCGGCGTCGCTTCAGGAAATCCCGCAGACCGTCAACGTCATCCCGGCCCAGGTCATTCGCGATCAGGCGCCGCGCAATCTCGACGATGCGCTGGCCAACGTCAGTGGCATCACCCAGGGCAACACCTTGGGCAGCACTCAGGACTCAGTGATGACCCGCGGTTTCGGTGATAACCGCAACGGCTCGATCATGCGCGACGGCATGCCATTGGTGCAGGGGCGGGGCATGAACGCCACCGTGGACCGGGTCGAAGTGCTCAAGGGGCCGGCGTCATTGCTTTACGGGATTCAGGACCCGGGCGGCGTGGTCAACATGGTCAGCAAGAAGCCTGAGCTGACTCAGTACAACGCCCTGACCCTGCGCGGCTCGACCTACGGCGAAGGCAAGAATGGCAGCGGCGGCACCTTCGACAGCACGGGTGCGCTGGGCGAATCCGGGCTGGCGTATCGTCTGGTGATCGATCACGAAGACGAGGATTACTGGCGCAACTTCGGCACTCACCGCGAAACCCTGATCGCCCCGTCGCTCGCCTGGTTCGGCGAACGGACCAAGCTGTCCTTCGGCTACGAGCATCGTGAATTTCTCACGCCGTTCGATCGTGGCACGGTCATTGATCCACGCACCAACCACCCGCTGAACATCTCGCGCAAGGAGCGTCTCGACGAGCCGTTCAACGATATGGAAGGGCGTTCGGACTTGTATCACGTCGAAGCCGATCACGAACTCAACGACGACTGGAAAGCCCACTTTGGCTACAGCTGGAACCGCGAAACCTACGACGCCAGCCAAGTCCGTGTCACAGCGATCGACACCAACAAAGGCACGCTGACCCGCAACATGGATGGCACGCGCAACGCGATCACCACCGACCGTTTCACCACGGCCAGCCTCGAAGGCAAGGTCAACGTGCTGGGCATGCAGCATGACCTGGTGTTTGGCGTCGATGACGAGTACCGCAAGATCTACCGTGCTGACCTGATCCGCCAGAAAAGCCTGAGCACCTTCAGCTACGTCAACCCGGTGTATGGCCGTGAAGTCGAAGGCACCACGGTCAGCGCGGCGGACAGCGCGCAGACCGATCTGCTGCGCAGCGACTCGGTGTTTTTGCAGGACTCGATCCACCTTGATGACCAGTGGATTCTGGTCGCCGGTGCTCGTTTTCAGGCGTACGACCAGTACGCTGGCAAAGGCGTGCCATTCAAGGCCAACACCGACAGCAATGGCCAGAAATGGGTGCCGCGCGCAGGTCTGGTGTATCGCTACACCGATGAGCTGTCGTTCTATGGCAGCTACACCGAATCGTTCAAACCCAACTCGACCATCGCCCCGCTGAGCGGCAGCAGCACCGTGCTCGACGGCAGCATTGCGCCGGAAGAGGCCAAGTCGTGGGAGCTGGGCGCACGGCTGGACATGCCGGGGCGCATCACCGGCAACATCGCGCTGTTCGATATCAAAAAACGCAACGTGCTGGTCGCCAACTCTGAAGGCCCGACGACGATTTACAGCGCTGCCGGTGAAGTACGTTCGCGGGGTCTTGAAATGGATTTGACCGGCCAACTCAGCGACCGCTGGAGCCTGATCGGCAGCTACGCCTACACCGATGCCGAAGTGACCGAGGACCCGACCTACAAGGGCAAACGTCTGCAGAACGTGGCGAAAAACAGCGGCTCATTCTCGGCGGTGTATGACTTCGGCAGTGTGATCGGTGGCGATCAATTGCGCGTGGGTGCCGGGGCGCGGTATGTCGGCGAGAGAGCGGGTAACGCGGTGAATGATTTCGACCTGCCGAGCTACACCGTGGCCGATGCCTTTGCGACTTACGACACCAAGGTAGAAGGGCAGAAGGTCAAATTTCAGCTCAATGTGAAGAACCTGTTTGATCGCACGTATTACACCTCGTCGGCGAGCCGGTTCTTTGTGTCCATGGGGGATTCGCGGCAGGTATCGTTGTCGAGCACCCTGGAGTTCTGACCTGAAACCGCGTCATCGTTCTTCGCGAGCAAGCCAGATTTCACAGGAGGGAATACATTTCCAAGTGTGGGAGCGGGCTTGCTCGCGAAGGGGCCATGACAGGCGATAAAGACTTTGGCACTAACGCAAAAACGCCTGCCGATACTCCCCGGGCGTCCCGCCCGAAATCTGCCGGAACCTATTGGCGAAATGACTGGCGCTGGCAAACCCGCACGCCAGCGCAATCTCACCCAACGGCAACGTTGTATTGCGCAGCCATTCCCGCGCCCGGCTCAGACGTCGCGCCAACACGTACTGATGCGGTGGCAGTCCGAAACTCACGCGAAACATCCGTGCAAAGTGGTACTCCGACAGGGCACACAACCCGGCCAATTGCCCAAGGCTGATGGGCTCGGCCAACTGCGCATCAATGAACTCCACCAATTGTCGGCGCTGGTGCGGCGCCAGCCCGCCCTTGAGGCGCAAGCCCTGACGAACACCAACCTGACTGAGCAAGGTATGGCTGATCAATTCATGAGCAAGGCTACTGGTCAGCAAACGTTCGGCGGGTTCGTCCCAGTTCAGCGTCAGTAACTGTCGGAAACGTTGCGCCTGGTGTGGGTCTTCAAGAAAGGTCTGCTCGCGCAACTGCATCTGTCGCGGTTCGCGATCAAGCAAGGTGATGCAACCAAGGGCAAATTGTTCAGCGCTGAAATACAAGTGTGCCAGGCGGATATCGCCGTTGATGACCCAGCCCGATTCGTGATCGGCCGGCAGGATGCACAACTTGTCCGGGCCACCCTTGTGCCCCGGTTGACCGCGGCGAAACGTGCCGGTGCCACCGGCGATGTAGCACGACAGGGTGTGATGACTCGGTGCTTCGTATTCCTGGGCGTCGTGGTGGTTGGTCCACAGGGCCGCAGACAAACCGTCGCCGAGCTCGGCGCTGTGCAGCAGGCGAGAGTTCGGCGAGCGGTTAAGCGCCTGGAAGACTTGCAGGTTATCGATGGCGGACATGATCGGTTCTCTTCAACGCCTTGCATCGTACTCCGTAGCCGTCCCGCTGCCAGCCGGCCGCCCGACAAAAGCGCAAGTTTATGCAAGCGCTTGTCACCTGCCGCAACTGACACTCAAGGCCTATCTAGGAGTGTTTACCATGAACCTGTCGTTGTATCTGCTGACGGTGCTGATCTGGGGCACCACATGGATTGCCTTGAAATGGCAATTGGGTGTGGTGGCGATCCCGGTGTCGATCGTCTACCGCTTTGGACTCGCCGCGCTGGTGTTGTTCGTGCTGTTGCTGTTGAGTCGTCGACTGCAACCCATGAACCGGCGCGGCCATTTGATCTGCGTGGCCCAGGGCTTGTGTCTGTTTTGCATCAATTTCATGTGCTTTCTCACCGCCAGTCAGTGGATTCCCAGCGGCTTGGTGGCGGTGGTGTTTTCTACCGCCACGCTATGGAACGCGCTCAATGCAAGGGTGTTTTTCGGTCAGCGTATTGCCCCAAACGTGCTGATGGGCGGTGCGCTGGGCCTGTTCGGGTTGGGCATGTTGTTCTGGCCGGAGTTGGCCGGTCATCACGCCAGTCCGCAAACCTTGCTCGGCTTGGGGCTGGCGCTGTGCGGCACCTTGTGTTTCTCGGCGGGCAACATGCTGTCGAGCCTGCAACAAAAGGCGGGTCTCAAGCCGCTGACCACCAACGCCTGGGGCATGGCCTACGGCGCGGCGATGTTGTCGGTGTGGTGCCTGGTCAAAGGCATTCCATTCAACATGGACGGGTCGCCGCGTTATGTAGGGGCTCTGCTGTATCTGGTGATACCGGGTTCGGTCATCGGTTTCACGGCGTATCTGACGCTGGTCGGGCGCATGGGGCCGGAGCGCGCCGCGTACTGTACGGTGCTGTTCCCGGTGGTGGCGTTGAACGTCTCCGCGTTTGCCGAAGGGTATCAGTGGACGGCGCCGGCGCTGTTCGGACTGGTGTTAGTGATGCTGGGCAACGTGCTGGTGTTTCGCAAACCGAAAGCGGTGGCGCCGCCGATGTCGGGAAAGTTGGTTTGAAATAAAACGAGCGCTGAACTTCAGCGCTCGACTTTCAAGGTGATGTAAATCATGACAGGGAAGATGAAGTCAACGATATGCCGTGCCCAGTCCTTGGCATTCCATGATTGCGAAGTGTCCATGTCAAACCATTCCACCCCCACGGTTTGCAGGCACACGTAATAAATGAATATTGCCGCGAGGATGCCCATGATCGAGAACTTTTTTGCCTCGTGGAATATTTCGGCGGAGGCGTTGATGTTGCGATAGAGCTGATAGGTGCCTATCAGGCACAACACTGTATACGTGACTTCCAGGGTGATAATGAACCAGTAGATCCGGTGATGAATCATCGGCGACTCGATGGCTCGATACTTGATGGTGTCACTGGCAGTGGTGGTGTCCATGCTCAGGATGTGCGCCACGTAAGTGTAGTTTGAATCATAGTCGGTGAAGTTGTGAGTCATCACCAGTAGGCCAAAGAAACTGATGTAAGCCATCAATATAACTTTGCTGTAACGGATAAGTCTGTCGGTGGTCAGGGCGTTCAAGGTTTTAGCTCTCCATTGCATTGTCGATTATTCGACAATTCGGAGAGCTTATAATTTTGTTGTTTAATTAGGTTTGTTGTTCAATTTCAAGTTGTGTATTAAACCAACTAACGGGCAAGTGCCATGGCGCACTTTCCCGTTTTTTCAGCCACGCCAAACTTGCGGGTTTACCAGGTCTTGCGGGCGTTCGCCGAGCAACGCGCTGCGCAAGTTGGCCAAGGCGCGATTGGCCATGGCTTCGCGGGTTTCATTCGTTGCCGAGCCGATGTGCGGCAGGGTCACGGCATTTTTCAATTGGAACAGGGGCGACTCGGCCAGCGGTTCTTTCTCGTACACGTCCAGGCCGGCACCGCGAATCCGGTTGTTTTGCAGGGCTTCAATCAGCGCCGGTTCGTCGACTACCGGGCCACGGGAGATGTTGACCAGAATCGCGCTTGGCTTCATCAGGCCCAGTTCGCGATGGCTGATCAGGTGGCGGGTCTTGTCACTGAGCGGAACGACCAGGCAGACGAAATCGGCTTCGGCCAGCAGTTGATCGAGGCTGCGAAATTGTGCGCCGAGTGCTTGTTCAAGTTCGCTCTTGCGGCTGTTGCCGCTGTAGAGGATCGGCATGTTGAAACCGAAGCGACCACGGCGGGCGATAGCGGCGCCGATGTTGCCCATGCCGACGATGCCGAGGGTTTTGCCATGCACGTCGCAGCCAAACAGCGGGGCGCCGACGCTGGCTTGCCATTGCCCGGCCTTGGTCCAGGCGTCGAGTTCGGCGACGCGGCGGGCGCTGCTCATGATCAACGCGAAGGCGAGGTCGGCGGTGCTTTCAGTGAGCACGTCCGGGGTGTTGGTGAGCATGATCCCGCGTTCGTTGAAGTAGTCGAGGTCGTAGTTGTCGTAGCCGACGGAGACGCTGGAGACCACTTCGAGTTTTGTCGCGTTTTCGAGTTGGGTTCTGCCGAGTTTGCGGCCGACGCCGATCAGGCCGTGGGCGTGGGGCAGGGCTTCGTTGAATTGGGCGTTGATGTCGCCGGCCTTCGGGTTGGGGACGATGACGTCGAACTCTTGTTGCAGGCGTTCGATCATGGCTGGGGTGATGCGGCTGAAGGCCAGGACTGTTTTTTTCATCGTTTTTGGCTCTTGTTCGGGCTTGATGCCAAGCAAGCTAACATTTTTGTTTTGGGGTGTCTTGGCGGCCTCTGGGCCGACCAGGGTTTGGTGGGTGGGGTGAATATCCGGTTTGTTTGTGATGGCGGCTTGAGGTTTCGCCCTTACGGCGACTCACTTTTTTTACAAACGCCTAAAAAAAGTAAGCAAAAAAACGCTTGCTCCTACGTGCGGCCCGCTCGCTGGGGCTCGGGGTGCCTTCGCTCCGGGATCGATCCGGGGGCATCGCTTCCGGTTTGCTTCGCTGCACCTCCTTTCGATGTGTTTGGCTGCGCCAAACGGTCGCTGCGCTCCCACCCCCGGATCAATCCCTCCGCTCAGCCTTCCGACGTCGCCCGTGGATCAAGATCAAGAGCTGCAGCCGAGCTAACGCTCATCCTGTTGAGTGGGGCGGCATTCGCCGCGTGCGGGTTGTCCTTGCCTCCTTTGTAGGAGCTGCCGAAGGCTGCGATCTTTTGATCTTGCTGTTGCTTTTGTGTGGAGTTGGCCTGCCAGCGATGGCGGCCTGACAGCCGATCGATTTTTAGCAGGTTGTATGCGATTCACATTGTAGGAGTGAGCCTGCTCGCGATGACGGTGTGTCAGGCACCTACGATGTTGAATGTGAGCCTGCAATCGCGAGCAGGCTCACTCCTGCAAGGGGTCAGCTGTGTGGCGCGGGTTGGGGGATGTCGACGTTATCCAGTACGCGATTCACGGCCAGTTCCGCCAGCATGATGATCTGCTGAATCGCCAGTATTGTGCGGCGTTGCGGGAGGTCGACGTAGGCGGCGATGTCGCTGCTCATGATGTTGGCTTGGGCCAGTGATTCGCAGGCGTGGACGAGGAGGCTTTCGTTGTCTTGGCCCGGCGCGACCTGAAACATGGTGCTGGGTTTGTGGAAGCGCAGGGTCAGGGCGTTGGGTTTGAGGTAGTGGTCGAGCGCTCGCTCGGCGGCTTCGTGGAATTTCTTCGAATCAGGCGATTCGTAGGGAGAGGTGTTATCCGCTCCGGGCGGATTCGGGCTGTGCTTTTTCATGACAAAGATCCTTTAGATGGAAATGGAGCTGCCATGTTTCGTTTTCCAGGCGAAAGGGTGGCAGCTGTACGCGGACTGGAAAAACCGGCAAAGGATCAAACCCGGCAGACCCGAAGGTCTCCCACGTACAGCCGCCATAACTCAAAAACCGGCGCTGAAAAAGCGCGGCATTATGTCATGTGCTGTGATCCTACGGGTTTTCCAGACCCGGTCGCTGATTCGTCAGCGACACCCAAAGCCTATCCACCGCACTTCCGACGGACAACCTGCAAAACACGTCGGAAAGTTCCGCGAAAAGCCCGAAATGTAGGAGCTGCCGTAGGCTGCGATCTTTTGATTTTTAAACATCAAGGTCAAAAGATCGCAGCCTGCGGCAGCTCCTGCAGGTTTCACGGTGTGTTGAAAATCAGTTGGCTACGCGTGCTCCGGCGAGGCTGCCGCTGAGTTCGTAGGCGGCCAGTTCTGCCTGGTGTGCAGCAAGGATTTCCGGCAACGAGCCGCGCAGGTACTCGACCCACGTCTTGATCTTTGCATCAAGGTATTGCCGCGATGGGTAGATCGCGTACAGGTTCAGTTCCTGCGAGCGGTAGTTGGGCATGACCCGTACCAGCGTGCCGTTGCGCAAGCCTTCGATGGCGGCGTACACCGGTAGAACACCCAGGCCCATACCGCTGATGATCGCGGTTTTCATGGCGTCGGCGGAGTTCACCAGGAACGGGGAGCTGTTGATGGTGACCATTTCCTGGCCTTCGGGGCCGTCGAAGGCCCATTTTTCCAGAGGGATTACCGGGCTGACCAGGCGCAGGCAGGCGTGGTTGAGCAGGTCGCTGGGCTTTTGTGCGCAGCCGTTGGCTTTCACGTAGGCCGGTGAGGCACAGACGATGCTGTAGGTGATGCCCAGGCGTTGCGAGACGAAGCCGGAGTCCGGCAGTTCGCGGGCCAGCACGATGGAGACGTCGTAGCCTTCATCGAGCAGGTCCGGCACGCGGTTGGCCATGGTCAGGTCGAAGGTGACGTCCGGGTGGGTCTTGCGATAGCGGGCGATGGCGTCGATGACGAAGTGCTGGCCGATGCCGGTCATGGTGTGCACTTTCAACTGCCCGGCAGGGCGCGCGTGGGCTTCGCTGGCTTCGGCCTCTGCCTCTTCGACGTAGGCCAGAATCTGCTCGCAGCGCAGCAAGTAACGCTTGCCGGCTTCGGTCAGGGCGATGCGCCGTGTCGTGCGGTTGAGCAGGCGGGTTTGCAGGTGGGCTTCCAGGTTGGAGACCGCGCGCGAGACGTTGGCTGTGGTGGTGTCGAGTTGCACGGCGGCGGCGGTGAAGCTGCCTGCTTCGGCCACACAACTGAAGGCGCGCATGTTTTGCAAAGTGTCCATGGGGTGCTCTCAAGGGAGATGGCAAATTGTGACACGAAGTTTCGGGGGCTGAGACCCCCGACCAACGGATTATCTCGTTAACGGTAACAAAGATTCACAGGAATCCCAGCTTATCGCCGCCAGGTCGCCCCCCTAGAATTGCGCCGTTCCCTATACACCTCCCCCGCCATACCCCTTTCTCAGGAATTCGCAGCTGTGCCGCGTCGCATCAACAGAGCGCTTTTGCCGCTCAGTGTTCTGGCTTTTTCCCTGGCTCTCGGCGGCTGCATCGGTACCGAAGGAATTGCCCCACAGGGCAAAGCGTTGGAGGCCAATGCGCTGGCCACCGACGAGGCCATCGCCCACGCCGCCCGTGACGCCCACTGGCCCACCGCACAATGGTGGCAAGCCTACGGCGACCCGCAACTCAATCGCTGGATCGACCTCGCCGTGCAAGGCAGCCCGAGCATGGCCATGGCCGCTGCGCGGGTGCGTCAGGCCAAAGCCCTGGCCGGCGTCGCGCAAGCGGCCGAGTCGTTGCAGATCAATGGCGAGTCGACCCTCAAGCGTCACAACTGGCCAACCGATCCGTTCTACGGTCCCGGTGATCTGGCCAATTCCACCACTTGGGACAACAACGCTGCGCTGGGTTTGAGCTACGCGCTCGACCTCTGGGGCCGCGAGAGCAACGCCAGCGAGCGTGCTGTGGATCTGGCGCACATGAGCGCCGCCGAGGCGCGGCTGGCGCAGTTGGAGTTGCAGAACAACATCGTGCGCGCCTACATCCAGATGTCGCTGCAGTACGCCCAGCGCGACATCGTCGCCGCCACGCTCAAGCAGCAACAGCAGATTCTCGATCTGGCGCACAAGCGTCTGGACGGCGGGATCGGCACGCACTTCGAAGTCAGTCAGGCCCAAACGCCGTTGCCGGAAACCCATCGACAACTCGATGCGCTGGACGAGGAAATTGCCCTGAGCCGCAATCAACTGGCCGCATTGGCGGGCAAGGGGCCGGGCGAGGGTGCGCAGTTGCAGCGTCCGACCTTGTCTCTCGGCGCTGCATTGAAATTGCCCGGCGCGCTGCCCGCCCAATTGCTCGGCCAGCGTCCGGACGTGGTTGCCAGTCGCTGGCAAGTGGCGGCGCAGGCGCGGGGGATCGATGTGGCGCACGCCGGGTTTTATCCCAACGTCGACCTGGTCGGCAGCCTTGGTTACATGGCCACCGGCGGTGGTGCGCTGGAGTTTTTGACCGGCAAGAAGCTCAACTACAACGTTGGCCCGGCAATCTCGTTACCGATCTTCGACGGTGGACGACTGCGTGCCGAATTGGGAGAAGCGTCGGCCGGTTACGACATCGCCGTGGCGCACTACAACCAGACCCTGGTCAATGCGCTGAAAAACATCTCCGATCAATTGATCCGCCGCGAGTCGATGGACAAGCAACAAGGGTTCGCCGCCGAGTCGGTGGCCGCTGCGCAGAAAACGTACGACATCGCGATGATCGCCTATCAACGGGGCCTCACCGATTACCTCAACGTGCTGAACGCGCAGACGTTGCTGTTCAAGCAGCAGCAGGTGCAACAGCAGGTGCAGGCGGCGCGGCTGAGTGCGCATGCCGAGTTGGTGACCGCGCTCGGCGGCGGGCTCGGTGCCGGCAACGACGTGCCGACTGCCGAACAAACCCAAGCCCCGAAAACCCCGGCCCTTTTACGGTGAACCCAAAACCTGTTGTGCGAGCCTGCTCGCGATGAGGGCGCGTCAGTTGGCTTTTTCGTCGACTGACACACCGCTGTCACTCGCACGCTAGCGCCCACATGTTTTGCGACCTGACTGAACTTCATTGAGCACAATCAAATGACTCCCTTGCCCGCCCCGCTGCGCTGGCTCTACTCCCTGGAATGGCGCCGGGGTGTGTTCGACTGGGCGCGCAGCGATGGCGTGACCTGGGTCTACATCTTCAAGGTGCTGTTCGCCGCTTTCCTGACCCTGTGGCTGGCGATGCGTCTGGAACTGCCGCAGCCGCGCACCGCGATGATCACGGTGTTCATCGTCATGCAGCCGCAGAGCGGTCATGTATTTGCCAAGAGTTTCTATCGCTTCCTCGGCACCCTCGCCGGGTCGGCGATGATGGTCACGCTGATTGCGTTGTTTGCGCAGAACACCGAGTTGTTTCTCGGCTCGCTGGCAATCTGGGTGGGCATCTGCTCGGCCGGTGCCGCACGCTGCCGTAACTTCCGTGCTTACGGTTTTGTGCTGGCCGGCTACACCGCTGCGATGGTCGGTTTGCCAGCGTTGGCGCACCCGGATGGCGCGTTCATGGCGGCGGTATGGCGGGTGCTGGAAATCTCCCTGGGGATTGTCTGCTCGACCGTGATCAGCGCCGCGATTGTGCCGCAGACCGCCAGCGCCGCTATGCGCAACGCGTTGTATCAGCGCTTTGGTGTGTTTGCCTTGTTCGTCACCAATGGCCTGCGCGGGCGAAGCAAAGCGCAAGACTTTGAAGCCAGCAACGTACGGTTCATCGCCGAAGCCGTGGGCCTGGAAGGGCTGCGCAGCGTGACCGTGTTCGAAGACCCGCAAATGCGTCGGCGCAACGGTCGGCTGAGTCGTTTGAACAGTGAGTTCATGGGCATCACCACCCGTTTCAATGCGCTGCATCAGTTGCTCGAACGCTTGCGTGGCTATGACGAAGAACACGTCGTGGTGGCGATCAGACCCGGTTTGCAGGATCTGGCCGAAGTGCTCGATGGCTTCAGTGGCCGTGCCTTGACCAGCCCCGATGCGGCACGGCTGGTCGCGGCGCTGGCGACCTACAAAGAAGGCTTGCCGGCGCGGGTGCGCAGCTTGCGGGCAATCTTTCAGGAGTGCGAGCCGAGCGACGCCGAGCAACTGGATTTTCACACCGCGTACGAGTTGCTCTATCGCTTCGTCGATGACCTGCACAGTTATGCACAGACCCACGCCTCGCTCGCCGATCACCGCCACGAACGCGAGCGCTGGGACGAGTCGTTCACCTCGCAAACCAACTGGTGGGCAGCCGCGGCGTCGGGCATTCGCGCCTCGTTTATTTTGATCGTGCTGGGCAGTTATTGGGTCGCGACGGCATGGCCGAGTGGTGCGACGATGACGCTGATCGCCGCGGCCACTGTGGGCCTGTCCGCCGCCACGCCAAACCCGAAACGCATGGCCTTTCAAATGGCTTGCGGCACCTTCCTCGGCGCACTGATCGGCTTCGTCGAAATGTTTTTCATCTTCCCGTGGATCGACGGTTTCCCGTTGCTGTGCGTGATGCTCGCGCCGGTGATCGTACTGGGCTCGTTCCTGACCTCGCGGCCGCAGTACGCCGGTGTCGGCCTCGGTCTGTTGATCTTCTTCAGCACCGGTTCTGTACCGGACAACCTGACTGTCTACAACCCGTACGCCTTCATCAACGACTACATCGCCATGGTCATGGGCATGCTGGTCTGTGCGGCGGCTGGCGCGATTATCCTGCCGCCCAACAGCCGTTGGTTGTGGCAGCGTCTGGAGCAGGATCTGCGTGGCCAGGTGGTCTATGCGATCAGTGGCAAGCTCAAAGGCCTGGCGTCGAGTTTCGAGAGCCGTACCCGCGACTTGTTGCATCAGGCCTACGGTCTGGCGGCGGGCCAGCCGACCGTGCAAAAGAACCTGTTGCGCTGGATGTTCGTGGTGCTCGAAGTCGGTCACGCGATCATTGAGTTGCGCAAGGAACAGGCGATCTTGCCGGTGCACCCGGCCTATGCCGAATCGCAGCCGTGGCGTCAGGCGATCCGCGTGATGGGCCGGGCGTTGGTGCGGCTGTTCTTGCAGCCCAATCAAAGCAATCTGGAACGCGCACTGGTGGCGGTCGATCACGCGATCAGCCGGGTCGCGGCCACCGATGAGCCGTTCGCACCGCACTTCGACACCTCCGCGCTGCGCCGGGTGAAGAGCTATCTGCACTTCATTCGCACCTCATTGCTCGACCCGCAATCACCGCTTGCTGCGCTCACGCAAGCCAAGCCTGAAGGACTTGCCCATGCCCCGTGAAATCGCTTTCGACGGCGTGTACATGCCGACCATGACCCTGATGTTTTTCATCGCTGCAGCGCTGGCCTGGGCGCTGGACCGGTTTCTCTCAGGGTTCGATCTGTACCGCTTCTTCTGGCACCCGGCGCTGCTGCGCCTGAGTCTGTTTACTTGTCTGTTCGGCGCCTTGGCGCTGACTGTCTACCGTTGAGAACGTACTGATGAAAAAGTTTTTCAGCCTACTCGCGACCCTGCTTGTGCTGGCCCTGGCGTTGTGGATCGGCCGCACGCTGTGGGAGCACTACATGAACACGCCGTGGACCCGCGACGGCCGCGTGCGCGCCGATATCATCAACGTCGCCGCCGACGTCACCGGTGAAGTCATCGATGTGCCGGTGCGCGACAACCAGTTAGTGAAGAAGGGTGATTTGCTCATGCAGATTGACCCGGAGCATTACCGCATCGCAGTGAAACAGGCGCAGTCGCTGGTCGCTTCGCGCAAGTCGACGTGGGAAATGCGCAAGGTCAACGCCCACCGCCGCGCCGATCTGGACAACCTGGTGATCTCCAAGGAAAACCGCGACGACGCGAGCAACATCGCCGACGCTGCACTGGCTGACTACCAGCACGCCCAAGCGCAACTGGAAGCCGCTGAACTCAACCTCAAACGCACCGAAGTGCGCGCAGCGGTGGACGGCTATGTGACCAACCTCAACGTCCATCGCGGCGACTACGCACGCATCGGCGAGGCGAAAATGGCCGTGGTCGACATGAACTCGTTCTGGGTTTACGGCTTCTTTGAAGAGACCAAACTGCCCCACGTACGCGTCGGTGATCAGGCCGACATGCAACTGATGAGCGGCGAAGTCTTGAAGGGGCATGTGGAAAGTATCTCGCGCGGCATCTACGACCGCGACAACCCGCAAAGTCGCGAGCTGATTGCCGATGTGAACCCGACCTTCAACTGGGTGCGACTGGCCCAGCGCGTGCCGGTACGCATTCACATTGATGAAGTGCCGGCGGGGGTGCTGTTGGCAGCGGGGATGACTTGTACGGTGGTGGTGAAGCAGGACGCTGTGGATAACGGATAGACCGCGTGGCTGCCAGCGCTAGCAGGCTCCCACAGAGGTTCTTCGGTGTGACACAGACCTGTGTGTGAGTGAGCCTGCTCGCGACTGAGCTTATCGGTAGAACGTGTTGACTACCCGCAGTCCAGACTCGATGGCTTCGTCCACCGACAATGCTTGATCTTCCATGAGGGCGACGATCCGCGGGTCTGTTGCGATATTCGCGTCAGGCTTTTTCAACTGAGCGGCGCGGTTCAGTACGATGTAGGCCACAACGTCGCCACGGTTTTTGGTGAAGGGCTGCTCGATAGCAGTGCGCATGGTTTGCTTCACATAGTCGTAACGCTCGACAGATGACATGCCCTTGAAGGTGTCCGGATAGTTCTGATAGATATCGGCGGAGTAACGTCCGACGTCTTCTTCGCGTGCTTCAGCGAACAATGTTTTCTTGCTGGTGACCTGGGTGACAAGTTCGCTGTAAAGCTTGTCGCCTTCGGCGATCTGAGCGGCGTTCATCTTGGCTTTCAGGTCAGCGCCCGCCGTGGTGTCTTCGGCTTTGGCCATGATCCTGGTCCAGGCGTAGGCGGCGCTCAGGTTACCCAGTTCCTCGTATTGCTCGATCAATATCTGCTGGGATTCGGCATAGCCATGCAGCGAGGAACGCTCCAGCCAGCGAGTGGCGAGCGCAGCATCTTGCCGGGTCCCGACTTTGCCGTATTTGTAGCTCTCGTACATACCGTATTCCGCGCACCAGTCGTTCTGCGTCGCTGCGTAAGCCATGTAGTTGAAGGCTTCGGTGTTACGTTGGTCGGCGGTCAGGGTTGAGTCATAGCGGGTGGTCATCGACAGGTAGCAAAACGCGCGAGTGTGCTTGGGGGCGGCCATGACCATGCAGGTTTTGGCGTCCTTGTACTCTCCGTTTTCGTACAACCGGTAGCCGACGCCATACAGAATGTCGCTGTCCATCTGCGCGTTGCAATGCTCGTTGGCGGTCACGACCGGCAGCACGTTTTGCAGGGTCAGTTTGGGCAGCGTGTCATTGAGGGGCAGTTCTTTGGTCGCGCAGCCTGCCAGCACCGTGAGCAATGCCAGAGGCAATACGTTGAAGAGTTTCAAGGGATGTTTCCTGATCTGAATTGATGCGTGTGAGCAGAGCTCGCGTCAGGCAGGTCAACAAAGCAGCGACCGCTTCGGGCGGAAACAGTCGGGGAGGGGGAGATCAGTGTTCAGCAATTCCCTTGCTTCGATGCTTGCCCCAGCGACTCCATGCGCTATCGGGTTTCGGGTTCACATGAAGCGTCGGGTACTTCATGCGCGGCGCATTCTACGTAGATCGACCGGTTTGGCCATTTCATCAGTTGTAATCAAAAGTTTCCGCGCAAGCCGAACCGCTTCATCAACGCCGATTCCAGCAACCCCTTGGGCAACAACGTTGCCAGCAACGGTAACGCCCGGCTGCCATTGCCGAGACGGATCAGGCGTGGCGGCTTGCGCTGCTGCACGGCCTTGAGGACCCCGGCGGCAAACTCACTGGCCGGTGTCGGCTTGTCCTGCGAGGCCTTGGCCCGTGCGCGAATGCCTTCACGCAGGGGAAACCATGGCGATTGCTCGTTGATCAACTGCTCAGCCTCATGCCCGGCGCTTTTGGCGAAGCTCGATTGAATCGCCCCCGGTTGCACTTCCATCACGCGAATGCCCAACGGCGCCAACTCCATGCGCAGCGCATCGCTCAGGGCATGCACCGCCGCTTTCGAGGCGCAGTAGGCACCGGCGAACGGCGTGACCAAAACGCCGGAAACGCTGCCGATATTCACCACCAGCCCTTTGCCCCGGCGCAGGGCGGGGAACAGTGCGCGGGTGACACCGATAATGGAGAAAACATTGGTTTCGAACTGGCGCTGCATGGCGGGCACACCGCCGTCGAGCAACGGGCCCATGGCGCCGTAACCGGCGTTGTTAATGAGCACGTCGAGGCTGCCGTGTTGCTGGTTGATCCGTTCGCCGAGTTGTTCCAGTGCCGCGCCGTCGTTGACGTCCAGTTGAATCGCGGTAAACCCGGCGACGCTGAGCGCGGCGATGTCTTCAGGCTTGCGTGCAGTGGCCCAGACTTCAAAACCGGCGCTTTTGAACGCATCGGCCAGCGCACGGCCAATGCCGCTGGAACAACCGGTAATCAACGCAACGGGCATGGCGCATTCCTTGTGCAAAAAAGTGGGGAAGGGGATCAGTCGGAGAAACTGCCCTGCAATCGCTCGGCGCGAAACTCCAGGGTTTGCGGGCGATAACCGGGGCGCAGGGGCGGCATAGGCAGGCAGTCTTCCCAATCAGCGCCGGCCTGTAACTCGCCGGGGCCGCGATAACGCGGGGCGGTGTATTGGTTATCGGCCAGATTCACGGTGTCGCCGGGTGCGTAGGCACCGATGCGCCAGCGCAGTTCGGTCAGTGGCACATCGTTGCCGTTGTTCATCTTCAGTTGCAACGGCCGATCCGCGGGGCATTGTTCCGGTGCGTAGCTGATGCGCATCTCCAGGCGAGCCAATTGCTTGACCTCGCGGTTGTCCAGCCAAACGACCCACATCGCCACCAACCCCAAGCCGATAGCCGCCGCTACGGAGACAGGCAGGGCCTTGGCCGGATAGCGCAACAACAGGATCAACCAGGTGATGATCAGCAAGATGCCGATGAACATGTTTGAACGCTCCTTGAACACGTGCCCACCATCCTACCGAAGGGGCGCGGGAATGGACATTCGGCTGTTAAACCGGGCACCGTCGGTCGGGACTGTAATTTCTGACAGTTGGCAGGGCCGTTCGCCGCTGCTCTGATGTTCGAGGTAAAGGGATGCCGGCGCGGCGCGGCGCGGGCCGGCAGCGATCGCCAATTACTCACAAAGCTATCGGTATGACGCTGGCGGCAATCTGCTCAAATTGATTCACGTCGGTGCACAAAACCCGGGCCATGACCTGCAAGCCGCCCGCTACAGCAATCGCTGTCTGCCCTGGCGCAAGTTACAAGAACATTCGCTATTCGGGCAAGGAACGCGATGCCACCGGTTTGTATGACTTCGGCCATCGCTATTACATCCCGTGGTTGCAGCGCTGGTTGAATCCGGACCCTGCCGGGGCCATCGATGGCCATAACCGCTACCGGGCGATGCGCAACAGTCCTGTGGTCTATCGAGACAGCGACGGACGCAAGCCAGAGAAGAAACTCGATGATCGGGTCTATCACGTTCTAGCCGAGAAAAAACTGGTCAGCCCGATCCAGGCGGCCGGCATGCAACCGGTGCGCAATTATTTTCAGAGCAGTCCGGACCCGAAAGTGCAGGACTACCGACGGCAAATTCCCGTTGAACTGGCAAAGCTGGGGGCCAAAAGCGGCGCGCTGCTCAATACCCATGAGGCCCACGTCAGGGCCGTCGTGATCACCGAAACTTCTCCGCCGTCGGGCCCTGTGATGTATCACGGCGGCGAAGTGCTTTCAGCGGGACTCAGTACGCTCCTTGGCGAAGCGATCGTGCAGGGTGGGAACGTTATAGACCCGCGCGGGAAGAGCAAGCGGTCAAGACTGCCCAGTCCTCTGGGTGAAAGGCTGGCTGAATGTAGAGACCTGCAAAAAAGCCCCCGCCCAACCCACTGCGGATAGGGGACGCAGTGGGCTGGACGAGGGCTTTTTATTGCAGGTCGATCACTGCGCGATGGTTTTCACCGACACGCCGCGTTCGATCGGGGTCGAGCGACCGTAGATGTCTTCGAAACGCTCGATATCGTCTTCACCCAGGTACGAACCGGACTGCACTTCGATGATTTCCAGCGGGATCTTGCCGGGGTTGCGCAGGCGATGCACCGAGGCGATCGGGATGTAGGTCGACTGGTTTTCGCAGAGCAGGAACACGTTTTCATCGCAGGTCACTTCGGCGGTGCCGCTGACCACGATCCAGTGCTCGGCGCGGTGGTGGTGCATCTGCAGCGACAGGCACGCACCCGGTTTGACCGAGATGTGCTTGACCTGGAAACGCCCGCCCATGTCCACCGAGTCGTAAGAACCCCACGGACGATAGACCTCGCAGTGGTTCTGGGTTTCGCTGCGGCCCTGCTCGTTGAGCGTGTTGACCATCTGCTTGACGCCTTGGACCTTGTCCTTGTGGGCGATCATCATGGCGTCCTTGGTTTCGACCACGACGATGTTTTCCAGACCGATCACCGACACCAGTTTGCCGTTGCCGTGGATCATGCAGTTCTTGCTGTCCTGAATGACCACGTCGCCCTTGGTGACGTTGCCGTTGGCGTCCTTTTCGTTGACTTCCCACAGCGACGACCAGCAACCGACATCGCTCCAGCCCGCCGTCAGCGGCACCACGCAGGCGCGCTGGGTTTTCTCCATCACGGAGTAGTCGATGGAGTTGTCCGGGCAGCAGGCGAAGGTGGCTTCGTCCAGCGTGACGGTGTCGGCGTCTTGCTCGCTGCGCTCAAGGGTCAGCAGGCAGGTGTCGTAGATGTCCGGGTCGTGCTTTTTCAGTTCTTCGAGGAAGCGGCTGGCGCGGAACAGGAACATGCCGCTGTTCCAGTAGTAACCGCCGGACTCGACGTACTCGGTAGCGCGTTTCACATCGGGTTTTTCGACAAAGTGCGAAACGCGGCTGACGCCTTCTGGCAACAACGAATCGTTGCTGGACTTGATGTAGCCGTAACCGGTTTCCGGTTTCGTTGCGGGTACGCCGAACAACACCATTTCACCGTTTTCGGCGGCGACGGTGGCCAGAGCCAGTGCGCGTTGCAGGGCTTTCTGATCTTCCAGAACGTGATCGGCCGGCAGCACCAGCATCAGTTCGTCGCGACCTTCATTGACCAGCATCATCGCCGTCAACGCCACAGCCGGCGCGGTGTTGCGGCCGAACGGTTCCATCAGGATGCGCTGGCATTCCAGGTTACGGTTGCTCAACTGCTCGTTGACGATGAAGCGGTGATCCTTGTTGCAGACCACGATGGGCGTGTCCATGCCTTCGAACACCAGGCGTTCCAGGGTTTGCTGGAACAGCGTGTGTTCGCCGGTCAGGGCGAGGAATTGCTTAGGGAACTGTTTACGCGAAAGCGGCCAAAGACGTGAACCGCTACCACCTGACAAGATCACCGGAATCATATTGTTTACTCCATAAAATCGATTGGGTTAGAGCCACGAACCTGTGTCGTTTCACTCTTGTTTTTGTCTCGTATCCGAACTGACAACCCTTCCACAGTGGGGACGGGGTCAGGCAGGAAAAATTGTTAGCGCGTCGACACCGGGCGTTTCACCCAGACCGGCGACAGATTGCTGCCGTTACCGGTGACGTACAGCACCGCGGCTTCACCGCGTTCCAGCGCGACCGGTTTCACGTCGCTGACTTTTTTGTCGCCCTCAAACAGCGCCAGGCTGACTTTCACCGGGTTGATTTCACGTTCGCCACGGCCCTTGGCGGCGACGCTCTTGACCACTTCGGTCTTGCCGTCGGCGGTTTTCAGGGTCAGCGGTTTGTCGCTGAGGTTCTGCACGCGCACCAGGGATTTCTGCTTGTTCTTGAACGGCGGCTCTTCGATCAGTTGCGGCGCGCCGGAGGCGTTGTTGACCAGGGTGTAGTAGTGGTCACCGGCGAGTTTCACCGCCAGGCTCTGGCTGCCGACCTTGGCGCTGTAATCGCCGCCCGGCATGAAGCTGAAGTCGCTGCTGGCCAGTGGTGCGATATCGCTCAGGCTGGTGCTGCCGACAGTGGCGCTGACTTCGGCGTTGCTGGCGTTGTAGACCCGCACGAAGGTCGAGCCTTTCGGTGCGGTCGGGCCGTAGAGCGCGGCGTCGCCACCGGCAAAGGCCTGGACCGACAGCACGCTCAGACCTGCAACCAGTGCAATGCGTTTCACGAGACTTTGATGATTGGTAGTGAAAGTCATGGTGTACCTCTCTTTCAGTTTTGCGCCCGGTCGGGCGTCTCGGATTGAGTGTTTACAGCGACGTTTTGTTGGCGGGCGCCGGCTTGTTTAAGCTCTGCGACCCACTGCGGGTCGGCGTCGCCGATTTCGTTGTTCACAGGCAGATAACGTTCAGGAAACTCCCAGATCAGCACCTGTGGTGGGCTGTTCTTGAAGTCATCGCTTTTGAGGTAGCTGAGCATCGGTCGAATCGGGCCGTGGCCGTCCTCGGCGTAGCTCACCACGTCGCTGTGCAGCGCTTGTTTGAGTGCACCGACGAAGTTCCAGTTGGGGTTGGCGCTGTAGCTGGTGCCGACCAATGCGACCGGTACTTCGTTGTTGGCGAAGAGGGCGTCGTCACCGGCCGGCTGATCACCCGCGGCCACGGTGTTGCGCTTTTGCAGTGGCTCTTGCGCCGGCATCAGGTTTTCGAACAGCGGGTCCAGCGGCAGGAACAGACGCAGGTCGCCCTTGTGCGTGACCTTCTCGGCCGGCGTGGTGACAAAGCGCTGCGGCTCGCCGCTGAGCGGGAACTTGTCGGCGATGGTTTTCGCCAGGGTGTTGGCCGCAACCTCGGCGCCCTCAGGCGTCCAGTGCGTGTCGGTGCGCAGGAACACTTGCTGACCGTTCTGCTTGGCCTGTTGCAATGGCTTGAGCAGGTCGGGGGCGAGGATCTTGTCCGCCGCCACGCGGGCGTGGAAATCCTGATAGAGGTTTTCGTGGATGCTCGCCGGTTTCACTTCACCCAGGTGCTCCGGGTACAGGCGAACCTTGGCCGGCACGATCGCCATCACCAGTTTCACGCCTTTGGCTTTCAAGGTCTGGCGCACGCCTTCGACCAGCGCGTAGTTGCCTTGCAGGTTCAACTCTTCGTTGACGATCGGGTTGAATTCCTCGTCGCTGTACAACCACTGATCGCGACCGAGCACCACGCCCGGACGACCTTCGTTGAACAGTTTGAAATCCAGCGCGGCCCAGAGATTGGTGCCCAGACGCTTGATCGGGAATTCATCGTCGTAATGGGTTTCCACAGCCTTGGTCCAGCGGCCGTTGAGCACTGTCGCGTCGGCGTTGGTGCTGAAACCGAAAAAGCTGCGCACTGACCACAGACCCAAGACCAGCAGAGTCACCAGGAACAGGGCGATGTAGAAAATGCGTAATGAGCGGGTCATGTCAGATCCCTCAGAACTGGAAGTAAAGGAACGGCGAGAAGCTTTGCGCCGAGAGTTTGAGAATCGAGGCGATGAACAGCAGCAGGATCAAGCCGCGCATCACGTAGCGTGACCAGTCCGCCGTCCAGTAGGCCGCTTGCACCTGGGCTTCAACGCCGACGGTGTAGCCAGGCTCGTGGATGCTCGCCGGGTTTTCGCCGGGGGCAGCCTTGATCATTCCTGGGGTCGCAGCGGCCGGGCCGTCGGTTTCGACGTTGACCGCTGGCTTGGTTTTGACCGGAGGCTGGTTGGTGTACAGATCACGCAGACCGAAGAACGCCAGCGTCACGTAAGCCACCACCAGCGTCGCCACTTGCAGGCCGGTGAGGCTGGCCTGATTGAGTTCCGACAGCGACCAGTCGCCGAAGCTGAACATCGCGCCGTACATGCGCCCGGCAACGTGCAGGTTCTCGGCACGGAAGATCACCCAGCCCATCACCACCAGCAGGAAGGTCAGCGCCCAGCGGATCGGGTTGAGGCTGCGCGGCGAGGTATTCAGGCCCAGCGCTTTTTCAATCGCCAGCCACATGCCGTGCCAGGCGCCCCAAACGATGTAAGTGATGTTCGCGCCGTGCCACAGACCGCCCAAAAGCATGGTCAGGAACAGGTTGCGATAGGTCATCAGCGTGCCTTTGCGGTTACCGCCGAGGGTGATGTAGAGGTAGTCACGCAACCAGGTCGACAGGCTGATGTGCCAGCGGCGCCAGAACTCGGTGATCGACTGGCTGATGTACGGCTGTTTGAAGTTTTCCATGAAGCGGAAACCCATCATCAAACCCAGGCCGATGGCCATGTCGCTGTAACCGGAGAAGTCGAAATACAGCTGCGCGGTGTAGGCCAGCGCGCCGAGCCAGGCATCGCCCGTGGTCGGGTTTTGCAGGGCGAAGCAATGGTCGGCCACCACCGCGAGGGTGTCGGCGATGAAGACCTTCTTGATGAAACCCTGCATGAACCGCGTGCAGCCTTCGGAGAATTTGTCGAGGGTGTGCGTGCGGTTGTTGAACTGGTCGGCCAGGTCACGAAAACGCAACACCGGGCCGGCAATCAGGTGCGGGAAGATCGCCACGAACGCGGCAAAGTCGATCAGGTTGCGCGTGGCCGGGGTGTCGCCGCGATACACGTCGATGATGTAGCTGATCGACTCGAAGATGTAGAACGAGATACCGATCGGCAGCAGTACGTGGGTCAGGATGAACGGCTCAAGACCGACCGAGGTCATCATCGCGTTGATGCTGTCGACGCCGAAGTTGGCGTATTTGAAGTAGCCCAGGATGCACAGATCCACCGCGACGCCGGCCAGCAGCCAGCGCTGGGCCGGTTTGGTACGCACGCCGGCGGCACCGACTTTGAGGCCGATCCAGTAGTTCCACAGCGTCACCGCTGCAAACAGGGCGAGGAAGTCCACGCGCCACCAGGCATAGAACACGTAGCTGGCGATCAGCAGCAGCAGGTTGCGATAGCGTTGCCCGCTCAGGTAGTACAAGCCGAGAAAGATCGGCAAGAACAGAAACAGGAACACGTTGGATGAAAATACCATCCCGATCTCTCCATGTTTGAACCAACAGTCAAGGGCCAAAGCCCCCCCAAACCCCCCGTGAAAATTCAGGGGGCGACATCACTTCACTGTGAGAGCGAGCAAGCCCGCTCCCACAGGGGATTGCATTCCTTCTTACGAACCCTTGTTGCCCTTCTCATGCGCCGGGTCGTAGACCTTGGTCAGGTCGCCACCCAGGCGGAAGGTCTTGAACGGTTGCATCCCGTGCTTCTTCTCCAGCACATCCGCCGAGCAGGTGTAGAGGGTGCAGAACGGTTCGAGCCAGGCGAATTTCATGTCCTCTTTCAGGTCGGTCATGTCCTGTTTTTTGCCGTTCTTCTTCTCGAATTCATCCGGGTTTTTCACCCCGGACAGCACGCGATCAGCCAAGCGTTTCAGTGCGCCATTGTTTTCCTGGCGCAGATCGACACCGTTGACCTGGGCGAAACTGGCGATCATCGCCAGCGGCGGCAGGGCGTAGTTGTGATAGGCGAGGGCGCGTTGCTGGCGCTTGAGTTCGTTCGGCAGGTAGCCGTCGGCGTCGATCTGATTGGCGCCGACCTTGTATTCCTTCACTGCCCAATCGAACAGGTCGCGGCGGTTGGTCGCGACCGACGTCGCCATCACCGACCACGCCGCCCAGTACGAATGGTTGTTGGTTTTTTCCAGCGGCAGATTGTCCCAGTCGCTGATCACCTGATCGGCCATTTTGCTGAACCAGGCTTCGATCACCTGCGCTTGCTGCTGATGCTCCGCCAGTGGATGCGAGTCGGAGAATTTCAGGCGAATGTACGAAGAGGCCATGCTGCCCAGCGCCCATTTGCGCATCGATTTGCCGGTGTGGTTGAAGTCTTTCGACATCAAGGCGTCGGACTTGGCCCACGCGGCCAGCCAGTCCAGCGTGCAATCGAGCTGCTCCGGGCGACCATCACGCATGAACTGCATGACGCGTTTGGCGGTGCCGCGTTCCAGCGTGGTGATGTCTTTGGTGGTGTCGCGGAAGGCTTTTTCCGATTGCACATTGAGCGTCGCGCGGGCCTTGTCCGAGCCTTCGTATTTGCTGCGAAATTGCAGCGGGCCGGTGTACGGCGTCGGCATTGCGTCGCAGCCTTCGCTTTTGTCGCTGGTCTTGAATTTATCCACAGGGGCGAAGTAGCCCTGAGGTGGACGCAGTGGCGCCGCGGCCTGAGTCGCCCCGGCGAACATCGCCAGGGTGAGCAGGGATGGCGCAAGCAGGTGTTTGATCGTTCGATTTCGCATAGCAGACCTCATTGCCCGACCTGAGCGGTGTGTTGCCCAGCGCCCGGGAATACGTTGCGTTTGCAGATTTTCGCTTCGACTTTCTGTGGCGCGGTGCCCGCTTCCGGGCCCTGAACTTCGACTGCCAGCAGGTTTTGCGAGCCCCAGTCTTCGTCGGTGCGCAACTCAAAGGCGAAACGACCGTCGGTGTCGGAGGTTTCCGGTTTCTCGATCTTGATGTCCTCGTGGCGACCGTTCATGTACCAGAGGGTGGCTTGCAGGGTTTTCACCGAGGTGTCGGCGAAACGGATGTCAACCTGATGACTGCTGTTTTGCAGGTTCATGTTCTTGCTGTTGACCAGCAGTTCCTGTTTGCTGCCCGGTTTCAGCGTGGTGCTGGCGCTCATCTGAGCGTCTTTGCCTTCGCAGCCGTTATCGAGCAGCGCCATCATCTGGCGGTAGATGGTTTCCTGATCGAGGCGATACAGCGGCGAGAACTCCCAGATGAGAATTTTCGGCGGGCTCTTCTGGAATTCGTCGCTGCCCAGGTACTGCAACATCGAACCTTCCAGACCACCGCCGGGGAAGGCAACGTTGAGAATGTCGGCACCGATGTCTTCTTGCAGGAAACCGGCGAAGTTGTAGTTCTTGCCGCTGTGGGACGTACCGACCAGGGTGATTTGCGGGTTGCCGGAATCGCCGAACAGATCGCCGTCAGCGGCCTCGCCTTTCGGCTCGGTGGTGAACTGATCCATGTACTGGATCGCGTAACTGGTGCCGCACAGTTGCCCGGCCATGTTATGCAAAGTGCCGGTTTTGCCCATGCGGCCGGACCGCTTGGTCTCGAACTCACGCTTGGGAATGTCGGCGAAGGCCGGGATCTGCTTGACCTTCTCGGCGACGATTTTTGCCGTGCGCTGCGCGCCGTATGGCGTCCAGTGCTGGTCGCCACGGAAATAGAAATCGTGGGCGGGCAGGGTGTCCGGCAGCGATTCGTTGGTCAGCGGCGACAGGTCCGGCACCACGTAGCCCATCTGCGCAAAACGGCCGAGCATGGTCTTGTAGTTGCCCAAAGCCTTCTCGTAATCGAACGCGGCTTTTTCCTGCGGGTTGAGTTTGTTGCGGTTCACCAGGCCCCGGGTCGGTTGATAGACGATCACCAGTTCCACGCCTTTGCTCTTGAACGCATCGTGCAACTGTTGCAGGCGTTTGTAGCCGGCCGGGGTGGTGTTGAATTCGGTGCGCAGGTCTTCCTGAGTCCGGAACAGCCAGTCGCCTTGCGCCTGCACCAGGGTGGTGAAGTTCTGCTGATAACGCGTGGTGTAGTTCTTCGCGTCATGGGCGGCCGGGCACAGGTTGCAGCACGGCTCGGCGGTGAACCTGGGCGGGGTGACACCGGCAGCCTCGTCGGCGCGAGCGCCATTGCTGGCGGTCAGAATGCCCACGGTCAGGGCCGACAGGCTGAGTAATCTGATCAAGTGTGGGTGCATAAAATTATCCTCAGTCCTGCAGTTCGGTCTGGCGTTCGACAGGGTCGATCAGCACGGCTTTCTGCTGGCGCACCAGCAGGTCGAGAATTTCATCCTGGCGCTCGCCGAGGATGCCGTTGAAGCTGATGCCGCTGGATTTGGTCGGCGCCAGCATCGACACGCGATACAGCTCGACACTCAAGGGCGAATCGATCGACAGCGGGCCGCTGCCGTTGGCCGCGAGTTCACCGCCCACCACGATCAGCGAGACCTGGGCGTCGAACGGGTCGAGCTTGATGTCACGGTCGGTGTCGGTCAGGTCTTTGATGTGGCCGTAGACGCCGGTCAGGCCGTTGGCCATGGCGATGTTCTCGTAGAGGCGGATGTTCACGCTGTTACGAATGCGGATGCCGTGGCGCTTGTTGCTGATGACCTTGTTGCCCCACAGCAGGTTGTCGGCGGACTCGTAGAGGGTGATGCCGTCGGTGTGGTTCTTGTAGATCTCGTTGTAGGCCACGATGTTGTTGACGCTGTTACGGTCGATCACCAGGCCCGAGAGGTGGTTGTCGTAGCTTTTGTTGTTGAAGATGAAGCTGTCGTTGACCTCACGGGAAATGATGATCCCGTGCTTCTTCTTCGTGCCGTGAACGGTGTTCTGGGCAATGATCAGGCCGTGCGAGCGGTCATGCGGGTCGATGCCGTAGACGATGTTGTCTTTGTAGGTGTTGCCCTTGACCACGAAGTCGCGGGTCTCGTAGCAGTAGAAGCCGTACCACATGTCCGAGAACTCGGAACCGACGATCCAGCCGGTAGGCTCGGGACGCTTGAGTACCTTGGCCATGTTCGGCGTGTACTGGGAAATGCTCACCCCGTACGACTTACTGTTGGCGTAGCCGAAACTGGCCATTTTGCTGTTGACGATGTAGGTCTCGGTGCCACCCCAGGCGAGCAGGAACGGCCGGAATTCCTTCGGCGAACGGAAGGTCGCCGGGCCGTTGTCCTTCTCGCGCCAGCCCGTGACTTTGGTGTCACGCACAAACAACTGGCCGTCGTTGACCAGGAACGAACCGGCCTCTTGTGACAGGCGCAGCTCTTGGGTCTGGCCGTCGATTTCGAGGATGCCTTTACGGCCAACCACGATCGGCAATTTGGCCAGGTACACGCCCGGTGAGGTTTCGCTGAAGTACTGCTTGGGCAGCTTCTGCGCCAACTCTTTGAGGTTCATGTAGCCGTCGTCGACGAAGATCGCCTGCGGGATGCCGTGCTGACGCACCACCCATTCAGCCATTTTGTTGTCGCCGCCGATGAAGTCCTTCAGGGCGTCTTCCTGCATCATCCGGCGCACGCTGATCTTGCCCGGTTGGCTACGGACGATTTTCGCGGCGGCGGCTTCGGCGGTGTAGCCGGAGAGGTCGGGCAGTGTCGGCCTGGCCAGTTCCAGTTCCTCGGTCGGCGCGCTGCTGACGGTATAGGTCTTGGCTTGCTGCAACTCTTTGGCAACGGTGACAGGCTTGACCGGCGCACCGGTGGCGAAGGCGCCAGCGGAGGCCAGCAGCAGGGCGCCGGCCAACAGGCTGAGCGAGCCTTTCCTTGCGTTATTCATGTCGGGCACTCCCTTCGCGGTTTGCATCAGAAGCGCCAGATCACGTCGATGAACGCGCGGTGCATGTACGAATCAACCTGTTTGCCGTAGGCGTCGCCCGGCTTGAACACGCCACCACGCAAACGCACCAGCGCCGAAGGTTCGTCGATCGACTGGCTCAACGCCGCCGGCAACAGGCCTTGCTTGAAGTACTTGGTGACCACCAGATCCATCTCCTGACCCAGATCCTTGTTGCCGTCTTCAAGCGGCAAAGAGGTGCTGGAAAGGATCGCGCCAGTGACGTCGTCGGTGTTGTTTTGCACGGCGTTGATGCCGTTGCTGCCGACCGGTTTGCTACCGTCGACACGCCAGAACTTGTGGTAGATCAGGCTGGCGTCGTACTCGTCGTTGAGCATCCACGAACCGAACAGGGTGGCGGTCTGCATGTTGTTCATTTCGCCACGGAAGGCTTCGCCGAAACGGTGAACGCGCGAACGCGTACCGGTGTAGTTCGAGCGGTTGCTTTCCAGGCCGTTCTGTTCGTAATCGGCACTGGCGCGGGCATACGCGGCACCGACCTGCCATTGCGGATCGAGGCGCAGACGCACACCAATGTCTGTAGCCCAGCCGTTGACGTCATCGCTGCGTTTGGCTTGCGCCGGGCGTGAACCATCGGCGTTGAGGGCGTTGACCGTGTCGCGCTCGCCGCTCATGCCGGTGATGCTGCCCCAGTAGTTGACGGTGTTGGTGTTGCGCCAGTTGTAGGCGTCGCTGTCGGCGGTCAGGCCGAGCCAACTGATGTCGCCGTTCTCGGTCTTGTCCAGCGAGTCGCGGGGCACGCCCGGTTCGGCGTAATCGAGCTTGCCGTCGTCGTGGGTGTGGTGACCGCGAATGCCGACCCATTGCCCCGGTGTCCACTGGTAAGCGGCATCGGCGTAGGCGTGCAGGCGATCCTTGTCTTTGGGCGCCAGCTCTTTGAGGTCGGTGCGGTATTCGCTGAAGCGTTCGGCAACACCGGCGTTGGCGCGCAACAGGGTGGTGTCGAAGGTCCAGTTCAGCGCTTCGATGTTGGTGTCGCGCCATTGGCCGTCGTCATTGCGCAGGCGCTGGCGACCGAACTTGAGCATCTCGCCCGGGTAAGGGGTGAGGCCGCTGTAGCCGACCCAGAACTCGCGCATTGCCAAGTAGTTTTTCTTGGTCTTGCGGTCACCGTTGTCGGTGGTCTGCGTACCTTCGCTGTCGGACTGCTGCAGGGTGTCGGTCTCGATGATGTCGGTCGAGGTCACGGCCTGACCCATGGCGTAGGCGCTCCACGCGCCGCTTTCGCCGTAGACCCACGGACGCAGGTCGAGCCCGAGGCCGTTGACGTCGCCGCCACCGGCGGTGCCGAGGTCGCGGTCGTCTTCGGACTGGCCGGTGATTTTCACTTCCAGGCCGAAGTTTTTGCTTTCAGTCATCGCAGCCAGTGTCGGGCAAGACCAGATCAGCGCGAAAGTGAGGCCAATGCCGGCCTTCACGAATGGATTGAGCTTCATAGTTTTTCCTCGCCGTCTTCTTCTTGCAGGGCGTGCAGTTGCAGCGTGTTCGGGTTCAGGGCACCACGACTGGCCTGCTCTTGCTGCAGCAGGCGCTGGGCTTGGGCCAGACGCTCGGGCGGCAATTGCGCCTCGAGGGTGGCGGCCAGTTCATTGGCTTGCGGGGTGTTTTGCGCCTTGGCCAATTGGCTGAACACATAGGCGTTGACCGGGTCGGGCTGGGTGCCTTTGCCTTGGGAGAACAGTTGGGCGATGGCGAAGTCGGCGCTGTTCTGGCCGTTGCGCGCAGCGGTCAGCAAGTGGTCGAGAGCCTTCTGCGGATAGACCTTGCCCAGGTAACCACGGCGATAGATCTGGCCGAGGTAGTAATCGGCGGCGACTTCGCGGCCGACGGCTTTCTGGAAATGTTCCTCGGCGACTTTCGCATCGGGCGGGACCATTTTGCCTTCGTAGTAGAGCTTGCCCAGCAACAGTTCGGCACGCGGCTGGTCGGCGGCGCGGCCGTTATCCAGGTACTGCATCATCTGATCGATGTCGCCCAGTTCCGGGAAGTCGTAGAGCAATTGCGCAAGCGTCACCCACGATGCCGGGTAGCCCGGAGCAATCGGTTCGAGCAACGACTGCGCGGTTTTTTCGTCGGTCGTGCCCAGGGTCGGATCGGCCAGCACACGGGCGACCGAATCGACGCGTTGAGCGGTGACGGTGCCACGGCTGTAACCGGCCTGCATCTGCTTGATCAGCTCGGCCTGTTGTTCAGGCTGGGCACGTTTCTGATAGACCGTGGCCAGTTCGACGTAGCAGATGTCGGTGGTGTTGAGCGCGGCTTTGCATATTCTTTCCACGTCATCCAGATGCTGGTCGTAAGTGCCTTGGGTGCGATAGAGCAGCACTTGGGCCAGACCCGCCTCGGGGTAACCGGATTGGCGCCACTGATCGATCTGTTGCTGAGCGTTGATGTTCGGAAAACTGTGCGGGTATTGCAGGTACAGCATCGCCAGCGGGATCAACGTGTTGCCTTCGCCTTGGGCGGCCGCCTTTTTCAGCAGGCTTTCGGCCTCCTGACGCTCGGCTTCGGTGGAACCGGGTTTGGCTACCAGCAAGCGGCCGAGTCGCGCCTGGGCTCGCGATGAAACACTGGCCGCTGCGCGGTAAGTCGCTTCGGCCTGTTTCATTTGCTCGGGGTCGTGGCTGTCGACCTGAATATCTGCCAGGCCCACTTGCGCTTCGCTGTAACCCAGATCGGCCAGTTGCTGATAGTTCTGCGCAGCGGTGGCGGTGTCGCCACGCTTGAGTGCTTCGTTGGCCAGGCGCTGGTCGGGCAGGCCGGCGCAACCGGCCAGACTGACCGCCAATGCCACTGCACACAGCGGCCCCATGTGGGAGCGGGCTTGCTCGCGAAAGCGGTGTGCCAGCCCACATTGATTTTGAATGTTCAACCGCATTCGCGAGCAAGCCCGCTCCCACAAGGGCTGCGGCGTGTTCAACAAAACAGGAATCGTCACAGGCATGTCCTCGACTTAAAGACCGGCAGCCATGGCTTTGTCGATCAGCCAGTTCAGGTTCGGGCCCCGGTCGCTGTTCACTTCCACCGGGCGGCCGGCGAAGCGGCTGTCGAGCGGCTCGTCAGGCTGGATCTGCACGCGGATGTCGGAGGACAGGTCTGCGCTTTTCAGGCTGGTGCTGCTGACGATCTTGCCGGTGCGGGTCTGGTCTTCGCCGGCGATCTGGAAGCTCACAGGCGTACCCGGACGCACGTCGCCGAACTGGCGATAGGAGAACCGCGCATCAACGGTGGCCTGGGTGTTGCGCGGCACCAGTTGGAAGATCACGTCGCCCTTGCTCGCGTATTGACCGTCGGCCACCAGTTGCTGAGCCACGGTGCAGTCGCACGGCGAAGTCAGGGTGCCGGTCATTTGCTTGCCGAACAGTTCCTCGACCTTGGCCGGGGTCAACTGGTCTTCTTCCAGGTGGCCCTTGAGCACGTCAAGCATGCTGGTGCTGAACGTCGCCAGTGGTGCACCTTTGGCGGCGACGCCGTCGGACTTGACCAGGCTCTGCACGGTGCCGTCACGCGGCATGGTGATGTTCATCCCCGGCACGCTGACCAGGCCAGCCTGCGCGTGGCTGACGAAGTACATGCCGTACACCGATTTGAAAATGAAACCGGCGGCGACCAGGCCGACGACAAAAACACCGGCGCTGAACGTCACGGCCTTCAAACGGCCGAACGGCGTCATGCCGGAGCCGCTGTCCTTGACCTTGCGGGCCTTGGTGAAGTTGTCGCGCTGCAGGGTCGCCAGCACTTCACCCATGCTGACGATGTCGCCAGCCAGGTGCGAGGTGATCAAGTGGCGCAGGGTGGAGATATCCTGCGGCTCAAGGTTCTGAAACTGGCAGCCAACGCGACCGCTCGGGCGGTCGTAAGAGCGAACCTGCAGTTCAACGTCCATGGCCAGGCCGAGGTTGTCGATGACAAATTGCAGGCGGGCCTTGTACACCTCGCCGATAGTCAGCGGCAGTTGCCCGGCGTTGAACGCCAGGCCGCCGGCCGAGAGGTCCAGGACCCGCGTTTCAACGGGCGCCCGGTCAGGGCCGAAGAAACGCAGTTTGGCCGGGATTTTCACGCGGGCGTGCTGACGCTGGGCTTCGGATTCATGCACTACATTGGCGTTGACGGCGGTATTCATAGGGGCGATTTCCTTGTTAATTCAAGAGGGGCGGGTCAGACCATCATCAGCAGCACGGCGACGAAAATGCTGCCGGCGGAGAAGGTCATGGTCCGAGACGACCAGGTGTTGAACCAACGTTGAAAGCTGGCGAGATCACGGGTCAGGGACGTGGGCTGGCGAGTCCAGGACTGTTGGTCGAGGCGGAAGAACACGTAGATCTTCACCAGCGCACCGACGATCTGGTTGTAATAGAGAATCGCCGGATAAGCCGGGCCGATCCGGTGACCGGAGCAGGACAACAGCAAGGTCAGAATCAGGCGGGTGATGCCGATCCACAGCAGGTAAACCAGAATGAATGCAGTGCCGTACTTGAAGCTGGCGATGATCGCCACGGTCAGGCCGAGCAAGGACGTCCACATCGATACGCGCTGATCAAACAGCACCACCGAGGTGAAGGCGCCGAGGCGTTTCACACCCAGACCCAACGCGCGGGAGTTCTGCCGCAGGTTGTTGCCGTACCAGCGGAACATGAGTTTGCGGCTGGCCTTGATGAAGCTCTTTTCCGGCGGATGTTCAACGGTGTTGATCGCCGCGTCAGGCACGTAAAAGGTGTCGTAACCCAGACGCATCAGGCTGAACCAGCTCGACTTGTCGTCGCCGGTCAAAAACTTGAAACGACCCAGGCGCCAGTGCTGCAGCGAGTCGCTCTCCACGTCGGCGATGAATTCCGGGTTGGTCACCACGGTGGCGCGGAACACCGACATGCGCCCGGTCATGGTCAGTACGCGCTTGGACAGGGCCATCGAACACATGTTGATGTGACGCTGGGCGAAGCGCAGCTTGTGCCATTCGCTCATGATGTAGCCGCCGCGCACTTCGCAGAACTCGTTGGTGGTCAGGCCGCCGACGTTGCCGAACAACTGAAACCACGGCACGGTCTTGCGCACGGTGCCTTCGCCGAGCACGGTGTCGCCATCGATCACGGCGACCACGGCGCGGTCGTCCGGCAGGTGACGGGAGATCGCGCGGAAACCGTAGGCCAGGCCATCACGTTTGCCGGTGCCGGGAATGCGCACGAAGTCGAGCTTGACGCGTTCGGGCGGATTCATCCGCGCCCACAACGCTTTCACCAACAGCTCATCGGACATTTCGACGATCGAGCAGACCACAGTGGTCGGCAGTTCGCAGTCGATGGCTTCGCGGATCACCGAGCTGTAGACCTGCGCGGTGGTGAGCGCGTCGATACGGAAACTGGTGACCATCAGAAACACATGCGAGGGGTCCGCTGCTTTACCCAGCTTGCGCACTTTACGGCGCAGGTGCGGATAAACGATGTAGAGAAAAATCATGCCGCGCACAAAGTGCGTTGCACCCATCGAGTAGCGCCAGATACCCACGGCGCCAATCAGGAAAATGAAGTCCTTCGACTCGGAGTCGAATGTGGACGCGGGCAGCATCAAGGCCAGGCCCATCAGCAGACTCAAATAGAAAAGCCAGCCGGCGGATTGCAGAAAAAAATGTTTGAGCTTGGTCATCAACGTCATCCGAAGGTATTGGAGGCTTCGAGCTGCAAGCCTCGAGCTGTAAGCCGCAGCTCGAGGCTTTTCGCTTAGGGCTGCGTTACCAGCAAATGCCTTCGGTGCGCGTGCCGGCGTCGGTGGCTTTGGCCATGAAACCGACCAGATCGATGACCTGTTTGCCGTGCGGTGCTTGCTGGGCCAGCGAACGGAATTTCTCGTCGCGGTTGCCGAGGATGATCACGTCGGAGTTATCGATGACCGAGTCGAAGTCCGCGTTGAGCAGGGACGACACATGCGGAATCTTCGATTCGATGTAGTCCTTGTTCGCGCCGTGAACACGGGCGTACTCGACGTTGCTGTCGTAGATGCTCAGGTCGTAACCCTTGCCGATCAGCATTTCAGCCAGCTCAACCAGCGGGCTTTCGCGCAGGTCGTCGGTGCCGGCCTTGAAGCTCAAACCGAGGAGAGCGACTTTGCGTTTGTCATGGCTTTCAACGATGTCGAAGGCGTTCTGCACTTGCGATTCGTTGCTGCGCATCAGCGAGTTGAGCAGCGGCGCTTCGACGTCCAGGGAGCCGGCGCGGTAGGTCAGGGCACGCACGTCTTTGGGCAGGCACGAGCCGCCGAACGCGAAGCCCGGACGCATGTAGTACTGGGACAGGTTGAGGGTCTTGTCCTGGCAGACCACCTCCATCACTTCACGGCCATCGACGCCGACGGCTTTGGCGATGTTGCCGATCTCGTTGGCGAAGGTCACTTTGGTCGCGTGCCAGACGTTGCAGGTGTACTTGATCATCTCGGCGACGGCGATGTCCTTGCGGATGATTGGCGCGTCGAGTTCTTCATACAGCGCTTGCAGAACGTCGCCCGAAGCCTTGTCGAACTCGCCGATGACGGTCATCGGTGGCAGGTCGTAGTCGGCGATGGCGGTGGATTCACGCAGGAATTCCGGGTTGACCGCGACGCCGAAATCAACGCCGGCCTTCTTGCCGGAGCAGTCTTCCAGGATCGGGATCACCACGTTGGCAACGGTGCCCGGCAGTACGGTGCTGCGAACGACGATGGTGTGGCGGGTGGTTTTTTCTCGCAGGACAAAACCGATCTCGCGGCACACCGCTTCGATGTAGTTCAGTTCCAGATCGCCGTTCTTCTTGCTCGGCGTGCCGACGCAAATCATCGACAGATCGGTGTCACGAATCGCCTCGGCGAAGTTGGTCGTGCCACGCAGACGACCGGTCTGGACACCCTGTGCCAGAAGTTCGCCCAGGCCCGGTTCAACAATCGGCGATTTGCCGGCGTTGATCATGTCGATCTTGTCTTTGGCAACATCGACGCCAACCACGTCATGGCCCCGTGCAGACAGGCAACCGGCACACACTGCGCCAACGTAACCCAAACCAAATATGCTGATGCGCATCGCAATTACCTCTGTATATATCAGGCCGTTAGAGGGCCGGAGTTAATGGTGTTCAGCGTTCATTAGTGCACTCGAAAGTGCGGCATACAGGCGCCACAATGCCGTGTGCAGGCATACTAAGTTTCGAGTGTCTAAATAAGTGCACTCAAGATGTGCGCAACCAGGCCTTGTTGTTATGACGTGCCCTGTTTTGCAGCCAATCTTCATGTTTGAAGATCTTGGTACAGTCGTTTTTACGCGCTTGATCTCAGGTTTAAGCCTTGCGTATCAAGCGGTTGGGTGCTCAGACGAGCACGTTTACAGGGGCGCGGCCATGGCCTTGCAGGGGATGTTAATGGTGCTTATCTCCTGTCCATCAAGTTGCTTTCAGACTAGTTAGTCATCTAGGCAAGTTGCTGTGACAACTTGGTTACATGGCTATCTGCCTGGCGTAAGTTATCTCGTACAAACTCGGCGAGAATCGTTACCGGTGGTATGAGCTATGCATTTGGACATAGTTCCAGCCCGCTCATCGCGAAATCTGAAATTTCTTGAAATATTGTCAAAGATGGCACTAATCTCAATTTGATAGCACTTTCGTTTTCGACCTTTATTAACAGGCGAATAATCACGTTAGATAGTTTTGTGCCACTACCGTGAAAAAATTCAGGTGCCACTACTGAAAAAAATGAAGAGTGTCGAGTGAAACTAATATTAGAAAAGAGGGTGTTGATTTTATGGCGCCATTAAAATGGCGATATCGAGGGAGGGATTTTTGACATCGTGCTCAATGCACGACTCTTTATAGAAAGCGTCGTGCATTGAGCATGCTTTATTCGGGGGCGTGGTCGCGCAAGAACACCAGCGTGTCCGGTTTCGATTGCTCGGTACTGTAGCGATAACCCTGCACATCGAATTGCTTGAGCAGGGCTGGGTCGTTGATTTTTTCCTGGATCACGAAACGGCTCATCAGGCCTCGGGCCTTTTTCGCGTAGAAACTGATGATCTTGTACTGGCCGTTCTTCTGGTCCTTGAACTCGGTGTTGATGATCCGCGCGTTCAGGGCGCTGCGTTTGACCGCCGAGAAGTACTCGTTGGAGGCCAGGTTGAGCAGCACGTCGTCGCCCTGATCTGCGAGCGCCTGGTTCAGCCATTCGCTGATGCGCGTGCCCCAAAAGGCGTACAGATCCTTGCCACGGGCGTTGGCCAGTTTGGTGCCCATTTCCAGGCGATACGGTTGCATCAGGTCCAGTGGACGCAGCAGGCCATAAAGGCCGGAGAGCATGCGCAGGTGCTTTTGCGCGTAGTCGAACTGGGCTTCGCTGAAGGACTGCGCGTCGAGACCGGTGTACACGTCACCCTTGAACGCGAGCAGGGCTTGCTTGGCATTTTCCGCGGTGAAGGCGGGCGTCCAGCTGCCGAAACGCGCGGCGTTGAGGCCGCCGATCTTGTCGGAAACGTGCATCAGTTCGCTGATCTGCGCCGGGCTCAGTTCGCGCAACTGCTGGATCAGCTCCTGGGAGTGGTCGAGGTATTGCGGCTGGGTAAAGCGCTGGGTCGCCGGCGGTGTTTCGTAGTCGAGGGTCTTGGCGGGGGAAATCACCATCAGCATGAAGTCGTCTCCTTTAATCGTGGGGGCGATTCTAGGGGGTTGGAGCGGATGACTCCAGCTATCAAGTCCATAGGTGATCGACGGCCTGCTGCGTAACCCCGGTGGGAGCGGGCTTGCTTGCGAAGGGGATGGGGGGAGTGCGGGAAGTTGGGCGGGATCAGCTATAGTGCCGCGCGGGTTTTGTTATGGAGACACCTCTTTGCGCATTGTTCTTTTATTCACCGCGTGGCTATTGAGCTTCGGTGCCGTCGCGGCGCCGGGCGATGTGGCGACGCTGGATCGCAGCACTTGGCCTGAGCAACTGACCAGCCCGACCCTGTTCGATGTCGCTTCGCGTGCGGAAATCCTTATGTTCGCTCGCGGTTTGCTCGGCACCGAGTCCATGGGCGAAGCTGCACTGGCTCAGCGCCTGGGGCTGCGTACAGTCAATATCGACGCGATCAACAGCCTGCGCCAGCGTCTCTGGCAGCGCTTGCTGAGCAGCTATAACTACGCCCAGCAAAGCTGCGATCAGGATGCCTCGTTCTGCTTCCTCGTTGAGGACTTGCCGACGTTGCGCGAGCAGGCCGCCAAGTTTGTGGTCAGTGACGACAGTTTTTACACCCAGTGGGCAGAGCCGAGCCGGATCTTCCATTTGCAGTATCTGAACGAGTTGATGCGCAAGGCTGCGCTGTCACCGCAGACCAGCAATGAATTCGATCGTTTTGGCGACTACGAGCGTAATGGCGACGAGATGCACGACCGGCTGTTTCTGCTGACGTTCGACAGCGCTGCCAATGTGCAACCGGACAACACCGACTGGCTCACCGAGTACCTGCGCAAGGCAAACTTGAGCGGTACTTTCTTCATGCTCGGCAAGGATATCCAGGCGCGGCTGGCCGATCGTTCGGTGAGCAGCCTGCAAGCGGCGTTCTCTCAACAGTGCGTAGGCGTGCAGGGTTGGGAGTTCCGCTCCCATAGCTACTGGCAGGACTGGCAGGATTCGGTGCGCCGCAGCGCCGATCTGGTGAGGAACAAGTTGCCGGAAAACTACGTGCCGCTGTTCCGTCCACCGGAAGGTCAGCGCCGCAGCGATGCACAAGGGTTCTTCAATACCCAGGGCCTGCACGTGGCGCTGTGGGACATCGATGCCCAGGACGGTGCGGGCAAGCTCAAGGGCAACCCAAGCGCGCAGCGAGTGCTGACCCTGATGTTGTTGTGGCGGCACGGGGTGATCAATTTCAACATGAAACAGGATGCGGTGAAGACCTCGCTACCGTGGCTGATCACGCAAACCGCGCAAAGCGGCATTGGTTGGGAAGACTGCCAGGACGGGTTTCGCTGAAAAACGGAAAAAGCCCGGAAACATTGGGCTAGAGGTGGTTTTTTTCGAGGAATCGATGCAGGCGGACTTCCGACTCTAACGGTGTCGACAGAGTCCGCCAAGGGCTTTTCGTCACTTTGCAAAATAAACTTAAAAAAACCGTCAAAGTGCTTTTTTATGTCATGGGTTTTGGAGTATTACGAAGACAGACCGCCGAAACCTGCAACACAGGTGGCGTCTTCCAAGACCCATTTTGTGTGCAGTTCATCTGCTCCTCACCGAGAGCTTCGCAGATGAATTCGGTAGTCACTTCGAGGCGCAGCACCGCCCAGGTATTGCGTCGAATGGCTCCCACAAAGGTGACCGAGTATGGATGATCACGGACGTAGCCCTTCTTCCAACCAGCCAATCCTTTATGTACTCGATACCAACGTATTGATTCACGATCCAAACGCCCTGCTTAACTTTGAAGAACATCACGTCGCCATCCCGATGACCGTGCTGGAAGAGCTCGACAAGCTCAAGAGCGGGCATCACAGCGTGGCCGCCGAATGCCGTCAGGCCATCCGGCTGATCGACAAGACCCTGGGCGATGCGTCCCCTGAAGACGTTGAACTGGGTGTGCCGATCCAGCGCGGCAAGGGCGGGCCGAAGGGCTTGCTGTCAATTTTGATGAGCAAGCACGCCGAGCCGCATCTGATTCTGCCCGAGCACCTGAACGACAACAAAATCATCAACCAGTTGATCGACCTGCACGCGCGCGATCCGAAAAAACCTGTGGTGCTGGTCACCAAAGACATCAACATGCGCCTCAAGGCGCGCGCCTGCGGGATTGCCGCCGAAGACTACAGCACCGACCAACTGGTCGATGACGTCTCCCTGCTGCCCAACGGCTATCACAACATGACCGGCTCTTTCTGGGACCGCGTGAGCAAGGTCGACACCCGCCAGGACCACGGCCGCACCTGGCATCAGGTGCAACTGATCGACAACCTGCCGGCGGTCCACATCAACGAGTTCATCATTGACGAACAGGGCTTTGTCGGCTGGATCAAGGAGATCGAAGAAGACAAGCTGCTGATCCTCGACCTGCATCAGGAACCGCTGCTCCATCAAGAGGCTTGGGGGCTCAAGCCACGGGACATCTATCAGAGTCTGGCGCTGTACGCGCTGCTGGACCCGGACATCCATCTGGTCAACCTGTCCGGGGCTGCCGGTTCGGGTAAAACCATTCTGGCGCTGGCGGCTGCGATCGAGCAGACCATGGTCAGCAAGCGCTATCGCCGCATTATCGCGACCCGCAGCGTACAAGGGCTGGATCAGGAAATCGGCTTCCTGCCCGGCACCGAAGCGGAAAAAATGGAGCCTTGGCTGGGCGCCATCACCGACAACCTCGAAGCCTTGCACATGGATGACGAAAACACCCATGGCAGCGTCGACTACATCCTCAGCAAAGTGCCGCTGCAATTCAAATCGCTTAACTACATTCGCGGTCGCAGCTTCCAGCAAAGCCTGATCCTGATCGACGAATGCCAGAACCTCACGCCGCACCAGATGAAAACCATCATCACCCGGGCTGGCGCCGGCTCCAAAGTGGTGTGCCTGGGCAACCTGGCGCAGATCGACACCCCTTACCTGTCCGCGACCAGCTCCGGGCTGACGTACCTGACCGAACGCTTCAAAGACTTCCCCAACGGAGTGCACATCACCCTGCAAGGGGTGCCTCGCTCGATCCTGGCCGAATACGCCGAATCGCACCTGTAACCCCGCAAACAAAACCGGGCGGCCCAACAGCCGCCCGGTTTTTTATGGGTAAACACAAAACCAAATGTGGGGCTTGCTCGCGAAGGCAGTGTCTCAGGTCATATTACTGGTGACTGACACTGCGCTTTCGCGAGCAAGCCCGCTCCCTCAGTAGATTTGCGGTGTGGCTGTAATCAAACTCGCGGAAATTTGACTCGCAGGTTTACAATCCCCGCTCCTGATCAGGAGTAATCCCGTGCTGACTCATCTCGATTCCCAAGGTCGCGCCAACATGGTCGACGTCACCGAAAAAGCCGTGACGTTCCGTGAAGCGACGGCCCAAGCGCTGGTGCGCATGCTCCCCGAAACCCTGCAAATGATCGTCAGCGGCGGCCATCCCAAGGGTGATGTGTTCGCCGTGGCGCGTATTGCCGGCATTCAGGCAGCGAAGAAGACCAGCGATCTGATTCCCCTTTGCCACCCGCTGATGCTGACCGGCGTCAAAGTCGAGCTCAGCGCTGAGGGCGATGACGCCGTGCGTATCGTTGCCCGTTGCAAGCTCTCGGGCCAGACCGGTGTGGAGATGGAAGCGCTGACCGCTGCCAGCGTCGCCGCCCTGACCATCTACGACATGTGCAAAGCCGTGGATCGCGGCATGACCATCGAAAGCGTGCGCTTGCTGGAGAAAGTCGGCGGCAAGAGCGGGCATTTCCAGGCGGAGCAGCCATGAACCTGACCGTAAAATTTTTTGCCCGATACCGTGAAGCGCTGGGTATGGACTCGCTGCAGGTCGAAGGTGATTTCGCCACGGTCGATGACGTGCGTGCGTTGTTGGTCCAGCGTGACGGTGCCGACGTGCTGGGCGAGCAGAACCTCATGTGTGCGCGCAACGAAGACCTCTGCCAGCTCGACGAACCGGTGGCCGAGGGTGACGAAGTGGCGTTCTTTCCCACCGTGACCGGAGGCTGAACCATGGCGATTCGCGTGCAGGCCACGCCGTTCGATCCGGGCGCTGAAGTCAATGCGATGCACGCGGCCAATGTCGGGGTCGGCGCCGTGGTGAGTTTTGTCGGCTACGTGCGCGACTTCAATGATGGGCTGGATGTAGCGGGGATGTTCCTCGAACACTATCCGGGCATGACCGAAAAGGCCCTTGGCAAAATTGCCGTCGAAGCCGAACAGCGCTGGCCGTTGTTGAAGCTGGAGGTGCTGCACCGCATTGGTGCTCTGGAGCCGGGTGAACCGATTGTGTTCGTCGGCGCCGCCAGCGCCCACCGTGAAGCCGCGTTCGATGCTTGCGCCTTTGTCATGGACTACCTCAAAACCCGTGCGCCGTTCTGGAAGAAAGAAAACACCAGCGACGGACCACGTTGGGTTGAGGGGCGTGACAGCGATCATACCGCCGCAGATCGCTGGAAGGTTTAAAACCGGCGTCACCCTCAAGTCAGTCTTCGCGAGCAAGCCCGCTCCCACATTGGAATGCGTTCCTTTGTGGGAGCGGGCTTGCTCGCGAAAGGGCCCTCAGTCTCACCGTATAAACATCCTGAATCACCCGACCACCGGCCGCTACGATCTGCGCACACCCGATTGACGATGTATACATTAAAGTCCAGTATGGAATTATAAGTACAAAAAAGGCATTCCCCTGTTTCAATTCTTTCTTCTGTCTTGCCAAACCAACAACAACCCGCGAGAGAACGAATATGAAGAAGCTCCCCCTCATCACCGGTCTGGCGTTCAGCCTGCTGGCGTGCAGCAACGTATTCGCTGCCGAGAAAACCCTGCGCATCGGAATCGAAGCCGCTTACCCGCCCTTCGCCTCGAAAACCGACAAAGGTGAAATCGTTGGTTTCGACTACGACATCGGTAACGCCCTGTGTGCGCAGATGAAGGCCAAGTGCGTGTGGGTCGAAGGTGAGTTCGACGGTCTGATTCCTTCCCTGAAGGTGAAGAAAATCGACATGGCGCTGTCGTCCATGACCATTAACGAAGATCGCAAAAAATCGGTGGATTTCAGCCACAAGTACTACTTCACGTCATCGCGTCTGGTGATGAAGGAAGGCGCCACGGTCGATGACCAGTACGCCAGCCTCAAGGGCAAAAACGTCGGCGTGCAGCGCGCAACCACCACCGACCGTTACGCGACCGAGGTGTTTGAACCCAAGGGCATCAACGTCAAGCGCTACAGCAACAACGAAGAAATCTACATGGACCTGGCGGCCGGGCGCCTCGATGCGATTTTTGCTGACACCATTCCACTGAATGACTTTCTGTCGATGCCGCGTGGCAAGGGGTATGCGTTTGTCGGGCCTGAGTTGAAGGATCCGAAGTACGTCGGCGAAGGCGCGGGGATTGCGGTGCGCAAGGGCAATAAGGAATTGGTCAGCGAGTTGAACAGCGCGATCGACGGGATTCGCGCCAGTGGCGAATATCAGAAGATTTCCGAGAAGTATTTCAAGTCCGATATCTACGGCGACTGATCATCCGCCTTCGGGAGCAAGCCGCCTCCCACAGTGATGGCGTCGTACATGAAACCTGTGTACGGCTCGGTCACTGTGGGGGCAAGCTTGCTCGCGAAAAGGCCGCTACGGTCTCTGCAAATCTTTAGCCCTTCAATTCCTTCAAATGCTTGTACACCGTCGCCCGCCCCATGTTCAGCACATTGGCCACGTAGTTCGAGGCGCTCTTGCCCTTGAACGCGCCTTCGGCGTGCAGTGCCAGCACCAGTTCTCGCTTGTGATCGCGGGTCAGCAGATTCAGGCTCAGTTGCCGTTCACGCAGCCAGGCGTGCAGGAAGGTGTTGATGCGCTCCTGCCAGTCATCGCGAAACAATGAGTCTGGTTGCGGGATCAGTTTGCTCGGCGACAGAAACAGGTCCAGCGCGGCCTTGGCGTTCTCGAACAACGAAATATTCAGATTGATGCACAGCACCGCCTGCGGATGGCCTTCGCTGTCACGCAGCACGGTACTCAGGCTGCGAATTTTCTGACCGTCCCAATTCAACTTTTCGTACGGGCCGATATTGCGCTCGCTGACCTCCTCGCTGAGCATGTCCTCCAGTGATGAATCGTCGCCGATTTCCCGTTTCGACAGGTTGTTGGCGATGTAGTCGACTTTCTGCGTGCGCAGGTCGTGCAGCACCACTTCGGCGTGCGGGAAGAACAGGGTGGCGATGGCGTCGGCGATGGCGCGGAAGTTATCCAGTGCCGGATCGAGTTCGTTGGCGGTCATGACAGTGGAGCTCCAGGCAGCGTCAGCGCCCCCGTAAACAGGAGGCGCTGCGAGTTTGCCGCAATCGGTGGAGCGCGTCATCCGGGGTGTTGCTCAGACAGCCGGGCAGGGGAGAGCATGGCGCTGCTCAGACCGAACTGGTGCAGATGTTCAGGCAGTGGCTGACCGCGCACCAGCGCCGCACTGGCCTGACCCATCGCCGGTGAAGTCTGAATGCCGTAACCGCCTTGCGCCGCGACCCAGAACAGCCCCGGTACTTGCTGATCGAAGCCACTGATCAGGTCGCCGTCGGCGACGAAGCTGCGCAGTCCGGCCCAGGTGCGGGTCGGTCGGCGGATGGTCAGGGTGGTCGCTTCTTCGATCTGGTAGATGCCCATGGCAATGTCCAGTTCTTCCGGCTGTACATCGTGGGGTTCGACCGGGTCGGCATTGGCTGGCGAGCCGAGAAACATCCCGGCGTCGGGTTTCATGTAGAAGGATTCGTCGAGGCTGACCAGCATGGGCCAGTGATGAATGTCGACGCCTTCGGGACCGGCAAAGATGAACGCGGCGCGGCGCTTCGGTTGCAGGCCCAGCGGTTTTGCCCCGGCCAGTTCGCCGATCTTGTCGGCCCAGGCACCGGCGGCGTTGATGATCACTGGCGCGCTGAACGTCTGATCCTGGGTTTGCACTTGCCAGAGGCCATCGGCATCGCGGTTCAGACTGAGCACTTCGCAATCGGTGTGCACTTCGCCATTGTTCCGGCGGATACCGCGCAGATAGCCCTGATGCAATGCGTCAGTATCAATGTCGCTGGCGCTCGGATCGTAGATCGCGCCGTGGACTTTTTCTCGGCGCAGGATCGGCAGCCGTGCACACGCTTCGTCGGCGCTGAGCAGTTGCATCTGCGGCACTGTCGCTTTTGCGCTCAGGTACTGGTTGCTCAGTTCGGCGGCGTCACCGGTGAAATCCACGGTCATTTCGCCGCGTGGCGTGAGCAATGGGTGCTCGCAGAAACCGGCGGGCGGGTGGTCGAAGAATGCGCGGCTGGCTTGCGTCAGAGCGCGTACTTGCGGCGTGCCGTAAGCGGCGGTGAACAGCGCCGCGGAGCGTCCGGTGGAGTGATAGGCCGGGTGCGATTCACGTTCCAGCACAATCACTTTGGCATGCGGCGATAGCCAGAAACCGGTGGAGGCGCCGGCAATCCCGCCGCCGATGATGATGAAATCTGCCTGGCTCATGAATGTCTCCAGTAAGGCGCAATATCGGGAAGTTCGACGATTTCCCTGTGGGCGCGGGCTTGCTCGCGAAAGCGGTGTGTCAGACGACACCAACGGTGCCTGACACTCCCTCTTCGCGAGCAAGCCCGCTCCCACGGAGAGGCGAGGTGTCAGTGCTGCAGGTGGTAAACCGCATTGGCCACGGCGATATCTTCCAGACCCAGGCCGATTGAACGGAAAAATACGTGACGTTCGTAACCGGGGCGCTGCACTTTTTCACTCAGCAGATCTGCCAGATCGCCGATGATCGAATCCTTGTCCCAGCCATGCTGTTCAGCGGCAATCAACATCTCACCCGCCGAGTCTGGCGTGGTCAGTCGATAGTCGCAGAACACCTGCATGTCGTTGAGGCTCTGCGGCGGTATTTCATGGGCGCGCGGGGCGTTGGTGCTGATCGAGGTGATCAGCGCCGGTTTGCTCAAGGTTGCCGGGTCGATCACGGGGCCTGCGGACGAGGTGCACAGCATGATCACGTCCGCATCGGCGATGGCGGCTTCACGGTTGTCGGCGATCTTCAGGCTTGGGGCAAGGGCTTTCAACACGGCCTGTGTTTCAGGATCTTCACGCAGGCTCGGCGAGTAAAGGCTGATGCTCTGCCAGTCGCGCAACGATTTGACGTCATGCAGATGCGCCTGGGCGACCTTACCGCTGCCGATAATCGCCAGACGCCGCGCATCCAGCGGGGCGAGCGCATCGACGGCGACAGCGGTGGTCGCGGCCGTGCGTGCGGTGGTCAGTTGACCGGCATCGCAAAGCAGCAACGGTTGACCGGTTTTCATCGACATCAGCAGCGTCCACGCCGTGACCAGCGGCCCTTGCTCGTGGACGATGTACGGCGACGTCTTCACGCCGTACACACCGTCCTCGGCCAGCACGCCCAGATAGTTGATGAAGTCTCCGGCGCCCTGCGCGAATTCCACCCGTTGCTGGGCCGGTTGCACCGCATGGCCAGCAGCGAGATCGCGGAACAGCTTGCGCAGAATCTGCGGTACATCGATGCGGGCCAGCAGTTCCTGAGCCTGGGCTTGGTCGATCACGTAAGGCGTACTGGACATATCTGGCTCCGGAGACAAGAGTTAAACTAATTTGTCCATTATGGACTTTTAGTTCTGCCTAGCAAGCGCCTGTTGAAAAAAATCAGGCGAAAAAAAAGCGCAGTCCGTTACCGGCTGCGCTTCTTTTATGGCGTCGCTTACTGTGGACGCTTGCGCTCAACGGCGCGCAACAGATGCGTTGGCGGCGTTTCACAACTGATCTTGCGGCCCAGTTTTTCTTCGATGGACGGCAATTGATAGGAGTCGTCCTCGCCGGCGAAGCTGATCGACACACCATCGGCGCCAGCACGACCGGTACGGCCGATGCGGTGCACGTAGTCGTCCGGCACTTCCGGCAGGGTGAAGTTGATCACATGGCTGATACCGTCGATGTGGATGCCGCGACCGGCAACATCGGTGGCCACCAGCACGCGAATCTTGCCTTCGCGAAAGCCTTCCAGCGTCTTGATGCGTTTGTGCTGCGGCACGTCGCCGGACAGTTGCGCGGCGTTGATGCCATCACGCACCAGGCGTTCTTCGATGCGGCGTACTTCGTCCTTGCGGTTGGCGAACACGATCACGCGTTCCCAGCCGTTATCGTTGACCAGGTTGAAGAGCAGTTTGTACTTGTCGGCGCCGGCCACGGCATAAATGTGCTGTTCGACGTTTTCGTTGGCGACGTTCTGCGACTCGATCTCGACGATGGACGGGTCGGTGGTCCACTGCTTGGCCAGGTTCATCACGTCTTCGGTGAAGGTCGCGGAGAACAGCAGCGTCTGACGTTCGCTTTTCGGTGGCGTCTGGCGAATGATCTGGCGTACTTGCGGGATGAAGCCCATGTCGAGCATGCGGTCGGCTTCGTCCAGCACCATCACTTCGACCATGTCCAGGTGCACGTCGCCGCGCTGGTTGAAGTCAAGCAGACGGCCCGGTGTGGCGACGAGGATGTCGCAATGGCGTGCTTCGAGGTGTTTGAGTTGCTTGTCGAAATCCATGCCGCCCACAAACGTCATCACGTTCAGGCCGGTGTACTTGGTCAGGTCGGCGGCGTCCTTGGCGATCTGCACCACCAGTTCGCGGGTCGGCGCGATGATCAGCGCGCGGGGTTCGCCCATGTAGCGCTCTTTGGGCGGCGGCGTCTGCAACAGTTGAGTGATGATCGAGATTAAAAACGCGGCCGTCTTGCCAGTGCCGGTCTGCGCGCGACCGATGGCGTCTTTGCCGGCGAGGGTGAAGCCCAGCACTTGCGCCTGGATCGGCGTGCAATACGGGAAGCCCAGGTCCTGGATGGCGTGCATCAGTTCCGGGGACAGCTTGAAATCGTGGAAGCGGGTTTTGCCTTCCTGAGGCTCGACGACGAAGTCTTCGAGTTTCCAAGGGATGACCGGTGCCTTGGGCTTGGGCTCGCGACGCGCTCTGGCCGGTTTTGGCGCTTCGCTCATTGCCGGCGTTGCGACAACGGGTACGGTCGGGGCAGGTTTTGGCACTTGCTTGGGTGGCGCTACAAAAGCCTGGCGGTCGACCGCAGGCACATCGGTGCGATGACCGGGGGCGCTCGAGGGCGCACTGGGAACTGGCGCGAGCTGCTCAGCCTCGCTTTTACCGAACATTTTCTTGAGTGCTTTGAGCACGGTCATCTCATCAATTGGTTAAGGAATGTACGCCGGCCAGTGTAATGCAAGAATCGGGCGCGGCGTAGTGGGATGATCAAAGGGCAGGGCTTGCGCGCAAAATCAGCGCAGGCGTTCGCTCAACCAGACGCCGATGTCGCGAATTTCTTCGGGTAACACTTCGTGCTCCATTGGGTATTCCTGCCATGTCACGGTGACACCATGCTGCTTTAAATACTCAAATGCGCTACGCCCCATCGAGTTCTGCACCACACCGTCGAATTGACCGTGCAGGCAAAGCGCCGGGATGCGCTGCTGGCTGGCGGACAACTCCAGTGCATCGCTGAACGTTGGCGCATACGTCGACAGCGCCAGCACCCCGCCCAATGGGCCCTGCCATTTCAAAAACGCGGTGTGTAAAACCACGGCGCCGCCCTGGGAAAAACCGGCAAGAAAAATTCGCGAGGCGTCTATTCCGCTGGCTCGCTCGCTTTCTATCAACTCGATAATGTCTTCGGCAGAGGCTTCCAGTTCATCGCGGTCGATCGCTCGCGCCGGGCTCATGGCTTTGATGTCGTACCAGCTCGGCATGGCATATCCACCATTAATGGTAACGGGCCGGGTCGGCGCCTGAGGCAGCACGAAACGCGTGCTCAAGAGGCTTTCCTGCAACGCTTCAGCCACCGGCAGGAAGTCATAGCGATCGGCGCCGAGGCCGTGCAGCCAGATCACGCAGGCGTCTGCGGGCTTAACAGGCTGAAGAATCAAGGGCTCGGTCATGGCTGCTCCAATTGTGTGCGGGCGCTCTCATTGAGTGCGCGATTTGCGTGCGCGCCCGGTTTATCTGTTAAGAATATGTCGCAAGGCTGCAAGTTTTGCTATTGACCTGTCGCTCAATCGCTTCAGCGGCCGGTGTGGTACGGGCTTTGCTTTGAGGTAGTCGTGCAATCGATCTCGCGCCTGGCGGTAACACTATCAGTGAACGCCTGATGACGGGATAGCAAAGAATCCGGTGATGGATGTTCGCCAATGGCCGCTTCGGGCTTAGCGAACGTGAAAGGGCTACAGCCCGTTCGGCCGACTGGTGAGAAGTGAGTTGTCCATGATGTGGATTTTCTCCTACTAGACTCATAGCGAAGGTTCATACGTCGGTTGACCCCAAAAAAGCCAACACGGGTCAACAACGCCTCAAAAGGGTGCGACAGGACTCAAGCTCCGACACAACAAGAGCAAAACTGGAGGTTTGAATGAAGATGTTGAAATCCACTCTGGCGATCGTGACTGCAGCAACGGTTCTCGGCGTCAGCGGGTTCGCTCAGGCGGGTGCAACGCTGGATGCCGTGCAGAAGAAAGGTTTCGTGCAGTGTGGCGTGAGTGACGGTCTGCCGGGCTTCTCGGTGCCGGACTCTACCGGCAAGATCCTCGGGATCGACGCTGACGTCTGCCGCGCGGTGGCCGCTGCTGTTTTCGGCGACGCGACCAAGGTCAAGTTCAGCCAGTTGAATGCCAAGGAGCGCTTCACCGCGCTGCAATCCGGCGAGATCGACGTTCTGTCGCGCAACACCACCATGACCAGCTCGCGTGATGCCGGCATGGGCTTGAAGTTTCCTGGTTTCATCACTTATTACGACGGTGTCGGCTTCCTGGTTAACAAGAAGCTGGGCGTGAAAAGTGCCAAGGAACTGGACGGTGCGACCATCTGTATTCAAGCCGGTACCACCACCGAATTGAACGTTTCCGATTACTTCCGTGGCAATGGCCTGAAGTACACCCCGATCACTTTCGACACCTCCGATGAAAGCGCCAAATCGCTGGAATCCGGTCGTTGCGACGTGCTGACTTCCGACAAGTCGCAGCTGTATGCACAACGCACCAAGCTGGCCTCGCCGAAGGATTACGTAGTTCTGCCGGAAACCATTTCCAAAGAGCCTCTGGGTCCGGTCGTGCGTAACGGTGACGACGAGTGGCTGGCCATCGTTCGTTGGGTTGGCTATGCAATGCTCAACGCTGAAGAGGCCGGCATCACTTCGAAAAACGTTGAAGCCGAAGCCAAATCCACCAAGAACCCGGACGTTGCCCGTCTGCTGGGCGCTGACGGTGAATACGGCAAAGACCTGAAACTGCCCAAAGACTGGGTCGTGCAAATCGTCAAGCAAGTCGGTAACTACGGCGAGATCTTCGAGAAAAACCTCGGCAAGAGCACTCCGCTGGAAATCGACCGCGGCCTGAATGCCCTGTGGACCAACGGCGGCATTCAATACGCACCACCAGTGCGCTGATGGTTCTATCACCCGGTGGGCCAACCACCGGGTGATGTTCTGTTCCATTCTTTGCGGGGCACTTCATGCAAAATTCAATCGGCGCACCAAAGCAGAGGTTCAGCCTCAGCGATCCACGTGTGCGTGCGTGGCTGTTTCAGATCATCACGGTTATCGCGGTGGTCAGTATGGGTTGGTATCTGTTCGATAACACGCAAACCAACCTTCAACACCGGGGCATTACTTCCGGTTTCAGCTTTCTGGAACGCAGTGCCGGGTTCGGCATCGCACAACACCTGATCGACTACACAGAATCGGACAGCTATGCCCGGGTCTTTGTCATCGGCCTGCTCAACACCTTGCTGGTGACCATCATCGGCGTGATCCTGGCGACAATCCTGGGCTTCATCATCGGTGTGTCGCGGCTGTCCAAGAACTGGATCATCAACAAGCTGGCGACAGTTTACGTTGAGGTTTTCCGTAACATCCCACCGCTGCTGCAAATCCTGTTCTGGTACTTCGCGGTATTTCTGACCATGCCAGGGCCGCGCAACAGTCATAACTTCGGTGACACCTTCTTTGTCAGCAGTCGCGGCTTGAATATGCCCGCGGCGTTGGCGGCGGACGGGTTCTGGCCGTTTGTGGTCAGCGTCGTCGTGGCCATCGTTGCTGTTGTGCTGATGTGCCGCTGGGCCAACAAGCGCTTTGAAGCAACCGGTGTGCCGTTCCACAAGTTCTGGGCCGGGGTGGCGCTGTTCTTTGTGATTCCTGCGTTGTGCGCACTGATCTTCGGCGCGCCGCTGCGTTGGGAATTCCCCCACCTGCAAGGTTTCAACTTTGTCGATGGCTGGGTGCTTATTCCGGAACTGCTGGCCTTGACCCTGGCCCTGACGGTCTACACGGCGGCCTTTATTGCCGAGATCGTGCGGTCGGGTATCGCCTCTGTCAGCCACGGGCAAACCGAAGCGGCGCACTCTCTGGGTTTGCGAAACGGCCCAACCCTGCGCAAGGTGATTATCCCGCAGGCTTTGCGCGTGATCATTCCACCGCTGACCAGCCAATACCTGAACCTGGCGAAGAACTCCTCGCTGGCGGCCGGTATCGGTTATCCGGAAATGGTTTCGCTGTTCGCCGGCACCGTGCTCAACCAGACCGGTCAGGCGATCGAAGTCATTGCCATCACCATGAGCGTGTACCTGGCGATCAGTATCAGCATTTCCCTGCTGATGAACTGGTACAACAAGCGCATTGCGCTGATCGAGCGGTAAGGAAAAGCGCATGAGTACTCATACTTTCAAACCCGACATGCCTCCACCGAGCAGTAGCATCGGTGTGATTGCATGGATGCGCGCGAACATGTTCTCCAGCTGGCTCAACACCCTGCTGACCCTGTTTGCGTTCTATCTGATCTATCTGGTGGTTCCTCCGATTCTCAGTTGGGCGATTCTCGATGCCAATTGGGTCGGCACCACTCGCGCCGATTGCACCAAGGACGGCGCCTGCTGGGTGTTCATTCAGCAGCGTTTTGGCCAGTTCATGTATGGCTATTACCCGACGGCCTTGCGCTGGCGGGTGGATCTGACCGTATGGCTGGCGGTCATTGGCGCGGCACCGCTGTTCATCTCGCGTTTTCCGCGTAAAGCGGTGTACGGGCTGAGCTTTCTGGTGTTGTACCCGATCATTGCCTACTTTCTGCTGCACGGCGGACTCTTCGGCCTGATCAACGTCCCGACGCCTAAATGGGGTGGTCTGATGCTGACGTTGGTGATCGCCACCGTCGGTATTGCCGGTGCGTTGCCACTGGGGATCATTCTGGCACTGGGCCGTCGTTCGAATATGCCGGCGATTCGTGTGGTCTGCGTGACCTTCATCGAGTTCTGGCGCGGCGTGCCGTTGATCACGGTGCTGTTCATGTCTTCGGTGATGCTGCCGCTGTTCCTGCCTGAAGGCATGAACTTCGACAAGCTGCTGCGGGCGCTGATCGGCGTGATCCTGTTCCAGTCAGCCTATGTCGCTGAAGTGGTGCGCGGCGGTCTGCAAGCGATCCCCAAAGGTCAGTACGAAGCCGCTTCGGCGATGGGCCTCGGTTATTGGCGAGCGATGGGCCTGGTGATCCTGCCCCAAGCCCTGAAAATGGTGATTCCCGGGATCGTCAACACCTTCATCGCGCTGTTCAAGGACACCAGCCTTGTGATCATCATCGGCCTCTTTGACCTGCTCAACAGCGTCAAGCAAGCCGCTGCCGATCCAAAATGGCTGGGCATGGCCACCGAAGGCTACGTGTTCGCCGCCCTGGTGTTCTGGATTTTCTGTTTTGGTATGTCGCGCTATTCCATGCACCTGGAACGCAAGCTCGACACTGGCCACAAGCGTTAGGAGTTGTGTAATGACTGAAGCAAGCAAAAAGCCTGTGAGCCCTGAAGGCATCATTCAGATGCAGGGCGTCAACAAGTGGTACGGCCAGTTCCACGTGCTCAAGGACATCAACCTCAACGTCAAGCAGGGCGAGCGTATCGTCCTGTGCGGCCCGTCGGGTTCCGGCAAGTCGACCACCATTCGTTGCCTCAATCGCCTGGAAGAACACCAGCAGGGCCGCATTGTTGTCGATGGCGTAGAGCTGACCAACGACCTCAAGCAAATCGAAGCGATCCGCCGTGAAGTCGGCATGGTGTTTCAGCACTTCAACCTGTTCCCGCACCTGACCATTTTGCAGAACTGCACCCTGGCGCCGATGTGGGTACGCAAGATGCCCAAGCGCAAGGCCGAAGAAATCGCCATGCATTATCTGGAGCGCGTACGCATTCCGGAACAGGCGCATAAATTTCCGGGGCAATTGTCCGGCGGTCAGCAGCAGCGTGTGGCGATCGCCCGCGCCCTGTGCATGAAGCCGAAAATCATGCTGTTCGACGAACCGACCTCGGCGCTCGATCCAGAGATGGTGAAAGAAGTTCTGGATACCATGATCGGCCTCGCCGAAGACGGCATGACCATGCTCTGCGTGACCCATGAAATGGGCTTCGCCCGTACCGTGGCCAATCGCGTGATCTTCATGGACAAGGGCGAGATCGTAGAGCAGGCTGCGCCGAACGACTTCTTCGATAATCCGCAGAATGAGCGGACGAAGCTGTTCTTGAGTCAGATTTTGCATTGATCGAGTCCAGGCATTGAATTAAACCCGGATTGAGTTCCGGGTTTATTTTGTCCGGGGTCAGGAGGTCAATACAGGTTCGTGTTCTGGGTAACGCGCAGCCATTAGCTGCTTGAGATCGTTACCTTGATTGACTGCCTGTACGTCGGCCAACAAATGCGGGTGGCGATCCAGTAGTTGCATCAAGGTGAGCAGCGGTTGAGGAGGAGCAAGCTCGCCCCGCTCGTAGCGTGAAAATGCATTGTGTCCTCCACCCGATAACAACTTCACCGCGTTCCTTTGGGTGAGATGAAGCTTAAGTCGGATGCGTTTCATCTCGGTGCCAATAAGTCGAAGGGAGTCTTCGAGCAAACGATCCCCGGCATCCACGTAGCGTTCAGCGCTGTCGGTGTCGTTGTCAAAAATGATTTCACCGCAAGCCCTGCACTCCCAACCGGCAAGAGTGTGCACGAGCCGCGAAAACTGTTTGTAATTGACGGTGAGACTGCGATTTCGAAAATGACTCATTCCGTCTTCGGTGCCGCAACTGATGCACGGTCTTTTGCTCATGTGTTTTTCTCCTTGAAGGAGATTCCCGGGGGCCCACCGCCAGAGCAGTAAGTCACTTTGATGTAAATCTCCAAACCACGAAACGAGGTGTGATAAACGTCGTGCCAGTTGCGATGGTTGGCGTAGGACGTCATGGATTTGTAAAGCATGCGCCGCTCAAGCGAGCAGACGATATGCGTCATTGATTCATATGACATGCCCATTTCCCTGCCAGTCTCCAGCGCGCGTCGGGTGAAGGCTTCTTTGCCGCGTCGCACGACATCCGCCTTAATCACCGCCACGTCGTAATGGGGTGTGTTCTTTTCCATAAGAAAGCAAAACCCTGTCCCTAAAATTACCCTTAAAGGGTAATTTCACCAATCGAAAATGCCGCTCCATGTGTCTCCGATTGACCCTAGGTGGTTGCCGTCCCACAAGGGTCTGACTAACATGTCAGAAAATTCATCCTATGATTGGATGAAAGGGCGAATCCTATGTCAGATATTTCTCCACTCATCAAACGATCCCTGGTCGATCAGGCCCTGGATCAGCTTCGCCAGCGTATCAACAGCGGCGTCTGGCAGGTCGGTGAGCGTCTGCCCACCGAACCTGAGCTGTGCGCCGAACTGGGCATCAGTCGTAACACCGTGCGTGAAGCCATGCGCGTGCTGGCGTTTTCCGGGCTGATCGAAATCCGTCAGGGCGACGGCAGTTATTTGCGCGCGGTGGTCGACCCGATGGACACGCTCAAGGCGCTGTCGCGCTGCTCACTGGAGCAGGCCCGGGAAACCCGGCACATCCTTGAGGTCGAGGCCATTGGTCTGGCGGCGTTGCGCCGCAGCGACGAAGACCTCGTCGCATTGCGCGAGGCGCTTGGCACCAGCGGCAGCCATTACCACGGCGATCTCGATACCTACATTGCCTGCGATCTGGTGTTCCATCGTCGGCTGGTGGACGCCGCGCACAACCCGACCCTCAGCGAGCTGTATCGCTATTTTTCCAGCATCGTCGGCGCGCAATTGCGCCAGACCCTGAACATCTCCCCGCGTCGTCAGGAAGTGTTCGATCTGCACATCGAATTGCTCGATGCGGTCGAGCGACGTGACCCGGAGCGGGCCAAAGCCATATCGAGGCAGTTGATCAATGAATCTTGAAAGCGAAATAAACCTGTCCGCTCCCAAGCGAACAGCCGAACTTGAAGAGCTGCTGATCGACGCCGAGGCCGATGACGAGCAGGTGCAACAAAGCCACCCCCTGGTACGTCGGCCGTGGCTGTTGCTGCTGGGCTTGATTCTGGTGGCGCTGAACCTGCGCCCGGCGCTGTCGAGCATGGCACCGTTGCTCAGCGATGTTTCCAAAAGCCTCGGGCTGTCGGCGGCGCAGGCGGGTTTGCTGACCACGCTGCCGGTGCTCTGCCTCGGATTGTTTGCACCGCTGGCACCGATTCTGGCGCGGCGTTTTGGTGCAGAACGGGTGGTGCTGGGGATTCTGCTGACACTGGCTGGCGGGATCATTTTGCGCAGCAACTTTGGCGAGATCGGCTTGTTCGCCGGCAGCGTATTGGGCGGCGCCAGCATCGGCATCATCGGCGTTTTGCTGCCAGGCATCGTCAAACGCGACTTCGCCAAACACGCCGGCACCATGACCGGTGTCTACACCATGGCCTTGTGCCTGGGCGCAGCAATGGCGGCAGGTTCGAGCGTGCCGCTGAGCGAACACTTGGGTCACAACTGGACCATGGGCCTGGGCTTTTGGGTCATTCCGGCGCTGGTCGCCGCGGTCTTCTGGTTGCCGCAAGTCGGGCGCAAACACGGTGCGCATAACGTCGCCTACCGCGTGCGTGGTTTGCTGCGTGACCCGCTGGCCTGGCAGGTGACTTTGTACATGGGCCTGCAATCGTCGCTGGCCTACATCGTTTTCGGCTGGTTGCCCTCGATCCTCATCGGTCGTGGGCTGACACCGACTCAGGCCGGCCTGGTGCTGTCCGGCTCGGTGATCATCCAGCTCGCCAGTTCGCTGGCCGCGCCCTGGCTGGCGACCCGTGGCAAGGATCAGCGTCTGGCCATCGTGGTGGTGATGGCGCTGACCCTCGGCGGTTTGTTCGGTTGCCTGTATGCACCGATCGAAGGCCTGTGGGGCTGGGCGATTCTACTGGGGCTGGGGCAGGGCGGTACGTTCAGTCTGGCGTTGACGTTGATTGTGTTGCGCTCGCGGGATGCTCATGTAGCGGCGAATCTGTCGAGCATGTCCCAGGGCTTCGGCTACACGCTGGCGTCGATGGGGCCGTTCGCGGTCGGTGTGGTGCATGACTGGACCGGCGGCTGGAATGCGTTGGGCTGGATCTTCGGCATCATTGGCTGTGGCGCGATCCTCGCCGGCCTGGGGGCCGGTCGTGCGTTGTACGTTCAGGTCACAAGCGAAAAAATCTGAATGCGCTGATTTCAAATGTGGAACCGAGCAGGCTCGCACATAGGTTTTGTGTGCTGCGGGTATTCGGTTTACGAATGCCGATAGTGTTTGCGCACTTTGCGGATTATCGTACTGGCAATCTGTCCATTTTTTGGAGTTTGCCCATGAGTGAAGCCCACGCCGCGCTGATCACCCGGTTCTACCAGGCCTTTGAGAACCTCGATGCCGACGCCATGGCCGCGTGTTACACCGATGACGTCGTGTTCAGCGATCCGGCCTTCGGCGAACTGCGCGGGCGCGATGCCGGCGACATGTGGCGCATGCTCACCACGCGGGCCAAAGACTTCTCCCTGACCTTCGACAACGTTCGCGCCGATGAGCGCAGCGGTGGCGCGCACTGGGTCGCGACCTACCTGTTCAGCCAGACCGGCAATGTCGTGGTCAACGATATCCAGGCGCGCTTCGTATTTCGCGACGGCAAGATCTGCGAACACCACGACCACTTCGACCTGTGGCGCTGGTCACGTCAGGCGCTGGGCTTCAAAGGCTTGCTGCTGGGCTGGACGCCGCTGGTGCGCAACGCCGTGCGCGCCCAGGCGCTGAAGGGACTGAAGGCATTTCAGGCTGGTCGCTGATAAGATCGCCGCCTGTTTTCTACACGCCTAAATCCCAAAGTGACCAACCTTAGCGAAAAATCTGTCGATGTTGGCGAGCCGGTGAGCAAGTCCTGGTTCGTCTACCTCGTGCGCGCCGCCAATGGTTCGTTGTATTGCGGGATCAGCGATGATCCCGTGCGCCGTTTTGCCAAGCATCAGAGTGGCAAAGGCGCGCGATTCTTCCTCTCCAGCCCGGCCATGGCGCTGGTTTATACCGAGCTGTGCCGCGATAAAAGCGATGCGTTGCGCCAGGAGCGGTTGATCAAAAAGCTCAAAAAAAGCGCCAAGGAATGCCTGGTGGCGTCTTATCAGTCTGACTGATTGGTTCCTATCAGCCAGACCTGTAGGTTGCCAAGCCAATGCACGCTAAGCTGCCTGCTTACTATCTGAGCGGCGGAGCCGAGCATGTCCGAGTTGATTCTGCATCATTACCCGACCTCCCCATTTGCCGAAAAGGCCCGCCTGCTGTTGGGGTTCAAAGGCTTGTCGTGGCGCTCGGTGCATATTTCGCCGGTGATGCCCAAGCCTGACCTGACGGCCCTGACCGGTGGTTACCGTAAAACGCCGGTGCTGCAGATTGGCGCTGACATCTACTGCGACACTTCGCTGATCGCCCGTCGTCTGGAGCAGGAGAAAGCCCTGCCGGCATTTTTCCCTGAAGGTCAGGAAATGATTACCGCCAGTTTCGCTGGATGGGCGGATTCGGTGGTATTCCAACATGCGGTCAGCCTGGTGTTTCAACCTGAATCGGTGGCGGTGTGTTTCGGCAAACTGCCGCCGGAAGCCATCAAGGCCTTTCTGGCAGACCGTGCCGGGTTGTTCAGCGGTGGCAGTGCTACGCGTTTGTCCACCGAACTGGCCAAACACCAATGGCCGACGATCATGGCGCGTCTGGAGCAGCAGTTGCTGCGCGAGCAGGGTGACTATCTGTTTGGTGAGCCATCGATTGCTGACTTCGCCTTGGTGCACCCGATGTGGTTCCTCAAGGCGACGCCTGTCACCGCGCCGCTGGTGGATGAGTATCCGGCGGTGTCAGCATGGGTGGGCCGCGTATTGGGCTTTGGCCATGGCGCCGCGAGCGAGATGACGGCCGAGGAGGCGCTGGAGGTGGCACGTAACTCGACGCCACAAGCGTTGCCAAGTGAGCAATTCGAAGACCCGAACGGCTTCAAGGCCGGGCAGCCAGTGGCAATTGCCGCGACGGATTACGGGGTTGATCCGGTGGTTGGGGAGTTGTTGTTTGCAGGCAGTGAAGAGTTGATCCTTCGTCGCGAAGACCCACGCGCTGGTGTGGTGCATGTGCACTTCCCACGCTTGGGTTTCCGTATCGAAGCGCGCTGATTCACCCCGTCATCTGCAAAACCCGTGGGAGCGCGTTTGCTCCCACATTCATTTCAGGGCAGCGAGGATTTCGTCCGGGTCGAATCCGCGAATCAACGTGCCATTCACGTCGATCAATGGAATCCCGCGCCCACCCAATGCCTCATACGCCTTGCGCGCTTCGGCATCCTTCTCGATATCGAATTCCTTGAACGCAATGCCCTTGCTGTCGAGAAAGCGCTTGGTCTGCTTGCAGTAGCCGCACCAGTCGGTCGCATACAGCACGACATGGGCACTGGCACGGGTCTGCTCGGAAACCATTTGTGACGGATTGAAAACCCGCTCGATCTTGCCCCAGTTCTGATAGACCACCACCACGAGCAGAACCAGCGCGACCTTCTTCAGTACATTGGCGAGCATCAGTTGCGGCGCTTCAGCTGATCGGTGAGCGACGTCGGCAGGCCCTTGATGACCAGGGTGCCGGCCTCTTCGTCGTACTCGATCTTGGAGCCCAGCAAGTGCGCTTCGAAACTGATCGACAGGCCCTCGGCGCGGCCGGTGAAACGGCGGAATTGATTCAAGGTGCGTTTGTCTGCCGGAATCTCCGGCGAGAGGCCGTAATCCTTGTTGCGGATGTGATCGTAGAAGGCCTTCGGACGTTCTTCGTCGATCAACTCCGACAGCTCTTCCAGGCCCATCGGTTCGCCGAGCTTGGCCTGGCTGCTGGCGTAATCCACCAGTGTCTTGGTTTTCTCTCGGGCCGAATCTTCCGGCAGGTCTTCGCTCTCGACGAAGTCGCTGAACGCCTTGAGCAGGGTGCGGGTTTCGCCCGGGCCATCGACGCCCTCCTGGCAGCCAATGAAGTCGCGGAAGTATTCCGAGACCTTCTTGCCGTTTTTGCCTTTGATGAACGAGATGTACTGCTTGGACTGTTTGTTGTTCTGCCACTCGGAGACGTTGATCCGCGCCGCGAGGTGCAGTTGACCGAGGTCGAGGTGGCGCGACGGCGTCACGTCCAGCTCATCGGTCACCGCCACGCCTTCGCTGTGGTGCAGCAGGGCGATGGCCAGGTAGTCGGTCATGCCTTGCTGGTAGTGGGCGAACAGCACGTGGCCGCCGACTGACAGGTTCGACTCTTCCATCAGCTTTTGCAGATGTTCGACCGCGACTTTGCTGAACGCGGTGAAGTCGTGAGCGCCCTCCATGTATTCCTTCAGCCAGCCGCTGAACGGGAATGCACCGGATTCCGGATGGAACAGGCCCCAGGCTTTGCCTTGTTTGGCGTTATAGCTCTCGTTGAGGTCGGCGAGCATGTTCTCGATGGCCGCGGACTCAGCCAGTTCAGAGTCACGGGCGTGCAGAACTGCGGGCGTGCCGTCGGGTTTTTTGTCGATCAGGTGGACGATGCAATGACGGATCGGCATGGGCTTCTCGGCTGTTGGAAGGGAGGAGGGCAGGCTCCCCCGAAAAAGCGCCCAGTGTACCGCAACCACTGGTTTTGGCGCGGGCTGAAGGGCAAAACCGGGGGGCTCGAAGGTGGTTATGCAGTTTTTTGCCGATTTAGAGCAATAAAGCTGACCAAATGGGTAGCTAGAAGCGGATATTTCCCCGCCTCTGTGCTAGTTTTGCCCGGTCTTACGCGAAGTCACTGCGTTAAGCGTGCATTCAGCATTTGTCAGGTCGAACCAAACCCTGATTTCGGTATCTATAACCCCGACTCGTCGTGGTTATCGCCGAGGGTGCCAGATCCAGAAGATCGGGCTCGATGGCTGACACTGCACTCTGCAATCCATATGAATTTGATAGGGAAGGAACACTACATGGCTCTTACTAAAGACCAACTGATCGCCGACATCGCTGAAGCTATCGACGCGCCGAAAACCACCGCGCGTAACGCTCTGGACCAACTGGGCCAAATCGTTGCTGATCAGCTGGAAAACGGCGGCGAAATCACCTTGCCAGGTATTGGCAAGCTGAAAGTGACCGAGCGTCCTGCCCGCACTGGCCGTAACCCTTCGACTGGCGCTGCCATCGAAATCCCTGCCAAGAAAGTGATCAAGCTGGTTGTGGCCAAAGGCCTGACCGACGCTGTGAACAAGTAAGACGCAGCGATAAAAAAACCGTGCACCGGAGCAATCCGGGCACGGTTTTTTTGTGTCCGTTTTTTACTGACACCATAAATCAAATGTGGGAACGGGCTTGCTCGCGAAAGGGCAGTGTCAGTCGACATGTTTATTGACTGATCCACCGCATTCGCGAGCAAGCCCGCTCCCGCAAGTAGAGCAGTGTTAGCGCGTCCAGCGCTCGCGGCGCCAGATCTGCTGCTCGGATTTGGTCTGGAAGGTCCACGCGACGAAGCGGCTCTGTTTCTGCCCTTGGGACATTTCCACCACCTGGCTTTCCAGCGCGCCGGCCTTTTTCAGCGCTGTCTCTATGGCGGGCAGGTTCGAGGCTTTCGAAACAAGGGTGCTGAACCACAGCACTTTGTGCTGGAAGTTCGCGCTCTCGGCGATCAGTTGCGTCACGAAGCGTGCTTCGCCGCCCTCACACCACAACTCCGCCGACTGGCCGCCGAAGTTCAGCACCGGCAATTTGCGTTTCGGATCAGCGCGGCCCAGCGCACGCCATTTGCGCTCGCTGCCCTTGGTCGCTTCATCCATCGAGGCATGGAACGGCGGGTTGCACATGGTCAGGTCAAAGCGCTCACCCGGCTCCAGCAGACCAATCAGGATGTGCTTGCGGTTCTCCTGCTGGCGCAGCTTGATGACCTTGTTCAGGTCGTTGGACTGGACGATAGCCTTGGCAGCCGCCACGGCGGTCGGATCGATTTCAGAACCGAGGAAGTGCCAGCGGTATTCGCTGTTGCCGATCAGCGGATAAACGCAGTTGGCGCCCATGCCGATGTCCAGCACGTTGACGATCGCACCGCGTGGCACCTTGCCGTCGTTCATGCTGGCCAGCAGGTCAGCGAGGAAGTGCACGTAATCGGCACGGCCCGGCACCGGGGGGCAGAGGTAGTCCGCCGGAATGTCCCAATGCTCAATGCCGTAGAACGACTTGAGCAGCGCCCGGTTGAACACGCGCACTGCATCGGGATTGGCGAAGTCGATGCTTTCCTTGCCGTACGGGTTGATGATCACGAACTTCGCCAGTTCCGGCGTGGTTTTGATCAGTGCCGGGAAGTCGTAACGACCCTGATGGCGATTGCGCGGGTGCAGGCTGGCCTTTTCACGCGGCTCAACGGCTTTGGCCGGGGTCGCGGATTCAGGCTTCTTGCGCGCAGGTTTCGGGGGGCGGGGGGCGTTCATGGGTGTGGTCGATTCGGGTATGGCTGAAAGTGGCGGCTATTGTCCCACATCTAAAGACAACACCGTTCAAACTGTGGGAGGGGTATCGTGCTGCAGAAATAAAAAAGGGAGGCCAATGTGGCCTCCCTTTTTCATTGCGATGTGCCGTTACAAACTGGCAATCCGCGCGCGTTGCTCAGCCAACTTGCCCAAAGCCTGTTCCGCTTCAGCCAGTTTGGCGCGTTCCTTGTCGATGACTTCGGCCGGGGCCTTGTCGACGAAACCTGCGTTGGACAGCTTGCCGCCAACACGCTGGACTTCGCCCTGCAGGCGCAGGATTTCCTTGTCCAGGCGCGCCAGTTCAGCAGCCTTGTCGATCAGGCCGGCCATTGGCACCAGCACTTCCATCTCGCCGACCAGCGCGGTGGCGGACAGCGGTGCTTCTTCGCCAGCGGCCAGAACGGTGATCGATTCCAGACGCGCGAGCTTCTTGAGCAGCGCTTCGTTCTCGGTCAAACGGCGCTGGTCTTCGGCGCTGACGTTCTTCAGGTAGATCGGCAGTGGCTTGCCCGGGCCGATGTTCATTTCGCCACGGATGTTACGCGTGCCGAGCATCAGCTCCTTGAGCCACTCGATGTCGCTCTCGGCAGCCGGATCGATGCGCTCTTCATTGGCCACTGGCCAAGGTTGCAGCATGATCGTCTTGCCCTGAATACCGGCCAGCGGCGCGATGCGCTGCCAGATTTCTTCAGTGATGAACGGCATGAACGGGTGCGCCAGACGCAGCGCCACTTCCAGTACGCGCACCAGCGTGCGACGGGTGCCGCGCTGACGTTCAACCGGAGCGTTTTCGTCCCACAGCACAGGCTTGGACAATTCCAGATACCAGTCGCAGTACTGGTTCCAGATGAACTCGTACAGCGCTTGCGCGGCGAGGTCGAAACGGAACTGATCCAGTTGACGGGTGACTTCGGCTTCGGTGCGTTGCAGTTGCGAGATGATCCAGCGATCCGCCAGCGACAGCTCGTAGGCCTCGCCGTTCTGGCCGCAGTCTTCGCCCTTGTCCAGAACATAACGCGCGGCGTTCCAGATCTTGTTGCAGAAGTTGCGATAGCCTTCGACGCGGCCCATGTCGAACTTGATGTCGCGACCGGTCGAGGCCAGCGAGCAGAAGGTGAAGCGCAGTGCGTCGGTGCCATAGCTGGCGATGCCGTCGGCGAACTCGTCGCGGGTCTGCTTCTCGATCTTCTTCGCCAGTTTTGGCTGCATCAGGCCCGAGGTGCGTTTGTGCACCAGCGTTTCCAGGTCGATGCCGTCGATGATGTCCAGTGGGTCAAGGACGTTGCCCTTGGACTTGGACATCTTCTGGCCCTGGCCATCGCGCACCAGACCGTGCACATAAACGGTCTTGAACGGCACTTGCGGCGTGCCGTCCTCGTTCTTCATCAAGTGCATGGTCATCATGATCATCCGGGCCACCCAGAAGAAAATGATGTCGAAACCCGTCACCAGTACGTCGGTGGAGTGGAATTTCTTCAGGAATTCGGTCTGCTCAGGCCAGCCCAGCGTGGAGAACGTCCACAGACCGGAACTGAACCAAGTGTCGAGCACGTCGTTGTCCTGTTGCAGCGCCACGTCCGGGCCAAGGTTGTGCTTGGCGCGCACTTCGGCTTCGTCGCGGCCGACGTAGACCTTGCCCGATTCGTCGTACCAGGCTGGAATGCGGTGGCCCCACCACAGCTGACGGCTGATGCACCAGTCCTGGATGTCGCGCATCCAGGAGAAGTACATGTTTTCGTACTGTTTCGGCACGAACTGGATGCGACCGTCTTCAACGGCAGCAATCGCAGGCTCGGCCAAAGGCTTGGTGGAAACGTACCATTGGTCGGTCAGCCACGGCTCGATCACGGTGCCCGAACGGTCGCCTTTGGGCACTTTCAGGTTGTGGTCGTCAACGCTGACCAGCAGGCCGGCGGCGTCGAACGCAGCAACGATTTGTTTGCGCGCTTCGAAACGGTCGAGACCGACGTATTCAGCCGGGATCTTGCCGTCGATGCTTTCGTTCAGCGTGCCGTCGAGGTTGAACACCTGACAGGCCGGCAGTACGGCGGCGTTCTTGTCGAAGATGTTCAGCAGCGGCAGGTTGTGGCGCTTGCCGACTTCGTAGTCGTTGAAATCGTGGGCCGGGGTGATTTTCACGCAACCGGTGCCGAATTCAGGATCGCAGTAATCGTCGGCGATGATCGGGATGCGGCGGCCAACCAGTGGCAGCTCGACAAACTGGCCGATCAGGGCTTTGTAGCGCTCATCGTTCGGGTTAACCGCGACGGCGGAGTCGCCGAGCATGGTTTCCGGACGGGTGGTCGCGACGATCAGGAAATCGTTGCCTTCAGCGGTTTTCGCGCCGTCGGCCAGCGGGTACTTGAGGTTCCACAGGAAGCCTTTCTCGTCGTGGTTTTCCACTTCGAGGTCGGAAATCGCCGTGTGCAGCTTGGTGTCCCAGTTGACCAGACGCTTGCCGCGGTAGATCAAGCCGTCCTCGTGCAGGCGCACAAAGGCTTCTTTGACCGCTTCCGAGAGACCGTCGTCCATGGTGAAGCGCTCGCGGCTCCAGTCCACGGATGAGCCGAGGCGGCGGATCTGACGGCTGATGTTGCCACCGGACTGATCCTTCCACTCCCAGACTTTCTCGAGGAATTTTTCGCGGCCCAGGTCATGACGGTTCTGACCGGTGGCTTCCAGTTGACGCTCCACCAGCATCTGCGTGGCGATACCGGCGTGGTCGGTGCCCGGCTGCCACAGGGTGTTGCGACCCTGCATGCGGCGGAAACGGATCAGGGCGTCCATGATCGCGTTGTTGAAACCGTGCCCCATGTGCAGGCTGCCGGTGACGTTCGGCGGCGGGATCATGATGGTGTAGGAATCGCCCGCGCCTTGCGGTGCGAAATAGTTCTCGGACTCCCAGGTGTTGTACCAGGAAGTTTCAATGGCGTGCGGCTGGTAGGTCTTATCCATGCGCGGCGGGACCCTATTGGCATTTATTCAGGAAAAGCCGGGAAGTATAGCGGGGCATGGGGCCGAGGGCGAGCGGGGGAGGGTGGTGTGCGTTTCAAATGTGACAGGGGGCTTGCTCGCGAATGCGGTGTGTCAGGCGCCCTCATCACTGGCCGATACACCGCATTCGCGAGCAAGCCCGCTCCCACAGGGGATTTGTGGTTATTCGTATTGGCTCAAAAGCCGTTCCATTCGCGCATCGAGGCGACGTTTGATCTCGGTTTCGATGTGGGGAGCGAAGTCGTCGATCACGTCTTGCATGATCAACTGTGCGGCGGCGCGCAGTTCGCTGTCCAGGTGCAGCAGGGCATCCGGGCCTTTGTCGAGGGTCGCCGAAGGTTGCGCGGCAGGTGTCGCAGAGGGAGCCGGTGGCGGTTCGACGGCTGGCGGCTGGGTGCCGGCTGAGTCGAACAACATCGGAATCTGTTCCTGTTCACCGTCGTCGACCGTGTCGGTCAGCAGCGGTGGCTGCAGGTTGTCATCGCCGAGCAACTGGCGGATTGATTCAAGATCGTCCAGCAGGTGTGCGGACTTTTGCTGCGGTTTTGGAGTGTCCATCGCAATGCTCAGAGTCGCTGTAAACGGTGATCTTGCAGAGGATAGCCCTGTTCGCGGTAGAAACGGAAACTCTCCCGCGCAGCCGCCCGTATGGTTGGGTCCTCCACCACCACTTCCGCCACCCGGGCGAATTTGCTGGCGAAAGTCGGGACTTTCAGGTCGAGATTGACCAGCAGGTCCTGATGCTCGCCGCAGTCAGCGCCCAGTCCCAGCACGATCAAACCGTCAGGTTCGCTGTCGGCCGGGCCGTGGGGCACGAAGGTTTCGCCCTTGAACGCCCACAAGCGAGCATCTAGATCGTCACGCTGAGCGGCATCGCTGCAATGCAGGTAGATGCGGTGGCCCATGCGCCAGGCTTTTTCAGTGAGCTTGCAGGCAAAGTCCAGACGAGCCGAAGGATCGGCGCTGGGCAGGATATAAAAGTCGACTTTGGTCATTGCGGTTCCAGAGCGGCAAACGGCGTCACCTGAAAGTGACGCCGCCGCCCGTCAGCGGTTTCAGGCTTTGGCGCGATCGAGCAGGTACTGGGTCAGCAGTGGCACCGGGCGGCCGGTGGCGCCCTTGTCCTTGCCGCCGCTGGTCCACGCGGTGCCGGCGATGTCCAGGTGCGCCCAGTTGAGGTTCTTGGTGAATCGCGACAGGAAGCAAGCTGCCGTGATGGTGCCGGCCTTTGGGCCACCAATGTTGGCGATGTCGGCGAACGGGCTGTCCAGTTGCTCTTGATACTCATCGAACAGCGGCAGTTGCCAGGCACGGTCGTCGGCCGTTTTGCCGGCGCTGAGCAGTTGCTCGATCAGTTCGTCGTTGTTGCCCAGCAGGCCGGAAGTGTGTGCACCCAGTGCCACGACGCAGGCGCCGGTCAGGGTGGCGATGTCGATCACCGCTTGCGGCTTGAAGCGCTCGGAGTATGTCAGGGCGTCGCACAGCACCAGACGGCCTTCGGCGTCGGTGTTGAGGATTTCCACGGTCTGGCCGCTCATGGTGGTGACGATGTCGCCCGGACGCGAGGCATTGCCGCTCGGCATGTTTTCGGCGCAGGCGAGGATGCACACCAGGTTGATCGGCAGTTTCAACTCGAGCACGGCACGCAGGGTGCCGAAGACGCTGGCAGCACCGCCCATGTCGTACTTCATTTCGTCCATGCCGGCGCCCGGCTTCAGGCTGATACCGCCGGTGTCGAAGGTGATGCCTTTGCCGACCAGTGCGTATGGCTTCTCGGATTTCTTGCCGCCGTTGTATTGCATGACGATCAGGCGCGGCGGTTGGGCGCTGCCCTGGCCGACGGCGTAGAACGAACCCATGCCCAGCGCCTTGATCTTCTTCTCGTCGAGGACTTCGACTTTCAGATCCTTGAACGCTTTGCCCAGATCCTTGGCTTGCTCGCCGAGGAACGTCGGGTGGCAGATGTTCGGCGGCAGGTTGCCCAGATTACGGGTAAAGGCCATGCCGTTCGCGATCGCAGTCGCGTGAGTCACGGCGCGCTGCACTTCGGCCTGGGCAGCCTTGATGGTCAGCAGGGTGATTTTCTTCAGGGCACGGGGTTCGGCTTTTTGGCTCTTGAACTGGTCGAAGGTGTATTCGCCGTCCAGCAGGGTTTCTGCCAGCAGACGGGTTTTGCCGTAGCTGTCGCGGTTTTTGACAATGATTTCATCCAGCGCCAGTACGGCATCACTGCCGCCCAGGCCCTTCAGCGTGTTGAGGATGCCGGCAACGATTTTGCGCAGCGGGCGGTCGCCCAGTTCTTCATCCTTGCCCACACCGACCAGCAGCACGCGCTCGGCTTTGAGGTTCGGCAGGCTGTGCAGCAGCAGGCTTTGGCCGACTTTGCCGGCCAGATCGCCACGCTTGAGTACCGCGCTGATCGCGCCGCCGCTCAGTTCATCGAGCTGCTTGGCGGCGACGCCGAGCTTGCGGCCTTCACCGACGGCAACCACCAGGGTGGCGGTTTTCAACGTTTCTGGGCTAACGCTTTTTACAACCAGTTCCATGTCCGGATCCCTGAATGAATGATCAACACACAGGCGTTCGACGGTGTTCGCAGTCGCCTGCTTATAGATAGAAGAGGCGCAGGCCAAGGCCTGCGACAAGGGCCGCAGTTTGAACCTCGCTCACCGCGCCTGACAACCCTCGGTTGTACGATCTTCAACCGATTGCACGCGCGGATGAGTGTGCGCAGTGACAGGCGCCCTCAATCACAGGATAATGCCGCATCTTTTTTCGACGGCTCTGCCTTGCGGGCCGGTTGATGTGTTTGCTTGTTTGGCCGCCTTAGCCTGACAACCCTGGAGTGTCTGGTTTGATCGTCTTCCGTTATCTGTCCCGCGAAGTCCTGTTGACCCTCAGCGCTGTGAGTGCTGTGCTGCTGGTCATCATCATGAGCGGTCGCTTCATCAAATACCTCGCTCAGGCCGCTGCCGGCCAGCTCGATCCGGGTTCTCTGTTCCTGATCATGGGCTATCGTCTGCCGGGGTTCATGCAACTGATTCTGCCGCTGGGCCTGTTCCTCGGGATCCTGCTGGCCTACGGTCGCCTGTACCTCGAAAGCGAAATGACCGTGCTCTCGGCCACCGGCATGAGCCAGCAGAAGCTGTTTCGCATCACGCTGTTTCCGGCCACCCTGGTTGCGCTGGTCGTGGCATGGCTGAGCCTGGGCCTGGCCCCGCAAGGTGCCAACCAGTTCCAGTTGCTGCTCAACAAGCAGGACGCGCTTACCGAATTCGATACGCTCGAGCCAGGTCGCTTCCAGGCGCTGCGTGACGGCACCCGCGTGACCTACACCGAAACGCTGAGCGATGACCGCGTCAATCTGGGCAGCGTGTTTATCTCGCAGAAGAACCTCGGCGCCGATCAGAAGGATCGCGGGATTTCCGTACTGGTGGCCGAGAAGGGCCGTCAGGAAGTTCGTCCTGACGGCAATCGCTATCTGATTCTCGAAGACGGCTATCGTTATGACGGCAGCCCAGGGCTGGCCGATTACCGCGCCATCCATTACGAAACCTATGGTGTTTTGCTGCCCAAGCCGGACGTCAGCGAAGAAGTCACTGACCGCGATGCGATGCCGACATCGACCTTGCTGGGCAATGACGACATCCGCTCCAAAACCGAACTGCAATGGCGTCTGTCCCTGCCGTTGCTGGTGTTTATCGTGACCCTGATGGCGGTGCCGCTGTCGCGAGTCAACCCGCGTCAAGGGCGTTTCCTCAAGTTGCTGCCGGCGATTCTTCTTTATATGGCTTACCTGACCATCCTGATTGCCGCCCGCGGCGCCCTTGAAAAAGGCAAGATTCCACCCGCCCTCGGCTTGTGGTGGGTGCATGCGATCTTCCTGTTCATCGGTATCGGCCTGCTGTACTGGGAGCCGTTGCGCCTGAAGATGGCCAGCCGTCGCGCCGCTGCACTGGAGGTGGCTCGTGGTTAAACTCGACCGCTATATCGGCAGCAGCGTCTTCATGGCGATCATCGCCGTGCTGGCAATCATTCTCGGTCTGGCGACCCTGTTCGCCTTTATCGATGAGATGGGCGACGTCAGCGATACCTACACCCTGGTTGATGTCCTGGGGTTCGTTTTGCTGACCGCGCCACGCCGGCTCTATGAAATGCTGCCGATGGCAGCGTTGATTGGTTGCCTGATCGGCCTCGGCAGTCTGGCCAGCAGCAGTGAGCTGACCGTGATGCGCGCCGCCGGCGTGTCCATCGGCCGGATCGTCTGGGCGGTGATGAAGCCAATGCTGGTGCTGATGCTGGCCGGCGTGCTGATCGGTGAGTACATAGCCCCTGCCACCGAAAGCATGGCCCAGGCCAACCGCTCGCTGGCTCAGGGCAGTGGCGACGCGCAAAGCGCCAAGCACGGTATGTGGCACCGCCAGGGTGAAGAGTTCATTCACATCAACGCCGTTCAACCCAATGGCCTGTTGTATGGCGTGACGCGCTATCGCTTTGACAAAGAGCGCCATCTTCTGAGTTCGAGCTTCGCCAAAAAGGCCGAGTTCGATAAAGATCACTGGGAGCTCACCGACGTAGCAACCACCGTTTTCCATGACCGCAGCACCGAGGTTGTAAACACGCCCACTGAGCGTTGGGATGTGTCCCTGAGCCCGCAATTGCTGAGCACAGTGGTCATGGCTCCGGAATCGCTGTCAATCACCGGCCTGTGGGGTTACATCCACTATCTGGCGGAGCAGGGCCTGAGCAACGGCCGTTACTGGCTGGCATTTTGGGTCAAGGTGTTGCAGCCATTGGTCACCGCCGCACTGGTATTGATGGCCATTTCCTTCATCTTCGGCCCGCTGCGTTCGGTGACCCTGGGGCAGCGTGTCTTCACTGGCGTGCTGGTCGGCTTCACCTTCCGCATCGTTCAGGATTTGCTCGGCCCATCGAGCCTGGTGTTCGGTTTCTCACCGCTGTTTGCGGTGCTGGTGCCGGCCGGAGTCTGTGCGCTGGCCGGTGTCTGGCTGCTGCGACGAGCGGGTTGATGAACAAGCTTTCATCCGCCGTTTAACCCTGAAAACGCCTCGATCAACCGATCGGGGCGTTTTTGTATGCAATCCGGGTGACAGGTGAACGTGACGCTTGCGCCGTGTATCAGGTACAATTCCCGGCTATTTTTCGGCGGGCCAAGCCTGCAGCCTTTTTGAGTGTTGATCCGTGAGTGATTTGAGTCATATCCGCAATTTCTCCATCATCGCCCACATTGACCATGGCAAGTCGACGCTGGCCGATCGCTTTATCCAGATGTGCGGCGGCCTGGCCGAGCGTGAAATGGAAGCCCAGGTACTGGATTCCATGGATCTGGAGCGTGAACGCGGGATCACCATCAAGGCCCACAGCGTTACCCTCTATTACAAAGCCAAAGATGGCGTCACCTACCAGCTGAACTTCATTGACACCCCTGGCCACGTCGACTTCACCTATGAAGTCAGCCGTTCCCTGGCGGCGTGTGAAGGTGCCTTGCTGGTGGTCGATGCCGGTCAAGGTGTTGAAGCCCAGTCCGTGGCCAACTGCTACACCGCGATCGAGCAGGGCCTTGAGGTCATGCCGGTCCTGAACAAGATCGACCTGCCACAGGCCGAACCGGAACGCGTCAAGGACGAGATCGAGAAGATCATCGGCATCGACGCCGCCGACGCCGTCACCTGCAGCGCCAAGACCGGTCTGGGTGTCGACGAAGTGCTCGAGCGTCTGGTGCACACCATTCCTGCGCCGACCGGCAACATCGAAGATCCGCTGCAGGCGTTGATCATCGATTCCTGGTTCGACAACTATCTGGGCGTTGTCTCCCTGGTTCGCGTGCGCCACGGCCGTGTGAAGAAGGGCGACAAGATTCTGGTGAAATCCACCGGCAAGATCCACCTGGTCGACAGCGTCGGCGTGTTCAATCCGAAACACACCGCCACGGTTGACCTGAAGGCCGGCGAAGTGGGCTTCATCATCGCCAGCATCAAGGACATCCACGGTGCCCCGGTCGGTGACACCCTGACCCTCAGCTCCACCCCGGATGTTCCGGTACTGCCGGGCTTCAAACGCATCCAGCCACAGGTTTACGCCGGTCTGTTCCCGGTCAGCTCCGACGATTTCGAAGATTTCCGCGAAGCGCTGCAGAAGCTGACCCTCAACGACTCGTCGCTGCAATACACCCCGGAAAGCTCTGACGCACTGGGCTTCGGCTTCCGTTGCGGCTTCCTCGGCATGCTGCACATGGAGATCATCCAGGAGCGCCTGGAGCGCGAGTACAACCTGGACCTGATCACCACGGCGCCGACGGTAATCTTCGAACTGGTGCTCAAAACCGGTGAAACGATTTACGTCGACAACCCCTCCAAGCTGCCGGATGTCTCGGCCATCGAAGACATGCGCGAGCCGATCGTGCGTGCCAACATCCTGGTTCCGCAAGAACACCTGGGCAACGTCATCACCCTGTGCATCGAGAAACGCGGTGTACAGGTCGACATGCTGTTCCTCGGTAATCAGGTGCAAGTCACTTATGACCTGCCGATGAACGAAGTGGTCCTGGACTTCTTCGACCGTCTCAAATCCACCAGCCGCGGCTATGCTTCGCTGGACTACCATTTCGATCGTTACCAATCGGCTAATCTGGTGAAACTGGACGTGCTGATCAACGGCGACAAGGTCGATGCTCTGGCGTTGATCGTGCACCGTGACAACTCGCACTACAAAGGTCGCCAGTTGACCGAGAAGATGAAAGAACTGATTCCGCGACAGATGTTCGACGTGGCCATCCAGGCCGCCATTGGCGGTCAGATCGTTGCACGGACAACCGTCAAGGCGCTCAGAAAGAACGTATTGGCCAAATGCTACGGTGGTGACGTCAGCCGTAAGAAGAAACTGCTCGAGAAGCAAAAGGCCGGTAAGAAACGCATGAAGCAGGTCGGCAACGTGGAAATTCCACAAGAAGCCTTCCTTGCCGTGCTCAGGTTGGAATAGTCAGGTCCTATGTCACTAAATTTCCCGCTGTTGCTGGTCATCGCCGTGTTCGTCTGCGGCCTGTTGGCGTTGCTTGATCTGTTGATCCTCGCGCCGCGTCGACGCGCTGCCATTGCCTCTTATCAAGGCAGTGTCGGCGAGCCCGATGTGGTGGTGGTCGAAAAACTGAACAAAGAGCCGCTGCTGGTGGAATACGGCAAGTCGTTCTTCCCGGTGTTGTTCATCGTGCTGGTGCTGCGTTCGTTCCTGGTGGAGCCGTTCCAGATCCCGTCCGGTTCGATGAAACCGACCCTGGATGTCGGTGACTTCATTCTGGTGAACAAGTTTTCTTACGGGATCCGCCTGCCGGTGATCGACAAGAAAATCATCGAAGTCGGTGATCCGCAGCGGGGCGATGTGATGGTGTTTCGCTACCCAAGCGACCCGAGCGTCAACTACATCAAGCGTGTAGTCGGCCTGCCGGGCGACACCGTGCGTTACACCGCTGACAAGCGTCTGTTCGTCAACGGCGAATCGATTGCCGAGCAGTTGGTTGGCTCCGAGCCGGGCACCCTGGGCAGCGCTGAGCTCTACCAGGAAAAACTCGGCGCCGCCGAGCACTTGATCCGCAAGGAAATGAGCCGCTACCGCGCGACCCCGGATCATTCGTGGACCGTGCCGGCCGGGCACTACTTCATGATGGGCGACAACCGCGACAACTCGAACGACAGTCGCTACTGGGATGATCCCAACATTCCCAAGGACATGTTGGGCATGGTTCCCGACCAGAATATCGTCGGCAAGGCCTTTGCAGTCTGGATGAGCTGGCCGGAACCGAAACTCAGCCACCTGCCGAATTTCTCGCGGGTAGGCCTGATCAAGTAATCACACACGGCGCTGTTGACCACAGCGCCGAATGCATTTCTGGAGTCGACACAATCGGCTTCGTAATAGTCAGGATGTAATTTTTGAACACAGCGTTAATTGTCCCAGACCTGCGCCGTACCCCGGCGATGGCGGTGGAATCCAGCTTTGATCTCAGCGTGGGTAAACCGTGAGCGCCTCATTAAGCCGTCTCGAGCGTCAGCTCGGTTACACCTTCAAGGATCAGGAGCTGATGCTCCTGGCTCTCACGCACCGCAGTTTCGCCGGGCGTAACAACGAACGCCTGGAATTCCTCGGTGATGCCATCCTCAACTTCGTGGCGGGCGAGGCGCTGTTCGATCGTTTCCCGCTCGCCCGTGAAGGCCAGTTGTCGCGTTTGCGCGCACGCTTGGTGAAAGGTGAGACGCTGGCCGTGCTGGCTCGCGGTTTCGACCTGGGGGATTATCTGCGTCTGGGGTCCGGCGAGTTGAAAAGTGGCGGTTTCCGTCGCGAATCGATTCTGGCCGATGCCCTCGAAGCCTTGATCGGTGCGATTTACCTCGACGCCGGCATGGACATGGCTCGCGAGCGCGTACTGGCCTGGCTGGCGGGTGAGTTCGAAGGTCTGACCCTGGTCGACACCAACAAGGATCCGAAGACCCGCCTGCAGGAATTCCTGCAATCACGCGGTTGCGACCTGCCTCGTTACGAGGTGGTGGATATCCAGGGCGAGCCGCACTGCCGAACCTTCTTCGTCGAGTGCGAAGTTGTCTTACTGAATGAAAAAAGCCGAGGTCAGGGTGTGAGCCGTCGTATTGCCGAACAGGTAGCGGCCGCCGCAGCACTGATTGCCCTGGGCGTGGAGAATGGCAATGACTGATACAAACGCAACTCGCTGTGGCTACGTTGCCATCGTCGGCCGTCCCAACGTGGGCAAGTCCACGCTGCTGAACCACATTCTTGGTCAGAAGCTGGCGATCACCTCGCGCAAGCCACAAACCACTCGTCACAACATGCTCGGGATCAAGACCGAGGGTGGCGTGCAGGCGATCTACGTCGACACCCCCGGCATGCACAAGGGTGGCGAAAAGGCGCTGAACCGTTACATGAACAAGACCGCTTCGGCGGCGTTGAAAGACGTCGACGTGGTGATCTTCGTGGTCGATCGCACCAAGTGGACCGAAGAAGACCAGATGGTGCTGGAGCGTGTGCAATACGTGACCGGCCCGCTGATCGTCGCACTGAACAAGACCGACCGTATCGAAGACAAAGCCGAGTTGATGCCGCACCTGAGCTGGTTGCAGGAACAGCTGCCGAACGCGCAGATCATCCCGATTTCGGCGCAGCACGGGCATAACCTCGACGCGCTGGAAAAGGTGATTGCCGATCACCTGCCGGAAAACGATCACTTCTTTCCCGAAGACCAGATCACCGACCGCAGCAGCCGTTTCCTCGCCGCTGAACTGGTGCGCGAGAAAATCATGCGCCAGATGGGCGCTGAGCTGCCATACCAGATCACCGTCGAAATCGAAGAGTTCAAGCAGCAGGGCAAGACCCTGCACATCCATGCGCTGATCCTCGTCGAACGTGACGGCCAGAAGAAGATCATCATTGGCGACAAGGGCGAGCGCATCAAGCGCATCGGCACCGAAGCGCGCAAGGACATGGAGTTGCTGTTCGACTCCAAGATCATGCTCAACCTGTGGGTCAAGGTGAAGGGCGGCTGGTCCGACGACGAGCGTGCGCTGCGTTCGCTGGGTTACGGCGACCTGTAATACCGGTTTTCTGATACTCCAGAGAACCCCCCTGTGGGAGCGGGCTTGCTCGCGAATGCGCAGTGTCAGTCGACATTCACTTCGACTGATTCACCGCTTTCGCGAGCAAGCCCGCTCCCACAGTAGTTTTGGGTTGTGAGTAAAAAACGCGTTTCTTCATCGAGAATTCCATGTCGCAAACTCCACCTCCTGCCCAACCCGCCTACGTCCTGCATTCGCGCGCCTACCGCGAAACCAGCGCGTTGGTGGATTTCCTCACGCCGCAAGGTCGGCTGCGAGCGGTGCTGCGCAGTGCGCGGGGAAAGGCCGGGACGTTGGCGCGGCCGTTCGTGGCGCTGGAAGTCGAGTTTCGCGGCAAGGGCGAGTTGAAGAATGTCGGGCGCATGGAAAGTGCCGGCACCTGCGCCTGGCTCAATGGCGAGGCGCTGTTCAGCGGTCTTTACCTCAACGAGCTCTTGATCCGCCTGCTGCCTGCCGAAGATCCGCACCCGGCGGTGTTCGATCACTACGCAGCAACCCTGCTGGCTCTGGCCGAAGGCCGGCCGCTGGAACCGTTGTTGCGCTCTTTCGAATGGCGTCTGCTCGATGATCTCGGTTACGGCTTTTCCATGAATACCGATATTCACGGCGAGCCTGTTGCGCCCGATGGTCTCTACCGTCTGCAAGTGGACGCCGGCCTTGAGCGCGTTTACTTGCTGCAACCCGGCCTGTTCAACGGCGTTGAATTACTCGCCATGGCCGAAGCCGACTGGTCGGCTCCCGGCGCACTCTCCGCCGCCAAGCGTTTGATGCGTCAGGCCTTGGCCGTTCACCTCGGCGGTCGCCCTCTGGTCAGTCGCGAGCTGTTTCGCAAGCCCTAGCCCCGTGTATGCTGTGCGCCGAATCTTTCCATTCAGGAGCGCATCCGTGACCACCAGCAATCGCATTCTTCTTGGCGTGAACATCGACCACGTCGCCACCCTGCGTCAGGCCCGTGGCACGCGCTACCCGGATCCGGTCAAGGCTGCGCTGGACGCGGAAGAGGCGGGCGCCGATGGCATCACGGTGCATCTGCGCGAAGACCGTCGGCACATTCAGGAGCGCGACGTACTGTTGCTCAAGGACGTGCTGCAAACCCGCATGAACTTCGAAATGGGCGTCACCGAAGAAATGATGGCGTTTGCCGAACGTATCCGTCCGGCGCACATCTGCCTGGTCCCGGAAACCCGTCAGGAGCTGACCACCGAAGGCGGTCTGGATGTGGCAGGGCAGGAAGAACGCATCAAAGCGGCGGTTGAGCGTCTGTCGAAGATCGGCAGCGAGGTGTCGCTGTTCATCGATGCCGACGAGCGTCAGATTGCGGCCTCCAAGCGCGTCGGTGCGCCGGCCATTGAGCTGCACACCGGGCGTTATGCCGATGCCGAAACCCCGACCGAAGTCGCCGAAGAACTGAAACGAGTGGCGGACGGTGTGGCGTTTGGTCTGGCTCAGGGGTTGATCGTCAATGCCGGTCATGGTCTGCATTACCACAACGTTGAGGCCGTGGCCGCGATCAAGGGCATCAACGAACTGAACATCGGCCATGCGCTGGTGGCGCATGCGTTGTTCGTTGGCTTCAAGTCTGCCGTCTCTGAAATGAAAGCGCTGATTCTGGCGGCTGCAAAAGCTTAAGCCTCATCGCAAAACCAATGTGGGAGCCAGCAGGCTGGCTCCCACATTTGATTGAAGGTATCTGGGCTAGAGCGGGGCTGGCTCTTGAGTCGGTTTGGACTTGTCGATCCCCGGCACATGAAGGTTGCCTTCAGCCACCTGATCACCTTCAAGCTGCGGCTGGGTCACCCAAGTGAGAATGTCGTAGTAGCGACGAATGTTCGCGACAAAATGCACCGGTTCGCCGCCCCGGGCGTAGCCATAGCGGGTCTTGCTGTACCACTGCTTCTGCGCGAGGCGCGGCAGCATTTTCTTCACATCCAGCCACTTGTTCGGGTTCAGGCCTTCTTTGGAGGCCAGTTTGCGGGCGTCGTCCAGGTGGCCGCTGCCGACGTTGTACGCCGCCAGGGCAAACCAGGTGCGATCCGGCTCCTGAATCGAATCGTCGAGCTGATCCTTCATGTTAGCCAGGTACTTCGCGCCGCCCATGATGCTCTGCTTCGGATCGAGTCGGTTGGACACACCCATGGCCTGAGCGGTGTTCTGGGTCAGCATCATCAGCCCCCGCACGCCGGTTTTGGAGGTGACCGTCGGTTGCCACAGTGATTCCTGATAACCGATGGCCGCGAGCAGGCGCCAGTCGACTTTCTCTTTTTTGGCGTAGGTCTTGAAGTGCTGTTCGTATTTGGGCAAGCGTTGCTGCAAGTGCTGGGCGAACGTGGTGGCACCCATGTAACCGAGGACGTCGACATGCCCGTAGTAGCGGTCTTTGAGGCGTTGCAGGGTGCCGTTCTTCTGCACCTTGTCCAGATAGCTGTTGATCTCGTTGAGCAGGCTGTTGTCTTCGCCCGGTGCGACGGCCCAACTCTGGCTGCGCGCATCGCCGAGATCGAAGGCCACGCGGATGTTGGTGAAGTACACCTGGTTCATTGCCACTTCGTTGGAGTCGACCAGGGTCAGGTCGATCTGGCCTTCATCAACCATGCGCAGCAGGTCGACCACTTCAACCGCGTCGGACTCTTCGTATTCGATGGCGGGGTATTTCTGTTTCAGTTCGGCCAGTTGTTCGGCGTGGGTGCTGCCCTTGAGCACCATGATCTTCTTGCCCACCAGGTCACCGGCGTCGGTGGGCCGTGACTGGCCGTTGCGATAGATGATCTGCGGGGTGACTTCGAGGTAGGGGTGGGAAAACCTCACCTGTTTCTTGCGCTGTTCACTGCTGACCAGCCCGGCGGCAGCCAGGACCGGGCCGTTTGGTTTGCCGATCTGGTCGAAGAGGTCGTCGAGGTTGTCGGCGGTCTCGATTTTAAGCTCGACACCCAAATCTTCGGCAAAGCGCTTCACCAGCTCGTATTCGAAGCCGGTTTCACCGCTGCGATCCTGAAAGTAGGTGGCGGGGCTGTTCCGGGTAATCACCCGCAGCACACCATCCTCCTTTACGCGCTCGAGTGTGTTGGGTTTATCAACACAGCCACCGAGCAACAGGAAGAGTCCGGTTGCGATCAGCCATTTGGCGTACCGCGGACGCAAAGCCTTTGGGAAAAACATTTGCGCAGTATACGCAAAGGACCGCGGACGCCATATCTCGACAGTGCAGGGCTTGTCTGCTAGCGATCACAAAACCGAACGAAACCCCTCATAAACGGGCCTTCCGGGCATTTTGTTACAGCAAAAATAAGCCATTGTCGCAGGCTGGGTAAATTTGACTTGCGAATCAGAAACACAGATCGACGTCCGGGTGCAACCGTGCGTAGCGTTTCGGGTGATGTTGAGGGCGGTTTAGGCTAGAATGCACGGCCTCAAAGCACACCCCTTCCCGAGGCTGTCCCGAAGATGTTGATCCTGCGCGGCGCTCCTGCCCTTTCTGCCTTTCGCCACAGCAAACTCCTTGAGCAACTGAGCCAGAAGGTTCCGGCTGTCAGTGGCTTGTATGCTGAATTCGCTCACTTCGCCGAAGTCACCGGCGTCCTGACCGGCGACGAACAGCAGGTGCTTGCGCGCCTTCTGAAGTACGGTCCAAGCGTTCCGGTTCAAGAGCCGACCGGCCGTCTGTTCCTGGTGTTGCCGCGTTTTGGCACCATCTCGCCATGGTCGAGCAAGGCCAGCGACATCGCTCGCAACTGCGGTCTGAGCAAGATCCAGCGCCTGGAGCGCGGCATCGCGTTCTACGTGGCCGGTCAGTTCAGCGACGCCCAAGCCCAGCAGATTGCCGATGTCCTGCATGACCGCATGACCCAGATCGTTCTGGCCAATCTGGAGCAGGCCGCCGGCCTGTTCAGCCACGCCGAACCGAAACCGCTGACCGCCATCGACATTCTCGGTGGCGGTCGCGCCGCGCTGGAAAAAGCCAACACCGAGCTGGGCCTGGCCCTGGCCGAAGACGAGATCGACTATCTGGTCGACGCCTTCAACGGTTTGCAGCGCAACCCGCACGACATCGAACTGATGATGTTCGCCCAGGCCAACTCCGAGCACTGCCGCCACAAGATCTTCAACGCCAGTTGGGACATTGACGGCCAGAGCCAGGAAAAAAGCCTGTTCGGCATGATCAAGAACACCTATGTGATGCACAGCGAAGGCGTTCTGTCGGCTTATAAGGACAACGCCTCGGTGATCGTCGGCAACGTGGCCGGCCGCTTCTTCCCGAACCCTGAAACCCGTCAGTACGGCGCGGTTCAGGAGCCGGTGCACATCCTGATGAAGGTTGAAACCCACAACCACCCGACCGCGATTGCCCCGTTCCCGGGCGCATCCACCGGTTCCGGTGGCGAGATCCGTGACGAAGGTGCAACCGGTCGTGGCGCCAAGCCTAAGGCTGGCCTGACCGGTTTCACCGTATCGAACCTGCAAATCCCGGGCTTCGAACAGCCGTGGGAAGTGCCGTACGGCAAGCCTGAGCGCATCGTCACCGCGCTGGACATCATGATCGAAGGCCCGCTCGGCGGTGCCGCGTTCAACAACGAATTCGGTCGTCCGGCCCTGACCGGTTATTTCCGTACCTTTGAACAATCGATCACCACCCCGCACGGTGACGAAGTTCGCGGTTACCACAAGCCGATCATGCTCGCTGGCGGCATGGGCAACATCCGCGAAGAACACGTCAAGAAAGGCGAGATCGTCGTCGGTTCCAAACTGATCGTACTCGGCGGCCCAGCGATGCTGATCGGTCTGGGTGGCGGTGCGGCTTCCTCCATGGCCACGGGCACAAGCTCGGCGGATCTGGACTTCGCTTCCGTTCAGCGTGAAAACCCTGAGATGGAGCGTCGCTGCCAGGAAGTCATCGACCGTTGCTGGCAACTGGGCGACAAGAACCCGATCAGCTTCATCCACGACGTGGGGGCGGGCGGTCTGTCCAACGCCTTCCCGGAGCTGGTCAACGACGGCGACCGCGGTGGCCGTTTCGAACTGCGCAACATTCCAAACGACGAGCCGGGCATGGCCCCGCACGAAATCTGGAGTAACGAATCCCAGGAACGCTACGTGCTGGCCGTCGGCCCGCAAGACTTCGAGCGCTTCCAGGCGATCTGCGAGCGTGAGCGCTGCCCGTTTGCCGTAGTCGGTGAAGCCACCGCCGAGCCGCAGCTTACTGTCACCGATAGCCACTTCGGCAACAACCCGGTGGACATGCCACTGGAAGTGTTGCTGGGCAAGGCGCCGCGCATGCACCGTTCGGTGGTTCGCGAGGCCGAACTGGGCGATGACTTCGATCCGTCGAACCTCGACATCACCGAGTCCATCGAACGCGTTCTGCATCACCCGGCTGTCGCGAGCAAGAGCTTCCTGATCACCATCGGTGACCGCACCATCACCGGCCTCGTGGCCCGTGACCAGATGGTTGGCCCGTGGCAGGTTCCGGTCGCCGACGTGGCCGTTACCGCCACCAGTTTCGACGTCTACACCGGTGAAGCCATGGCGATGGGCGAGCGGACTCCGCTGGCGCTGCTGGACGCTCCGGCGTCGGGCCGCATGGCCATCGGCGAAACCCTGACCAACATTGCCGCTTCGCGCATCAACAAGCTCTCCGACATCAAACTGTCGGCGAACTGGATGTCCGCTGCCGGTCACCCGGGTGAAGACGCACGTCTGTACGACACCGTGAAAGCGGTCGGTATGGAACTGTGCCCTGAGCTGGGCATTACCATTCCGGTGGGCAAGGACTCGATGTCCATGGCCACCCGTTGGAACGACAACGGCGAAGAAAAAACCGTGACCTCGCCGATGTCGCTGATCGTGACCGGTTTCGCGCCAGTGGCTGACATCCGTCAGACCCTGACCCCGGAACTGCGCATGGACAAGGGCACCACCGACCTGATCCTGATCGACCTCGGTCGCGGGCAGAATCGCATGGGTGCTTCGATCCTTGCGCAAGTACACGGCAAGCTCGGCAAGCACGCGCCGGACGTCGACGACGCCGAAGACCTGAAAGCCTTCTTCGCCGTGATCCAGGGCCTTAACGCTGACGGTCACCTGCTGGCTTACCACGACCGTTCCGACGGTGGTCTGCTGACTTGCGTGGTGGAAATGGCCTTCGCTGGCCACTGCGGTCTGAGTCTTAACCTGGACAGCGTTGCCGAAAGCGCCGCTGAAATCGCCGCCATCCTGTTCAACGAAGAACTGGGTGCCGTGATTCAGGTTCGTCAGGACGCCACGCCAGACATCCTCGCGCAGTTCAGCGCGGCCGGTCTGGGCGACTGTGTTTCGGTGATCGGTCAGCCGATCAACAATGGCCAGATCAACATCACCTTCAACGGTGACACCGTGTTCGAAGGCCAGCGTCGTCTGCTGCAACGTCAGTGGGCCGAGACCAGCTACCAGATCCAGCGTCTGCGTGATAACGCCGACTGCGCCGAACAAGAGTTCGACGTGCTGCTGGAAGAAGACAACCCGGGCCTGAGCGTCAAGCTGAGCTACGACGTCAACCAGGACATCGCCGCGCCCTACATCAAAAAAGGCATTCGCCCACAGGTTGCCGTACTGCGTGAGCAGGGCGTCAACGGTCAGGTGGAAATGGCGGCAGCGTTCGACCGCGCCGGTTTCAACGCGATTGACGTGCACATGAGCGACATTCTGGCCGGCCGTGTCGACCTGAACGAGTTCAAAGGTCTGGTGGCGTGCGGTGGTTTCTCCTACGGCGACGTGCTGGGTGCCGGTGAAGGCTGGGCCAAGTCGGCCCTGTTCAACAGCCGCGCTCGCGATGCGTTCCAGGGGTTCTTCGAGCGTAACGACAGTTTCACCCTCGGCGTGTGCAACGGTTGCCAGATGATGTCCAACCTGCACGAACTGATCCCGGGCAGCGAGTTCTGGCCGCACTTCGTGCGCAACCGCTCCGAGCAGTTCGAAGCGCGCGTGGCGATGGTTCAGGTTCAGGAGTCGAACTCGATCTTCCTGCAGGGCATGGCCGGTTCGCGTATGCCGATCGCCATTGCTCACGGTGAAGGTCATGCCGAGTTTTCCAGCGAAGAAGCTCTGCTGGAAGCGGATCTGTCGGGTTGCGTGGCGATGCGTTTTGTCGACAACCATGGCAAGGTCACCGAATCGTACCCGGCCAACCCGAACGGTTCGCCGCGCGGGATTACCGGTCTCACCAGCCGTGATGGCCGCGTGACTATCATGATGCCGCACCCGGAGCGTGTGTTCCGTGCTGTGCAGAACTCGTGGCGTTCGGAAGACTGGAACGAAGACGCGCCTTGGATGCGTATGTTCCGTAATGCTCGTGTGTGGGTTAACTAAGGTCCGTGTACAAGCTGGCGTTTTTTGTTCCTGACAGTCATGTCGAGGTGGTCAAGGAAGCCGTATTCGCTGCCGGTGGTGGGCGGATCGGGGGCTATGACCACTGTGCTTGGCAGGTGCTCGGTTTGGGCCAGTTTCGACCTTTGGACGGCAGTCAGCCGTTTATTGGGGAAGCGGGGCAGGTTGAGCGTGTTGAGGAATGGAAGGTTGAGCTTGTGGTGGCGGATGAGTTGATTCGCTCTGTAGTGGCGGCTTTGAAGTTGAGCCACCCGTACGAGACACCGGCTTATGAAGTGTGGCGGCTGGAAGATTTCTGATAGCCGCTTATTACAAGAAACCCGCAGATGAGTGATTGTCTGCGGGTTTTTTGTTGCCCCCGATTTTTTGCGCGATGGGGTTCCTATGTGGGAGCGGGCTTGCTCGCGAAGGCGTCGGCTCAGGCAATGATGTTCTGGCTGACCGAGTACATATCCATTGCTGTGGTCACGGCTGCTCAGGGTTCCGCCCTTACGGCGGGTCACTTTTTACAGACGCCTAAAAAGTAACCAAAAACGCTTGCCCCAACGTTCGGCCCGCTCGCTGGGGCTCGGGGTTCCTTCGCTCCGGGATCCATCCGGGGCATCGCCTCCGGTTTGCTTCGCTGCACCTCCTCTCGATGTTCTCCCCGGATGAATCCCTGCGCTCAGCCTGCCGACGGGGCCTGTGGATCAAGATCAAGAGCTGCAGCCGAGCTTGCGCTCATCCTGTTGAGTGGTGAGAAGCAGGAGCGAGTAGGTGGCGCTGCTTTGCTTTTCTGTGGGAGCTGGCTTGCCAGCGATGGCGGCCTGATAGCCGACCAGTCTCTATCTGGATGCACACACTCCAACTGTGGGAGCCCGATGAGGCCCGCCCGGCCACCCCATCACCCAAGGTTGTTTAAAAATGCATCAAATCACCAGAACCTTCCCACAAGGTTTTCAGGTTGTCCGTCGGACGTCGGGTCTCTAGTCTTTGGCTGTCACCGCAAATCGGTGATCGGGTGTGAGAACCCGGTAAGAGGTTTTAATCAAACGTCAGTAGCACCATAATCGCCGCCAGCTCATTTGCTGCCGGCAATGCTCTATGGCGGCTGTGTGCGGACGAACTTCGGTTCGGCCGGGTTGATCTCTTACCGGTTTCTCACTCCGCACATAGCTGCCACCTCCTCGTCGCGTGAGAAACGACCAGTGATGGCTTCAATCATTTGATTAGAGATCATTGCAATGACCAAGCCCGTACCCGACCCACCCGAAACCAAAACCCCACTCGAAGAAGCTCTCCGCGCCGAAGACCAGGCCCGAAACCGCGAAGCCATCAAGCGCGCCCTCGACTTCTACCTGTGCCCCGAACCCGCAAAGCCCCGCCGACCAAGCACCATGTTCATGGTCTGCCCCCAAGTCGACACCGAAAGCCTGCTCGCCCACGCTTGCGAGTCATTAGCCTCGGCAAGTCCCGCCGCCAGCCACTTCGCCAATGAGCTAAATGGTTCTCAGCGCAGCACCGTATTAGGCATCCAGCAAATCGTCATGCTTGCCGAACTGGCGGTAAATCGCGCACTGGATCGGGTAGACCCGCAAACCTGATTGATCAGGTTTACCGTGTCATCGTTCTTCGCGAGCAAGCCCGCTCCCACAGTTTTGATTGAGTAGAGGCTCGACGGGCGTCATCGCTGGCAAGCCAGCTCCCCATCTGGAATGCAATCACCTTGTGGGAGCGGGCTTGCTCGCGAAGAGGCCCGCTCAGGCGCAGCAGATTTAAACCTTTGCACCGAGCTCACTGCGATTGACCAACGCCTCAAGCGCTCCACTCAAACTCGCTGCCTTATCCCCCACCAACAAATGCCAGACCCCGCCTTCCAACTGGCTGACACCCTGACAACCCAGCTCTTTCAACTGCGCCTCGGACAACGCTTTACCATCGGCCAGTTGCAGACGAATACGTGTCAGCGCGATGCAGTCCAGTTGCAGCACATTCTCGCTACCGCCCAGTGCCGTCAGCCATTGTTGAGCTTGCGGCGCAGCGACCAACGCAGCTTTCGATTCCTCGACCACCACCGCAGGCGCAGACACCAACGCACGCCCCAGCGCCGGCATGGCGAGGCGGATTTCGTCGGCGATGCTGTCGGCCAATGGCCCGACCACTACCTGCAAGCTGCCGCCCTTGCCCGGGCGTACCACGGCCATCGCACCCAGTGCCTTCAAGTCAGCGTCAGAAGCCTTGTTGCGATCAACCATTTCCAGACGCAAGCGGGTAGTGCACGCACCCACCGTCACCAGATTCTCCGCACCACCGAGAGCCTTGATGTAAGCCGCAGCGCGCTCGTTCTCGGTGAGAACTGCCTTGTCAGCCGCCGCCACATCCTCACGCCCCGGCGTCTTCAAATTGAAACGACGAATGCAGAAATCAAACACCGCGTAATACACGACGGCATAAGCGAGCCCGACCGGAACCACCAACCAGCCATTGGTCGACCGGCCCCAGCCCAGCACCATGTCGATAAAACCGCCAGAGAACGTGAAGCCCAGATGAATATTCAGCGCGTTAGTGATCGCCATCGACAACCCGGTCAGCAGCGCATGTAGCAGATACAACAACGGCGCCAAAAACATGAAGGCAAATTCAATCGGCTCGGTTACCCCAGTCAAAAACGACGTCAAAGCCATCGACAGGAAAATCCCGCCCATGACCTTGCGCCGCTCTGGCAGAGCGTTGCGGTACATCGCCAGGCACGCGGCCGGCAGGCCGAAGATCATCATCGGGAACATGCCGGTCATGAACTGGCCGCCCTTCGGATCGCCGGCAAAGTAGCGCGACAGATCACCGGTCACCAACGCACCTGTGGTCGGGTCGGTGAAGTTGCCGAAGACGAACCACGCCATGTTGTTGAGGATGTGGTGCAGGCCGGTGACGATCAGCAGACGGTTGAACACGCCGAAGACGAAGGCACCGAAGCTGCCACTTTCCATCATCAGGCTGCCGAAGCTGTTGATGCCTTGCTGAATCGGCGGCCAGATGTAGCCGAACACCACGCCCAGCCCGACCGCCGCAAACCCTGTGACAATCGGCACGAAACGCCGGCCACCGAAGAACGCCAGGTACTCCGGCAGCTTGATGTCCTTGAAGCGGTTGTACAGCGCGCCGGCCATCAGGCCGCTGACGATCCCGGCGAGCATGCCCATGTTGATGCTCGCGTCGAGCACCTTGAGGGTGGAGATCATCACCAGATAACCGATCACTCCGGCAAGGCCTGCGGTGCCGTTGTTGTCCTTGGCGAAGCCGACGGCGATGCCGATGGCGAAGATCATCGCCAGGTTGGCGAAGATCACCTGACCGGCGTCGTGGATGATCGCGATGTTCAGCAGGTCGGTATCGCCCAGGCGCAGCAGCAGGCCGGCAATCGGCAGGATCGCAATCGGCAGCATCAGCGCGCGGCCGAGGCGTTGCAGGCCTTCGATGAAGAGTTGGTACATGGCGTTTGTCCTTTTTGTTTTTGTTAGCGCAGTGGCCAATGTTGATGACAGGCGTGGCGCACGGCGGCGGCGCTGCTCAGCTTGAGCAGGTCGCGGCTGAGGCGCTGACATTGGGCTTCGTGCAACTGGCGCACGCGATCCTTGATTTCACCGATCTGCACCGGGCTCACCGAGAGTTCGGTAACGCCGAGGCCGATCAGCACTGGTGTCGCTAACGGGTCCGAGGCGAGGGCGCCGCAGACGCCAACCCAACGTTTGTGCACCGCTGCGCCTGCGCAGGTCATGGCGATCAGGCGCAGCAGCGCCGGGTGCAGGGCGTCGACGCGGGCGGCGAGTCCTGCGTGATCGCGATCCATGGCGAGGGTGTATTGCGACAAATCGTTGGTGCCGATCGAGAGGAAATCGGCATGTTCGGCGAGTTGTTCGGCCTGCAATGCGGCGGCGGGGACTTCGATCATCACGCCCATTTCCGGGCGTTGAGTGATACCGAGTTCATTGCACAACGCATCGACCCGCTCGCGGATGTGCAGCAGTTCGTCGACTTCGGTGACCATCGGCAACAGGATCCGGCAACGCTGCAACGGGCTGACTTGCAGCAGCGCGCGCAGTTGCTGATCGAGAATTTCCGGGCGGGCCTGGGCCAGACGAATGCCGCGCAAACCGAGCACCGGGTTGGCTTCGGCGGGCAGCGGCAGATAGTCGAGTTGCTTGTCGCCGCCGACGTCGATGGTGCGGATGATCACTGACTTATCGCCCATGGCATCAATGACGGCTTGATAGGCGGCGCGCTGTTCTTCGACGTCAGGCGCAGTCTGGCGGTCAACGAACAGAAACTCGGTGCGCAACAGACCGACACCGTCGGCGCCGTTGGCAAACGCGTCCGCCGCTTCATGGCTGGACGCAACATTGGCGACCACTTCGATGGTCACGCCATTGCGGGTTTCGGCGGGCAGATGAGCCTTGGCTTGTTGCGCATCGCGGCGTTGTTGGCGGTCGATTTGCGCTTGCCGGACGTCGGCCAGACGTTCAGTGCTGGGCGTCAGTTCGAGGCGCCCGCCGTCGGCGTCGAGGACCACTGCTTGGCCATGCGGCTGATCGAGCAGCGCCGCGCCCAACGCCACCAAGCACGGCAGACCTTTGCCCCGCGCCAGAATCGCGACGTGCGACGTCGCACCGCCCTCGGCCATGCACAATCCGGCAACACCTTGAGCGCTGAGTTGCAGCAAGTCCGATGGGGTCAGTTCATGGGCGGCGACGATAGCACCGGCCGGCACCTCGTAATGCCAGGCTTGGCCAAGCAGGGCGCGCAGCACGCGTTGCTTGAGGTCGCGCAGGTCGTTGGCGCGCTCGGCCAGCAGCGCGCTGCCGGTTTTCTGGAGCACGTCGCACTGGATGTCGATCGACTGACTCCACGCATGGGTGGCGGCCGTGCCTTGCTCGATGGATTGTCGTGCGGCGTCGAGCAGGGCCGGGTCTTCGAGCAAGGCCAGATGCGCGGCGAAGATCGCTTCTTCGTCGGCGCTCCTGTGTTGTTTCGCTTGGGCGAGGGTGCTGCCGATTTCGCCGCGCACCTGATCCAGCGCCGCTTCAAGTGTTTGCTGTTGCGCCAGCGGATCATGATTGCCCGCGTCCGCCGGCAAACTGATCGCATTCAAATGAAACAACGGCCCGCCCACCAACCCCGGTGCGGCGCACACACCGTGCAACACATCCGCTTCGGCCGGGCGCTTGAGCGGTGCAACGCTGATCGGCGCGGCGACATGATGATCATTCGGTAGCGCGGTGGCCAATGCCGTGAGCAACGCTTGCAGGGCGGCTTCAGCGTCCGAACCCTGACAACTGACTTGCACTTCATCCTGTTCGCCGACCGCCAGTCCCATCAACCCGATCAGGCTGTTGCACGGCGCCGATTTACCGGCGAAGTGCAGTTGCGACTGGCTCTTGAAGCCCTGCGCAGTCTGGCGAATCAGCGCTGCCGGCCGGGCGTGCAGGCCGCCGCGATGAGCGACGCGCACATGGCCCTGAACCTCTGGCCCGCCAACGTCTTCAGCATTCGCCGCCGAGTTGTTGCGCGAGATGATGTGCAGCAACGGCTCGCCGACTTTCACCGCTTTGAGGGTGATCGGGCGCACCTGGAAGTCTTGACTGTTGGTCAGAATCAACAGGCTCACCAGGCTTTTGCATTGCAGGCCGACTTTGTCGACGTCATAGCGCAACAGCGGCTGCCCCTTGCTGACTCGCGTGCCTTCCTTGACCAGCATCGAGAAGCCTTCGCCGTTCAGTTCAACGGTGTCGAGCCCAAGGTGCAGGAGGATTTGCGCGCCGTTGTCGGCACGCACGGTGAGGGCATGGCCGGTGCGCGCAACGTGGATGATCACCCCGGCGCATGGCGAATACAGGGTGTCGTTGATCGGGTCGATGGCAATACCATCGCCCATCGCGCCACTGGCGAACACCGCGTCCGGGACTTTGGCGAGCGTGAGCACCGGGCCGCTGAGCGGGGCGCTGAGGGTCAGCTCTTTATTGTTGTTGTGCATGGCTCGGTCTCATCAGGTGTGCAGTCAGTCGGACTTAGTGCGTACGGGTCACTTTGCTCAGGTGGCGCGGTTGATCCGGGTCCATGCCACGGGCCACGGCGAGTCCGGCAGCCATCACGTAGAAACTCTGGATCGCCAGGATCGGGTCGAGGGCCGGGTGTTCGGCGCGGGTCAGGGTCAGGTCACGTTCGGTGACGTCATCCGGCGCTGCCAGCAATACGCGAGCGCCGCGTTGACGCATCTCTGCCGCCAGGCTCAGCAGGCCGGCCTGCTCGGCACCGCGTGGGGCGAAGACCAGCAACGGATAGTGTTCGTCGATCAGCGCCATCGGGCCGTGACGCACTTCGGCGCTGCTGAACGCTTCGGCCTGGATCGCCGAGGTTTCCTTGAATTTCAGCGCGGCTTCCTGGGCGATGGCGAAACCGGCACCACGACCGATGACCATCAGACGTTCGCAGTCGCGCAGTACGTCGATGGCCGCGCTCCAGTCCTGTTGCGCCGCGTCGCGCAGGCCTTCAGGCAGGGCGTTATGCGCCTCGAGCAATTCGTTGTCCTCTTTCCAGTGCGCGATCAAACGGGCGCTGGCGCTGAGGGTGGCGATGAAACTCTTGGTCGCGGCGACGCTGCTTTCGGTGCCGGCGAGCAGCGGCACGCTGAATTCACACGCCGCTTCCAGTGGCGAATCGGCGGCGTTGACCATCGAAACGCTCAGCGCGCCACGCTTGCGCAACAAGCGCAGGCTGTTGACCAGATCCGGGCTCTGACCCGATTGGGAGAAGGCAAAGGCCACTTGACCGCTGACCTTCAACGGCGCCTGTTGCATGGTCACCACCGACATCGGCAACGATGCCACCGGCACGCCCAATTGCTGCATGGTCAGGTAGGCGAAGTAGCTCGCCGCGTGGTCGGAGCTGCCACGGGCGACGGTCATCACCACTTGCGGCGGCTGACGGCGCAGGCGCCCGGCGATCTCGATCAATTGTGGGTCGAGCTGTTGCAGTTGGGCTTGCACGGCCTCAAACGAGGACAGCGCCTCTTCAAGCATTTTTGAAGTCAATGTCTTCTCCTTCGACCATGACGGCGGTCAGTGTGAGTGAGCGATCCAACCGCACGCAGTCGGCCCAGGCGCCGGGTTCAATGCGCCCGCGTTCGTTGATGCCGAGGTAGTCGGCGGGAAATTGAGACAGACGCTGCGACGCTTCACTGATCGGCAAACCGATCTTCACCAGGTTGCGCAGGGCTTGGTCCATGGTCAGGGTGCTGCCGGCCAGGGTGCCGTCGGGCAGTCGCACGCCGCCCAGGCATTTGGTCACGGTGTGGCTGCCAAGTTTGTATTCACCGTCGGGCATGCCGGCCGCTGCGGTCGAATCGGTGACGCAATACAGGCACGGGATTGAGCGCAGGGCCACGCGGATGGCGCCGGGGTGTACGTGGAGCAAATCCGGAATCAGCTCGGCGTATTTGGCGTGGGCCAGCGCCGCGCCGACGATGCCCGGTTCGCGGTGATGCAGCGGGCTCATGGCGTTGTACAAGTGGGTGAAGCTGGTCGCGCCGGCGTCCAGCGCGGCGACGCCTTCCTCGTAACTGCCCAGGGTATGGCCGATCTGCATGCGGATGCCACGGTTGCTGAGCTCACGGATCAAACCGTCGTGGCCGGCGATTTCCGGGGCAATGGTGATCACCCGGATCGGCGCCAGAGCCAGGTATTCCTCGACTTCGGCCATCAACGCGGTGTGGGCGAAGTTCGGTTGGGCGCCGAGTTTGCCGGGGTTGATGTACGGGCCTTCAAGGTGAACGCCGAGCACCCGGGCGCTGTTGGCCGGGCGCTGTTCGCAGAACTCGCCGACGGCTTTGAGCACGCTGGAAATCTCGGCGCTGGGTGCGGTCATGGTGGTGGCCAGCAGCGAAGTGGTACCGAAACGCACATGGGTCTTGGTGATCGTCTCGAAGGCGCTGGCACCTTCCATGATGTCTTTGCCGCCGCCGCCGTGAACGTGCAGGTCAATGAAACCCGGGAGCAGATAAGGCAGGTCGTTATCGGCCGGATCGCAGGGCACGCCTTCGATCGACACGACTTTGCCGTGTTCGTGGATCAGCCGGCCGCGAACCCAGCCGTGGGCAGTGAGGATGTTGTCTTCGGACATTTCGGTTCTCGCTGTTTGACGTCTGCGCCCGTTTAACGGCGCAGCTCTGCAACAAAGTCGTAGTAGTCGTTGCGGCAATAGGTGTCGGTGACTTCGATCGGTGTGTTGTCTTCCAGATAGCCGACCCGGGTCATCAGCAACATGGCGGTGCCGGGGGCGATGCCGACCAGTGCGGCGAACTCGTCCGAGGCGTTGATGGCCTGGATGTGTTGCAAGGCGCGCACGATCGGTTTGCCGATGCCGTCGAGGTATTCGTAGAGCGAATCACCGACCAATTGTGGCTTGGGCATGATCGCGGCGGGCAGGGTGCTCATCTCGATGGCCATCACGGTGTCGTCGGCTTTGCGCAGGCGTTTCATGCGCGCGACTTTGTCGTTCGGCGACAGGCTCAGGCGGATCAGTTCTTCGTGGGTCGGCAGGGTGATGTCCCGCTCCAGCCATTGCGAACTGGGCACGAAGCCCTTGAGGCGCAGCATCTCGCTGAAGCCTGACAGGCGTGAGAGGGGTTGTTCCAGGCGCGGGGTGATGAAGGTGCCGGAGCCTTGCAAGCGACGGATCAGACCTTGATCGAGCAACACCTCCAGGGCCTTGCGTGCAGTCACGCGGGAGATGCCCAACTGTTCGCTGAGATTGCGCTCGGACGGCATCGCCTGTTCGGCTTTCCACTGCCCGGCATGAATCGCCGCTTCCAGATTGCGCGCCAATTGCAGGTACAGCGGCGTCGGCTGAGAGTCATCGGGACGTAGGGCGTGGAGGTCGTTCATTGAGGTCATTTCCGGCGCGAGTATAGGATTGTTGTGGCTCGCTTGCTGGGCGCAAATTAATACCACTTGAATACCATGTCAACGCAGGAAAATGGCGGTTTGCCCAATGAAATGGCAGGTTGTGGAGAGGGGTGTCTTAAGTGGTATTAGAGGTGGGCTGTAAAAAGCAAAAGATCGCCGTCTGCGGCCGCTCCTGTCGTTGAAAGTGGTATCAACCCTGTAGGCGCTGTCGCAGGCGGCGATCCTCTGATTTATTTTTTTGCAGGTGGCCAGTGGTGGGTCGTTACGGGCGGATCTCGATCATCGTGCCGTCCGGCACCAGGCCCCAGACTTCGCGCATGTCCATGTTGCGCATGGCGATGCAGCCGTCGGTCCAGTCCAGCGTGTGGAACAGATCCTCGGGGGTGTCCTCGGTGTCGGGTGTGCCGTGGATCATGATCATGCCGCCGGGGGCGACGCCTTCCCGTCGGGCACGCGCCGAATCGCTGATGTTCGGGTAGGAAATGTGCATCGCCAGGTTGAATCGGTCGCTGACCTTTCGCCAATCGATCCAATAGAAACCTTCCGGTGTGCGTTTATCGCCTTCAAACAGTTTCGGACCTTTTTTCGCGCCCTTGCCCAGGGAAACCCGGTAGGTCTTGAGTGGCTTGCCGTCGGCGATCAACTGCAACTGATGAGCCGATTTGAGCACCAGCACTTTTTCGATCAGAGGGGTATTGGACGGCGATACGGTGGTCACGAATGACGCTTGCGAGACCGTGACGAACGACAGGCAGAACAGGGCAAGCAACCAGCGCATTGAAACGATTCCCCAGGGAGTGATGCAGATATTCATAGATGCTTTTATGTGATGACCGGCTGAGCGAGCGGCGGGATCGATTCCGAGCGAACCGGGTAGGTCTCGGCACGCCGATCAGCGAAGAAGCATTCTAAGGTACGGCCCACTGTGCGGAAAGCCAGCTCGTCCCATGGAATGTCGGCTTCGTCGAATAGTCGCACTTCAAGGCTCTCGGGACCGGCGGCAAAGTCCAGGTCGACCAGTTCTGCGCGAAAGAACACATGCACCTGGCTGATGTGCGGGACATCGATCAGCGTATAGATGCTCAGGTTACGCAGCCGGGCGCAGGCTTCCTCGGCGGTTTCGCGGGTCGCGGCCTGTTCGAGGGTTTCGCCGTTTTCCATGAAGCCGGCAGGCAATGTCCAGTAGCCGAGGCGCGGCTCGATGGCGCGGCGGCAGAGCAGCACTTGGGTGTCCCAGGTCGCGACGCATCCAGCGACGATATTGGGGTTCTGATAGTGAATGGTCTGACAGCTATCACAGACAAATCGCAGCCGCGAATCGCCTTCGGGAATGCGCTGGGTCACCGGGTTACCGCATTGGCTGCAAAATTTCATGCTGAGGTTCCTGAATGCTGCGCCTATCTTGGCGTGCAGCGGTGCCGGTCGGCAAGTTGTCGTTTCGCGACACAGCAAGAGTCGGGGGCTTGGGCGCTCGCATTGATTGGTGCATGATGCGGGGCAAGGCACAGATCGAGAACTCTTATGCTGGACGAGCTACTGCATCGGGTAAGCAACCACACACCGCGCACGCTGGAGACCGACTCGCGTTTTCCCGAGGCCGCCGTTCTGGTGCCGATCACCCGCAGTGACGAACCGGAACTGATCCTGACCCTGCGCGCCAGCGGCCTCTCGACCCACGGCGGCGAAGTCGCCTTTCCCGGCGGGCGCCGCGACCCCGAAGACCCTGATCTGATCTTCACCGCCCTGCGCGAAGCCGAAGAGGAGATCGGCCTGCCGCCGGGCCTGGTCGAAGTCATCGGCCCGCTCAGCCCGTTGATTTCTCTGCACGGCATCAAGGTCACGCCGTATGTCGGTGTGATTCCTGATTTTGTCGAGTATCTGGCCAACGACGCCGAGATCGCCGCCGTCTTCAGCGTGCCGCTGGAATTCTTCCGTAAAGACCCACGCGAACACACCCACCGCATCGACTACCAGGGCCGCAGTTGGTACGTGCCGAGTTATCGATTTGGTGAATACAAAATCTGGGGGCTGACGGCAATCATGATCGTCGAGTTGATCAATCTGCTCTATGACGCGAAGATCAGCCTGCATCAGCCGCCTAAAAGCTTCATCAACACCTGAAGCCATCGCAGCAATGGCCGCTCACCGTGAGCCCTGAGGACAACAAGATGAAATACCGCTTGGGCGACGCCCGTGTCCAAACCCATCCACAGAGCTGGGTCGCCCCCAATGCCGTGCTGGTGGGCAAGGTCAAACTCGAAGAGGGCGCCAACGTCTGGTTCAACGCTGTACTGCGCGGTGATAACGAACTGATCCTGATCGGCAAGAACAGCAACGTCCAGGACGGCACGGTGATGCACACCGACATGGGCTATCCGCTGACCATCGGCACCGGCGTGACCATCGGCCACAACGCCATGCTCCATGGCTGCACCGTCGGCGATTACAGCCTGATCGGTATCAATGCGGTGATTTTGAACGGCGCGAAGATCGGCAAGAACTGCATCATCGGCGCCAATTCGCTGATCGGCGAAGGCAAGGAAATCCCTGACGGTTCGCTGGTAATGGGCTCGCCGGGCAAGGTCGTGCGTGAGCTGACCGAGCCGCAGAAGAAAATGCTCGAAGCCAGCGCCGCGCACTATGTGCATAACGCGCAGCGCTATGCCCGTGATCTGGTTGAGCAGGAAGAATGAATACGCCTGAAAGACCCGTCGCCTCGCCCTGCGTGAGTATTTGTGCGCTGGATGAGGATGATGTTTGCACCGGGTGTCAGCGCACGGTCGAGGAGATTACGCGCTGGAGCCGGATGAGCAACGACGAGCGCCGTGTTGTGCTGGGGTTGTGTCATGAGCGGGCGAAGGCGAGTGGGCTGGTGTGGATGATCCCTGGGAAATCCGGCGTCTGACAGGGCGCCTTTGCGAGCAAGCCCGTTTGTATGGATCTATTGCATACACAAAATCTGTGTTCACTGTAGACCCAGTGTGGGAGCGGGCTTGCTCGCGAAGCGGCCGGCAACGCCACGACTTCTTATTGGCCCAAAACAATCCCTGAAGTAACCTGTGCGCCAATTTATCAGGTCGCCCCCATGATTTTCCTCATCGCCTACATCAGCAGCGTCGTGCTGATCAACTTCGCCTTCTCCACCGCGCCGCACCTGGACGTCATCTGGTCGGCTTGGGGTGGCTTGGTGTTCGTGTTGCGTGACATGGTGCAAACCCGCTTCGGCCATGGCGCGATCGTGGCGATGTTGGCGGCGCTGGTGTTGTCCTACGTGACGTCCGATCCGTCCATCGCATTGGCCAGCGCTGTCGCGTTCGGGGTCTCCGAGTGCATCGACTGGCTGGTGTTCAGCATCACCAAGCGGCCGTTGCGCGACCGTTTGTGGATCAGTTCGGCGCTGAGCATTCCCCTCGATACCTTCATTTTCTTCGGCATGATCGATGCCTTGACACCGCCCGTGATCATCACCGCTCTGGCTTCGAAGTTTGCTGGCGTGACGGCCGTCTGGCTGATCATGGCCTGGCGCGATCGCAAGCAGGCCGTCGCCAGCTAAAGCCAAACCCGCGGGTTCATGTAAAATGCCGCGCTTTCTCCCCATGGAAAGTGCGCCTGGCGTTGCTTTCCTCGATGATCCGCTTCTTTGAGGACCTGAGATGACCCGTATCGGAACTCCATTGTCGCCAACCGCGACCCGCGTATTGCTGTGTGGCTGTGGTGAGTTGGGCAAGGAAGTGGTGATCGAACTGCAACGCCTAGGCGTTGAAGTGATTGCCGTCGACCGCTACGCCAACGCGCCGGCCATGCAAGTCGCTCATCGCAGCCACGTGATCAACATGCTCGACGGCGCCGCTCTGCGTGCCGTGATCGAAGCCGAGAAGCCGCACTTCATCGTGCCGGAAATCGAAGCCATCGCCACCGCCACCCTGGTCGAACTGGAAGCCGAAGGCTTCACCGTGATCCCGACCGCGCGCGCTGCGCAACTGACCATGAACCGCGAGGGCATTCGTCGTCTGGCCGCTGAAGAGCTGGATCTGCCGACCTCGCCGTACCACTTCGCCGACACCTTCGAGGACTACAGCAAAGCCGTTGAGGATTTGGGTTTCCCATGCGTCGTCAAACCGGTGATGAGTTCGTCGGGCAAGGGCCAGAGCCTGCTGCGCAGCCACGATGACGTGCAGAAAGCCTGGGACTACGCGCAAGAGGGCGGTCGTGCCGGCAAAGGTCGGGTGATCATCGAAGGCTTCATCGATTTCGACTACGAAATCACCTTGTTGACCGTGCGCCACATCGGCGGCACCACGTTCTGTGCGCCGGTCGGTCACCGTCAGGAGAAGGGCGACTATCAGGAGTCGTGGCAGCCACAAGCCATGAGCCCGATTGCCCTGGCAGAATCCGAGCGTGTTGCCAAAGCGGTAACCGAGGCACTGGGTGGCCGTGGTCTGTTTGGCGTTGAGTTGTTCATCAAAGGTGATCAGGTGTGGTTCAGCGAAGTCTCGCCGCGTCCGCATGACACCGGTCTGGTGACCTTGATTTCTCAGGATCTCTCGCAATTCGCCCTGCACGCGCGGGCGATTTTGGGTCTGCCCGTACCGCTGATCCGTCAGTTCGGGCCATCGGCTTCGGCGGTGATTCTGGTGGAAGGTCAGTCGACTCAAACCGCGTTCGCCAACCTGGGCGCTGCGTTGAGCGAGCCGGACACAGCGCTGCGTCTGTTTGGCAAGCCCGAAGTCAATGGTCAGCGCCGCATGGGCGTGGCGCTGGCGCGGGATGAGTCGATTGAAGCGGCGCGTGCCAAAGCGACCCGTGCTGCTCAGGCGGTTGTCGTCGAGCTGTAAACCGAGGCGCGTTATTCGCGAGCAAGCCCGCTCCCACAGTCTTTTTGGTTGTACACAAAATGTGTGATCAACAGAGAACCCTGTGGGAGCGGGCTTGCTCGCGAAGCTTTTGATCTTCGGTCAGGCAACCTGATTCAGATCGTTATTCCTCGTTTCCTTCAGGCACAGCACCGCAATCAAACTCAGCACTGCCGCGCCCGACACATACCCGCCGACATAGCTCAAACCACCCATCGCCACCAGTTTCTGCGCAAAGAACGGCGCCGCCGAGGCCCCGACAATGCCGCCCAGGTTGTACGCTGCCGACGCGCCGGTATAGCGCACATGAGTCGGAAACAGCTCCGGCAACAACGCCCCCATCGGCGCGAACGTTACGCCCATCAAGAACAACTCGATGCACAGAAACAGCGCCACGCCCCAGGTCGACCCCTGAGTCAGCAACGGCTCCATCAGAAACCCGGACGCAATGGCCAGTACGCCGCCGATGATCAGCACCGGTTTGCGTCCGTAACGGTCACTGGCCCAGGCCGATAACGGTGTGGCGGCGGCCATGAACAGCACGGCAAAACACAGCAGTCCAAGGAACGTTTCGCGGCTGTAGCCCAGTGTGGATACGCCGTAGCTCAGGGAAAACACCGTCGAGATGTAGAACAGCGCATAGCAAACCACCATCGCCATCGCCCCCAGCAGCGTTGGCACCCAATACTGGCTGAACAGCTCGACCAGCGGCATTTTCACCCGTTCCTGGCGGGCGATGGCGTTGGCGAATACCGGGGTTTCATGGAGTTTCAGGCGCACATACAGGCCAACCATCACCAGCAGGGCGCTGAGCAGGAACGGAATGCGCCAGCCCCAACGGCTGAATTGCTCGTCGCTGAGGGCCATGGCCAGCGTGAGGAACAAGCCGTTGGCGGCGAGAAAACCAATGGAAGGGCCAAGTTGCGGGAACATGCCGAACCACGCGCGCTTGCCTTTCGGTGCGTTTTCCGTGGCCAGCAGGGCGGCACCACCCCACTCGCCGCCCAGTCCAAGACCCTGACCGAAACGCAGCACACACAGCAGAATGGGCGCCCAGGCCCCGATGCTGTCGTAACCCGGCAGCACGCCGATCAGCGTCGTACAAACACCCATCAGCAGCAGCGAAGCGACCAGTGTCGATTTACGCCCGATGCGGTCACCGAAGTGGCCAAACAACGCAGAACCCAGCGGTCGGGCGAGGAAAGCGATGCCGAAGGTGAGGAAGGCTGACAACATCTGTGCCGTGCCGGAGGTCTGCGGAAAGAACACCGGCCCGATCACCAGTGCGGCAGCCGTGGCGTAAACGTAGAAGTCGTAGAACTCGATGGCGGTGCCGATGAAACTCGCCGTCGCCACGCGGGTGGCGGAGTTGGTCGGTTGGGCAGGCGCGGTGTCGCTGTAAGCGGTACGGGTTGTCATGCGGTGATCCCTGACAGTCATGAGCTCCGGTGGAGCGAATTATTAGGGTCGAGCACCCAGGGATGTGGGATGAGGCGCGAGCGCTGTTTCAGGTAAGAACAGTCGCCGGGGTGATGCGCAAAAGGTCGAGACCTGAGCAGTGCCGGGTAAGCACTTGGATCGTCGGCGCTTGGGTAAGCGCCTCGATTATAGGAAGGGGGCTAACGATTGAACAAGCGTAAAAAACGCGTGAAAGGCACTCTCGCAGCGGTGATTTTTTGATCTGTTATCGGGGCAGCAAAAGCGCAGGGGTAGACGTGGTGTGCCAGATCAACACCTTGCTCACCCGGTTCTCTTCAGTCTCGAGAATTTCCAGTCGATAGCGCCCGATCTTCAGGCAAACCGCGCTCTCGGGAATGGTTTCCAGCGCCTCGGTCACCAGGCCGTTGAGGGTTTTCGGGCCATCGCTGGGCAAATGCCAGCCCAGGCATTTGTTGAGTTCCCGGATGGAGGCCGTGCCGTCGATCACCATGCGGCCATCGGCCTGCGGGTGAATATGCGGATTGTCGAGGCTGTGCTCGCTTTCGAATTCGCCGACGATCTCTTCAAGAATGTCTTCCAGGGTGACGATGCCGAGCACTTCGCCGTACTCGTCCACCACCATGCCGAGGCGACGTTGCTGCTTGTGGAAATTGAGCAATTGCAGTTGCAGAGGCGTGCTTTCCGGCACGAAGTACGGCTCGTAACTGGCCGCCAGCAGGGCTTCGCGGGTCAGACTGTGGTTATTCAGCAGGTGGCTGATCTGCCGCGTGTTGAGCACCGCTTCGACCTGATTGATGTCGCTGTGGAACACCGGCAGACGTGTGCGTTTGTTGTGGCGCAGTTGTTCGATGATCTGTTCGATCGGATCGTCGAGGTTGATACCGTCGACGTCACTGCGTGGCACCAGAATGTCATTGACCGTGATGTTGTCCAGCGCGTGGATACCCGACGTCGGGTGCGTGCGGGCCGGATGTTCGGGATCGTCATGACGATCAGCCTGCGCGTCGTCGTCACTCTGCTGAACCATTTGGGTTTTGCGCACGAACGGACTCAGGAGCAAATGGCTGATGCGACTGAAAAGCCAGGCAAACGGATAAACAATTTTCAGCGGCACGGCCAATAGCGTGTTGCCGAGGGTCAGCACGGCTTCCGGATAACGCCGGGCGAGGGTGCGTGGGAAGTAATCGGCGAAGACCAGCAAGATGGCGCCCGCACCGAGGCATGCCGCCCAAGGGCCGTTTTCTTCACAGAGGAAAATCGCCAGCAACGTCGCGATCACGACCGCGAGCGCACGGCAGAGGGTGTTGCACAGAATCAGGCTGTCGAGCGGGAAGCTCAGCTTCGCCAGCGGTTTATCACTGGCGCGTGAGGCGGTGCGTTGTGCGAGCAGGTGTTGCTGCGCGATTTCGACGGCGGTAAACAGCCCCGACCATAAAATCAGCAGGACAAATACCGCGAGCATCGGCCCTATGGGCAAACCGTCCATTTATGCCGCCCGTCAGATATGCAGGATGTATTCACGAACCAGTTTGCTGCCGAAATACGCCAACATCAGCAGACAGAAACCGGCGAGCGTCCAGCGAATCGCTTTGTGTCCGCGCCAGCCGAGACGGTTGCGGCCCCACAACAGCACGCTGAACACCACCCAGGCCAGACACGCCAGCAGCGTTTTGTGAACCAGATGCTGGGCGAACAGGTTCTCGACGAACAGCCAGCCGGAGATCAACGACAGCGAGAGCAACGTCCAGCCGGCCCAAAGGAAACCGAACAGCAGGCTTTCCATGGTTTGCAGTGGCGGGAAGTTCTTGATCAGGCCGGAGGGATGCTTGTGCTTGAGTTGGTGGTCTTGCACCAGCACCAGCAAGGACTGGAATACCGCGATGGTGAACATGCCGTAGGCGAGGATCGACAGCAGGATGTGGGCGAGAATGCCCGGCTCTTCATCAATGATCTGCACGGTGCCGGCCGGCGCGAACTGCGCCAGCAACACCGTGACCGCACCCAGCGGGAACAGCAGGACCAGCAGGTTCTCCACCGGGATTCGCGAACAGGCAATCAGGGTCAGGGCGATCACCGCCGCTGCGATCAGGCTGGAGGCGCTGAAAAAGTCCAGGCCCAGGCCGATCGGGGTCAGCAGGTGCGTGAGCAGGCTGGCGCTATGGGCCAGCACGGCGAAAACGCCGAGCGTAACCAGCAGGCGCTTGTTCGCCTTGGCGCCGGTGGCCAGACGGGTGCTCTGATAAAGGGTCGCAGCGGCATATATAAGGGCGGCGGCGAGGGTGGTCAGCAAACTGGGTGACAAGGGGAGCATAAATCCTGATCGGTAAGCCCGAAAGGGGCTGAGTTTGGCATAGAACCGCCATGGCACGAAAGACTCAGGAAGCTGACAGCGAGGTGTCCGCCAGACGCAGTCTTCGCTATAATCCGCGACCTGCCCACGCCGCAGGCTCGCCGAGCACATGTTGATTCCGGTCTGGGCCGCCATTATCCCGGTCTACACAGGGCCTGAAAGGATCGCGCAATGTTTGAAAACTTAACCGACCGTCTCTCGCAGACGCTGCGCCATGTCACCGGCAAGGCGAAGCTGACCGAAGACAATATCAAAGACACCCTGCGTGAAGTGCGCATGGCGTTGCTCGAAGCCGACGTCGCCCTGCCGGTGGTCAAGGACTTCGTCAATTCGGTCAAGGAGCGCGCTGTCGGCACCGAGGTGTCGCGCAGCCTGACGCCGGGCCAGGCATTCGTGAAGATCGTCCAGGCTGAACTCGAAAGCCTGATGGGCGCGGCGAACGAGGACTTGAACCTCAGCGCCGTACCGCCAGCCGTCGTGCTGATGGCCGGCCTGCAGGGTGCCGGTAAAACCACCACCGTCGGCAAACTGGCGCGCTTGCTCAAAGAGCGCAAAAAGAAGTCGGTCATGGTCGTGTCGGCGGACGTTTATCGCCCTGCGGCCATTAAACAGCTGGAAACCCTGGCCAACGACATCGGCGTGACGTTCTTCCCGTCCGACCTGAGCCAGAAGCCGGTCGACATCGCCAACGCGGCTATTAAAGAAGCAAAACTGAAATTCATCGACGTGGTCATCGTCGATACCGCCGGTCGTCTGCACATCGACGAAGAGATGATGGGCGAGATCAAGGCGCTGCACGCCGCGATCAACCCGGTCGAAACCCTGTTCGTGGTCGACGCCATGACCGGCCAGGACGCGGCCAACACGGCCAAGGCCTTCGGTGATGCGCTGCCGCTGACCGGTGTGATCCTGACCAAGGTCGACGGCGACGCGCGTGGCGGTGCCGCCCTGTCGGTGCGAGCGATCACCGGCAAACCGATCAAGTTCATCGGTATGGGCGAGAAGAGCGAAGCGCTCGAGCCGTTCCATCCCGAGCGTATTGCTTCGCGGATCCTCGGTATGGGTGATGTGCTCAGCCTGATCGAACAGGCCGAGCAGACCCTCGACAAGGAAAAGGCCGACAAACTGGCCAAGAAACTGAAGAAGGGCAAGGGCTTCGACCTCGAAGACTTCCGTGATCAGTTGCAACAGATGAAGAACATGGGCGGCCTGGGCGGCCTCATGGACAAACTGCCGAGCATCGGCGGCGTAAACCTGTCTCAGATGGGCAATGCCCAGAATGCCGCAGAGAAGCAATTCAAACAGATGGAAGCCATCATCAGCTCCATGACCCCGGCCGAGCGCCGTGACCCTGAGTTGATCAGCGGCTCGCGCAAGCGCCGGATCGCCATGGGGTCGGGCACTCAGGTGCAGGACATTGGTCGCTTGATCAAGCAGCACAAGCAGATGCAGAAGATGATGAAGAAATTCACCGCCAAAGGCGGAATGGCGAAAATGATGCGCGGCATGGGCGGTATGTTGCCCGGCGGCGGTATGCCGAAAATGTAAATAACTCGCCGGTCGTCGCACCGGCGCAGGCCCCGCAAGGATGCGGGATCAACAGCAAACCCGCACTCGGCGGGAGCTGACTGGCCGTTTTCATCGACGGCTCTATATGCAAATCTGCACGGCATGCCATAGGCGCCGGAAAAAGTCATTTGCAAAAGTCCGGATATTCCTTAGAATATGCGGCCTTTCGGGCACCCATGCCCGCTGTGCATTTAGATTTGCAGCACCGACTACAGGAACGATGTTCACATGCTAACAATCCGTCTTGCCCTTGGCGGCTCCAAAAAGCGCCCGTTTTACCACCTGACCGTAACCGACTCCCGCAACCCGCGTGACGGTTCCCACAAAGAACAGGTTGGTTTCTTCAACCCTGTTGCCCGTGGTCAGGAAACTCGTCTGTCCGTGAACCAAGAGCGCGTAGCCTACTGGCTGAGCGTTGGTGCACAACCTTCTGAGCGCGTTGCTCAGTTGTTGAAGGAATCTGCCAAGGCTGCGGCCTGAGCAATATGAACGCGACGCCTGCTGTTGCCGATGATTTGATCGTTATTGGCAAAATTTATTCTGTTCACGGCGTTCGCGGCGAAGTGAAGGTTTATTCCTTTACTGATCCGACTGAAAACCTGTTGCAGTACAAAACCTGGACGCTCAAGCGCGAAGGCAATGTCAAACAGGTCGAGCTGGTCAGTGGACGCGGGAGCGACAAGTTCCTGGTCGCAAAGCTCAAGGGTCTTGATGATCGTGAAGAAGCTCGTCTTCTGGCCGGTTACGAGATCTGCGTGCCGCGCAACCTGTTCGCTGAATTGACCGAAGGCGAGTACTACTGGTACCAGCTGGAAGGTCTGAAGGTCATCGATCAACTGGGGCAATTGCTCGGGAAAATCGATCATCTTCTGGAAACCGGCGCCAATGATGTAATGGTAGTCAAGCCTTGCGCTGGCAGCCTGGATGATCGCGAACGCCTGTTGCCCTATACGGAGCAATGCGTGTTGGCAGTCGACCTCGCCGCGGGTGAGATGAAGGTGGATTGGGACGCGGACTTCTAAGCGTGGCTAACTTGCGCGTAGAAGTGATCAGTTTGTTTCCCGAAATGTTTTCCGCCATCGGCGACTATGGCATCACCAGTCGAGCGGTCAAACAGGGGCTCTTGCAGCTGACCTGTTGGAATCCGCGGGATTACACGACGGATCGGCATCACACTGTGGACGATCGCCCGTTTGGCGGTGGTCCGGGCATGGTGATGAAGATCAAGCCCCTGGAGGATGCTCTGGTTCAGGCCAAGGCAGCAGCCGGGGAGGCGGCGAAGGTGATTTACCTGTCCCCCCAAGGCCGTCAACTGACTCAGTCGGCGGTACGCGAGTTGGCACAATCGGATGCATTGATCCTGATTGCCGGCCGCTACGAAGGCATTGACGAGCGCTTTATTGAGGCTCATGTCGATGAAGAGTGGTCGATTGGCGACTATGTACTGTCTGGCGGTGAGCTGCCGGCCATGGTCCTGATCGATGCGGTTACACGACTGCTGCCTGGAGCTTTAGGGCATGCGGATTCCGCTGAGGAAGATTCCTTTACGGATGGTCTGCTGGATTGCCCGCACTACACCCGACCTGAGGTGTATGCGGATCAGCGTGTTCCCGACGTGTTGCTGAGTGGCAATCACGCGCATATCCGGCGTTGGCGTTTACAGCAGTCCCTTGGTAGGACCTATGAACGACGCGCCGATCTTCTGGAAAGCCGCTCGCTTTCTGGAGAAGAGAAGAAGCTGCTCGAGGAATACATCCGCGAGCGGGACGATAGTTAACAACGTATCGATGGTAGATCAGTTGATTTACCTTAGGAGCACAGCATGACCAACAAAATCATCCTTGCACTCGAAGCAGAGCAGATGACCAAAGAAATCCCTACCTTTGCCCCAGGCGACACCATTGTCGTTCAGGTGAAAGTGAAGGAAGGCGATCGTTCCCGTCTGCAAGCGTTCGAAGGCGTTGTAATCGCCAAGCGTAACCGCGGCGTGAACAGTGCGTTCACCGTACGTAAAATCTCCAACGGTGTTGGCGTAGAACGTACTTTCCAGACCTACTCCCCGCAGATCGACAGCATGGCTGTTAAACGTCGCGGTGACGTACGTAAAGCCAAGCTGTACTACCTGCGCGACCTGTCGGGTAAAGCAGCTCGCATCAAGGAAAAACTGGCTTAAGTCCAGCTTCCGATGCAGAAAAAAGCAGCCTACGGGCTGCTTTTTTGTTGTCTGCAATTTATCCACAGCATTTTTATTTCAGGCCATAACCATGACCCCCCGTGACCAGGAAATCGAACGCCGTACCGAGCTCTCGGTGACCCGTGTAACCAAAGCCGTGTTCCCGCCGACCACCAACCACCACAACACCCTGTTCGGCGGCACCGCGCTGGCGTGGATGGACGAGGTGTCGTTCATCACCGCCACGCGTTTTTGCCGTTTGCCGCTGGTGACGGTGTCTACTGACCGCATCGACTTCAATCATGCAATCCCGGCCGGTTCCATCGTCGAACTGGTGGGGCGAGTAATCAAGGTCGGTAACACCAGCCTCAAGGTCGAGGTGGAAGTGTTTGTGGAAAGCATGAGTTGTGACGGGCGCGAGAAGGCTATCCATGGGCAGTTCAGCTTTGTCGCCATCGATGATGACAAACGACCGGTGCCGGTGCTGCCGGGGTTTGCGGCCTGATCCACTTCCGAGCCGCGCCATTCGCGAGCAAGCCCGCTCCCTCACTGGATCGAGGTCTCCTGTGGGGGCAGGCTTGAACTGGATCGAGGTTTCTTGTGGGAGCGGGCTTGCTCGCGAATGCGTCAGGTCAGGCGCCGCTGGTTAAAGGCTGGATCAACGCCAGCAGCGTCCACCCCGATCCCGGCTTCAAAGCGGTCTCTGGCGTCACCACATGCACCCATCCGCTGTCATCGCGCATGAACAACAGCGTGGCGCGCTTGCCATGCAGCGCACGGTAATCCTCCCAGCCAAATCCATCCGTCAGCGTGGTGCTATACAGCTCGGCCCCCTGACCCATCTGGCCGGCCAGTTTGGCGTAGGTCAGTGCCTCGCTGCCCAGTTGATTGCCGCGATGCTCAAGACTGGCGCGATGCTTGTCGCTGCGACGGCTTTCCTGACCGCTGGCCAGGCCAAACAGGCGCTGATGCCCGAAGTCATGGCGAAAGCGCATGGCTGCCAGCGTGTTGAGTTCGCCCGACGGCGACAGTGCCAGCAAATGCCCCAGGCCAACCAGATCCAGATGCGCATCGGCATGCTGCGAAGCCGGATTACCGAAGTACGTCGGCAAACCCTCCATGCGCGCGGCACGGATGTTTTCCCAGCTTGAATCGGTCAGCAACACTCGGCTGCCCAATTGTTGCAACGACTTGCCCAACGCCCGGGCCGGCCCATTGGCGCCGACGATCAGGAAACCACTGGGTGCCGGCTCTGCGACGTTGAGCAAACGCGCCAACGGTCGCGCCGTTGCGCTTTGCAGCACGACGGTGCCGATGATCACCGCGAAGGTCAGTGGCACCAGCAACAGTGCACCTTCATGCCCGGCTTCATCCAGGCGAATCGCGAAAATCGCCGACACTGCCGCCGCGACAATCCCGCGTGGGGCGATCCAGCACAGCAATGCCCGCTCACGCCAGTTCAGGCTAGATCCCACGGTGCTCAGCACAACGTTCAAAGGTCGGGCGATCAACTGGATGACCAGCAGCAGGATCAGCACCAGCGGCCCGAGCCCGATCAAGGCGTTCAAGTCCAGCCTTGCGGCGAGCAGAATGAACAGCCCGGAAATCAGCAACACGCTGAGGTTTTCCTTGAAGTGCAGGATGTGCCGTACATCCACGCCTTTCATGTTGGCCAGCCACATGCCCATTAATGTCACCGCCAGCAGGCCGGACTCATGCATCACCTCGTTGGAGACAATGAAAATTCCCAGCACCGCCGCCAGCGAAGCGAGGTTGTGCAGGTACTCCGGCAGCCATTGCCGCCGAATGACCGTGCCGAGCAACCAGCCTCCGGCAACCCCGAACGCCGCGCCGCAGGCAATCACCCCGCCAAAGGTGAACAGGCTCTGCTTGAGGCCATGGCCTTCGGCACTGGCAATGATGAAGCTGTAGACCACCACGGCGAGGAGGGCGCCGATCGGATCAATGACGATGCCTTCCCAGCGCAGAATGTTGGCGATCGAGGCTTTGGGCCGCACCACTCGCAGCATTGGCACAATCACCGTGGGGCCCGTGACCAGCGTCAGGCTGCCGAAGAGGATCGCCAGCATCCAGTCGAAGCCGAGCAAAAAGTGAGTGGCGAGCGCAATGACAATCCATGTCGAGAGGGCGCCGAGAGTCACCAGTCGATGGACGACGCTGCCGATTTCCTTCCATTCCGACAGGTGCAGCGTCAGGCTGCCCTCGAACAGGATCAGCGCCACGGCCAGCGATACCAGTGGCATCAGCAGCGGCCCGAACATTTCTTGCGGATCGAGCCACCCCAATACCGGGCCGACCAGAATGCCGGTCAGCAACAGAAACAGAATCGCCGGCAGCTTCAGGCGCCACGCCAGCCATTGGCAACCTAGCGCCGCTGCGCCTATCCCGCCAAATGCCAATAGAATTTGCTGCTCGTTCATTGATGCTCCCTGTTCCTTGAAATTGCGGGCTATGAAAGACTAGCGCCCATTCCTACCGTTCACTCTACATTTGCGCGCAGTCGTTGAACTGTGTGCCTTGAGCGCCCATGCCTGCCATCGACCATCCACTGATTGACCAATTCCTCGACGCCTTGTGGCTGGAGAAGGGCCTGTCCGACAACACCCGTGGCGCCTATCGTAGCGACCTTGCGCTGTTCAATGGCTGGTTGCAGGAGAAAAACCTGGAGCTGATCAACGCCGGCCGTGAGTTGATCCTCGATCATCTCGCCTGGCGTCTGGAGCAAAACTACAAACCGCGATCCACTGCGAGATTTCTCTCCGGCGTACGTGGGTTTTATCGTTATCTGCTGCGCGAAAAGCTGATCACAGTCGATCCGACATTGCGCGTCGACATGCCGCAACTCGGCAGGCCGCTGCCCAAATCCTTGTCGGAGGCCGACGTTGAGGCATTGCTCAAAGCACCGGATCTGAGCGAAGCCATCGGTCAGCGTGACCGCGCCATGCTGGAAGTCCTGTATGCCTGCGGCCTGCGGGTAACCGAGCTGATCAGCCTGACCCTGGAGCAGGTCAACTTGCGCCAAGGCGTATTAAGGGTGATGGGCAAGGGCAGCAAAGAGCGGCTGGTGCCGATGGGCGAGGAGGCGATTGTCTGGGTCGAGCGCTATATGCGTGACGGGCGTGCAGAACTGCTCGGCGGGCGCCCCAGCGATGTGCTGTTTCCCAGCCAGCGCGGTGAGCAGATGACCCGGCAGACGTTCTGGCACCGGATCAAACATCAGGCCAAGGTCGCCGGGATCGGCAAATCGCTGTCGCCGCACACCTTGCGGCACGCGTTCGCCACGCACCTGCTCAACCACGGCGCGGATTTGCGCGTGGTGCAGATGTTGCTCGGTCACAGTGATCTGTCGACCACCCAGATCTACACTCATGTGGCGCGGGCACGGTTGCAGGATCTGCATGCCAAACACCACCCGCGTGGCTGAACAAACAATCGATGTGCAAGCAATTGCATCCGCCTGTGCGTCTGGCGACAGGCGCATTCGGCCACCGTGACCTTATGTGTTAGGCTTTGCCGGTTTGCACGATGGACGGTTATGACCCGGTGTTCCGGCCCGGGCGTTCTGACCGTTCCATTTGTCCGCCCTCAGGAGTTCTCATGCGTCTGACCCAGATTTTCGCCGCCGCCGCCATTGCGTTGGTCAGCACCTTTGCCGTCGCCGATGATGCGGCTGACAAAGCCATTCGTAAAAGCCTGGAAAACCTCCAGCTCGATGTTCCGGTAGACAGCATTTCCGCGAGCCCTCTGCCTGGCATGTATGAAGTCAAGCTCAAGGGCAGCCGTGTGCTGTACGCCAGTGCCGATGGCCAGTACATCGTTCAGGGCTACCTGTTTCAGCTCAAGGACGGCAAACCGGTCAACCTGACCGAGAAGACCGAGCGCCTGGGCATCTCCAAACTGATCAACGCCATTCCGGTGGCTGAAACCGTGGTTTACCCGGCCGTGGGCGAGACCAAATCGCACATCACCGTGTTCACTGACACCACTTGCCCTTACTGCCACAAGCTGCACGCCGAAGTGCCCGAGCTGAACAAGCGCGGCATCGAAGTGCGTTATGTCGCGTTCCCGCGTCAGGGCCTGGGCTCGCCGGGTGATGAGCAACTGCAAGCCGTGTGGTGCTCCAAAGACAAGAAAGCGGCCATGGACAAAATGGTCGATGGCAAGGAAATCAAGGCCGCCAAGTGCGCGAACCCGGTTTCCAGACAGTTCGCCCTCGGTCAGTCGATCGGCGTGAACGGTACACCGGCCATCGTTTTGGCCGATGGGCAAGTCATTCCGGGCTATCAGCCTGCGCCACAAGTCGCCAAACTGGCGCTGGGCGCGAAGTAATTCGCATCGTCACGGTCAGACTTTGACGATCATGGTCCGGTAGCCGCATCGCCGGGCCATTAATAGAGAGCCGCGAGCACGCGGTTGTTTTCCGGCCGACCCTGAGTCGGCCGTTTCATGGGGAGTTCACAGTGAATCCGGTCAAAGTAGGCATCTGTGGGTTAGGGACCGTCGGTGGCGGTACCTTCAACGTACTTCAGCGCAACGCCGAGGAAATTGCTCGTCGTGCCGGGCGTGGGATCGAAGTGGCACAAATTGCCATGCGCACGCCAAAGCCTCAGTTCCAGACGACCGGTATTGCGATTACCAACGATGTCTTCGAAGTGGCCACGAACCCTGAGATCGACATCGTCATAGAGCTGATGGGCGGCTATACCGTTGCCCGCGAGCTGGTACTCAAGGCCATCGAGAATGGCAAGCATGTGGTCACCGCGAACAAGGCACTGATTGCCGTTCACGGTAATGAAATTTTCGCCAGGGCACGCGAGAAAGGCGTGATCGTGGCGTTTGAAGCCGCGGTGGCCGGTGGCATTCCGGTGATCAAGGCGATCCGTGAAGGCCTGTCCGCCAACCGCATCAATTGGGTGGCCGGGATCATCAACGGCACCGGCAACTTCATCCTCACCGAAATGCGCGAGAAGGGCCGTACGTTTGAAGACGTATTGGCCGAAGCTCAGGCGCTGGGTTACGCCGAAGCCGATCCGACCTTCGACGTCGAAGGCATCGACGCCGCGCACAAGCTGACCATTCTGGCTTCCATTGCGTTTGGCATTCCGCTGCAGTTCGACAAGGCTTACACCGAAGGCATTACCAAGCTGACCACCGCTGACGTCAACTACGCCGAAGCACTGGGCTACCGCATCAAGCACCTCGGCGTGGCGCGCAGTACGGCTGCGGGCATCGAGTTGCGCGTACACCCGACGCTGATCCCGGCCGATCGCCTGATCGCCAACGTCAACGGCGTGATGAACGCGGTGATGGTCAACGGTGATGCTGCCGGTTCGACCTTGTTCTACGGCGCCGGTGCCGGCATGGAGCCAACGGCCTCTTCGGTCATCGCCGACCTGGTGGACGTGGTTCGCGCCATGACCAGCGACCCGGAGAACCGCGTCCCGCATCTGGCCTTCCAGCCAGACTCGCTGTCGGCCCATCCGATCCTGCCGATCGAAGCCTGTGAAAGCGCTTACTACTTGCGCATACAAGCCAAGGATCACCCGGGCGTACTGGCTCAGGTGGCGAGCATTCTGTCGGAGCGTGGCATCAACATCGAGTCGATCATGCAGAAGGAAGTCGAAGAGCAGGACGGTCTGGTGCCGATGATCCTGCTGACCCACCGCGTGGTCGAGCAGCGCATCAATGATGCGATCGCAGCCCTGGAAGCCCTGGCCGGCGTCAACGGTCCGGTTATGCGGATCCGCGTCGAACACTTGAATTAACAGCAGCAGCAAGCTTCAAACTTCAAGCTGCAAGTAAAAGCAGAGGCGCTTTTCACTTGTAGCTTGAAGCTCACCGCTTGTAGCCCAAACCGAAGGTTTGCCCTTATGCGTTACATCAGTACCCGCGGCCAGGCACCGGCCCTGAATTTCGAAGACGTCCTGCTGGCTGGTCTTGCCACCGACGGTGGTCTGTACGTCCCGGAAAACCTGCCACGTTTTACCCAGGAAGAAATCGCTTCCTGGGCAGGCCTGCCGTATCACGAGCTGGCCTTTCGCGTCATGCGCCCGTTTGTAACCGGCAGCATTCCTGACGCCGATTTCAAAAGGATTCTTGAACAAACCTACGGTGTGTTCTCGCACAGCGCCGTCGCGCCGCTGCGTCAGCTCAACGGCAACGAATGGGTCATGGAGCTGTTCCACGGCCCGACCCTGGCGTTCAAAGACTTCGCCTTGCAACTGCTCGGTCGTCTGCTCGACTACGTGCTTGAAAAGCGCGGCGAGCGTGTAGTGATCGTCGGCGCCACCTCCGGTGACACCGGTTCGGCCGCCATTGAAGGCTGCAAACACTGCGAAAATGTCGACATCTTCATCCTGCACCCGCACAACCGTGTGTCCGAAGTGCAGCGTCGCCAGATGACCACGATTTTCGGTGAGAACATCCATAACATCGCCATCGAAGGCAACTTCGATGACTGCCAGGAAATGGTCAAAGCCAGTTTCGCCGACCAGAGCTTCCTCAAGGGCACGCGCCTGGTGGCGGTGAACTCGATCAACTGGGCGCGGATCATGGCCCAGATCGTTTACTACTTTCACGCTGCCCTGCAGTTGGGTGGCCCTGCGCGTTCGGTATCGTTCTCGGTGCCGACCGGCAACTTCGGCGACATCTTCGCCGGTTACCTGGCGCGCAACATGGGCCTGCCGATCAATCAGTTGATCGTCGCCACCAACCGCAATGACATCCTGCACCGCTTCATGAGCGGCAATCAGTACGTCAAGCAAACCCTGCACGCCACGTTGTCGCCGTCGATGGACATCATGGTGTCGTCGAACTTCGAACGCCTGCTGTTCGACCTGCACGGTCGCAACGGTGCAGCGATTGCCGGTTTGATGGATTCGTTCAAGCAGGGCGGTGGTTTCAGCGTCGAGCAAGAGCGCTGGACCGAAGCACGCAAACTGTTCGATTCGCTGGCCGTGGACGATGCCCAAACCTGCGAAACCATCGCCGAAGTCTATGCGCAGACCGGCGAACTGCTGGACCCGCACACCGCCATTGGCGTGAAGGCCGCACGCGAATGCCGTCGCAGCCTCGACATCCCGATGGTGATCCTGGGCACGGCGCATCCGGTGAAATTCCCGGACGCGGTAGAGAAAGCGGGTGTAGGAAAAGCGCTCGAACTACCTGCACACCTTTCTGATTTGTTTGAGCGAAACGAACGCTGCACCGTTCTGCCAAACGAGCTGAAAGCCGTGCAGGCCTTTGTCAGCCAGCATGGCAACCGCGGCAAGCCGCTTTAAACCTGCAAAGCTGTCACATTTTGAAGCCCGTCTCCTGACGGGCTTTTTTGTTTCTGCTGCCACACTGCTCGGGTTTTCACCCTCGAAGGACGGGTGAGTCGATCACGAAGGAAGTGGCAATGCTGTTTTATAGAGGTTTGAAACCGGCACTGGGCTGGTTGTGCTTGTTCGGATTGCTGGGAGTGATGCACGGCAGTGTGGCCGCGCAATTGGCGTTGCACGATGACGCGGTGGGCCTCAACGTTCAGCCCATCGAACTGGACGCACATGAGCGCCAGTGGATTCGCGATAACCCCACGGTGACGGTCGCGTCGGTGCAGTACCCGTTGTATCTGTTTCAGGATGAGCATGGTCAGTGGAGCGGCTTGAACAACGATGTGCTCAAACGCGTCACGGCGATGACCGGGTTGCAGTTTGTGCATCATGAGTCGTTTTCCACGGATCACATGCTTGAGCGCCTCGAGAGCGGGGCGGCGGACATCAGCACAACGCTGGCCGTAAGCGACGAACGCAAGGCGTTTCTTGATTTCAGTCACGCATTCGGCGGCGCGGGCTGGGTATTTGTCGGGCGCGCCGGGGCACCCTCGGTGGAGTCCCTGGAGCAACTGGCCAAGCGAGTGGTGGTGCTGCCCGCCAGGCATGCACTGGAAGACGTGATCCGACGTGATTACCCTTCAATCGAAATCCGCTCGGTCAAAACCTACGCCGAAGCACGGGCATTGGTCGAGAGCGGCGAGGCCTACGCGACGATCGAAAACGAGATCGGTGCACAGCTTTATCCGTTGGGGTTGCTCAAGGTCGGTGCACTGGTGGAAGGCAAATGGGAGGCTGATCATCTGGCGGTACGCAAGGGCATGCCGGAACTTTTGAGTATTCTCAACAAGGCATTGGAGGCGTTCCCCCCTGCCGAGTTATGCGCCATTCGCCTCAAATGGCTGGAGGGTATTTCGCCGGCGCCCATACCGTCGGTGTGGCAGCGGATGATCGAATGGGGCTGCTGGGTGATGGGTGGGCTGGGTGTTTTCGGCCTGTTGTCGCTGGTATGGAATCGGCGCCTGACGGCGGTGATCAAACAGCGCAGCGAGGCGGAAAAGGTGCTGGGCGATCAACTGGCGTTTCAGCGCGCGCTGATTGATTCCATGCCTGATCCGATGTTTGTCCGAGATCTGCACGGTCGACTGATCATGTGCAACCGCAGCTACGAGGAGGCTCTTTCGGTTCGGCTGGATCAGGTGCAGGGGCGTTTGCTGATCGAGATCGATGTGTTGCCCGAAGCGACCGCCCTGATGCTGCACGACGAGTTCATCGTGCAACTGAGCACACGCAAGTCGCGCTTCAGTAAACGCCAACTGCAATTCAAGAATGGCCCGCGCGAGGTCTATCAGTGGACCGTGCCGTTCTACAGTGCCGACGGCCAGTTGCGTGGACTGCTGGGCGGCTGGACCGACATCACCCAGCGTAGGACGGAGAGCGGGTGCCGATGTCTGCAGTGAAGATGGGAAACTTCCTATAAGACGCGGCTACTTTTCCTATGGGAGGCTTAAGACGGCTGCCCTAGAGTGAGCGACAACTGCGGTGAGAGTCCGCGATTGTCGTTCCGGAGGTCGCCCATGCGCTCGCTTAAAGTTCTGATTCTTGAACCCAATCCGTTTCAGCTGATGGCATTGCATCAAATGCTCAATGCCATCGGCATCTATGACGTACTGACCGCACCGTCCCTGGCGTCGGCCCTGTGTTCGCTGGGCCACCGCGGCGTGGTCGATATTGCCATTTGCGATCCGCAACTCAAGGGCGGCGATGGCCTGGCTCTGATTCAGCATCTGGCGGTACAGCGTGAAGCCCGTGCGCTGATCCTGCTGGGGGCGGTCGCGCCGAGTCTGCTGAGCGATCTCGAGCCGTTGCTGCGCGAGCATCGGTTGCGATTATTGGGGCGCTTGCAAACGCCGGTCTCGGCAGTGCTGATGAGAGGTTTGCTGGACGGCTACCTGATCGCTGCTTCGCAGCCTGTCGGGGTCTGAAGGGCACGGTTATTTTTCTGTCATCTTCACCGTGCATGCTCTGACAGACCGGTGACGCTGCAGTGCTTGCGACCGGCATGCAGAACTTTCTTCTCGGGCCGGTGGTCATTTACTGTGGACACGCCCCAGACACAATGTTTTCGGACTATTGAGTGGAGATCGAGATGGAAAGTATCAGTCTATTGCTCGGTGAGGCTCTGAGCCCGTATCAGGTTTCGTTGTCTCCAAGCGGTGCCCAGGGTGAATGCCTGGTGACCTTGAAGAACAGCAGCGGCGCCATTGTCGTGGAACGCCCATTCAATCAGGCACAACTGACCGACAAGCGTCAGTTGACCGATGTCGTCGATGGTTTGCACCGTGACGTCCTGATTGCCGAAGGGCGCCTGGAGCCCTGCGTGATCGCGGCCTTGCGCAATGCGGCGCTGGACAAGCGTGCGGCGCTCTGAAAATGAAATGTCTCTTGTGGGAAACTTCCTGCATCTCTGTCAGTCAGACCTCGTAACAGCAGGATCAAGCATTGTGCTCCGGTGCTTGTCGCTTGCTGCTACGGGTCTTTATTACGGGCCACGTTTAACCCCGAGTCGTCTCCCCACTTCTCGGGGTTTCTTTTGTCCGCCGTTTACTGCGCGGCCTGCTGTTCGAAGAACAGCCGTGCCTGTTCCAGATAATCGGCCTGTTGCTTGGGGTCAAGCCACGCGGCGTACAGCCGATTGAGATGTTCGTGGGGCAGGGTGCGTAGCAGTTGGTTGATCTCGCCGATGGCCTGACGCCCCATCGTGGTGTCGGAACAGGCGATATAACCTGAGAGATATTTTCCGACGCCCTGGATCGGATAAAACTCCAGCTCATCTTCGGCAATCTGCGCCTGCTTCGCCTGATAGCGGATTTCCGGCCAGTAACCCAGCACCACCTGCAACCGGCCCAGACGCTGCATCGACAGCAGATTGGCCAGCGCATCATTGCCGTAATGCGCAGTCAGCGCGCCGCTGGGCGCTTGATGCAGGATAGTGTCGAGAAACTCGCCGTAGCTGCGTTCGGCGACAACGCCGACCTTCCTGTTGCCATTCGCGAGTAGCGCAGACAGATCAACCTCGCCATTCACCAGATAGGGTTCAAGCACCGCCCGATCCTGCCGACGAACCACCAGACCATTGCTCACCGCGCGAATCGCAGGGATCGAATACGCAACCGACTGCGCGCGTACCTGGTTCCATATCAGCGCGGGGTCACAGGCGAAAGGGTTGTCATGGAGCATCTGCAAGCCACGGGCGCGATTGACCCGCATCAGCGTATGTTCGTATTGCGGCATGCCAGCGATCAGCATCGGCAGCAACTGATCGATCACCCCCTGGCCCTTTTTCGGACCTTCGAAAATGGTCATCGGTGGCAAGTCGCGCAGTAACCAGATCAGCGTAGGTTTTGCCTGCGCCCAAGCGGGCAGGGTCAGCAGAAACAACAGACCGAACAGGCGCCACGTCCATCCGTGGCGGGAGCGGTTGGCGTCCGATGCCTGTCGGTGCTTCAGCTTAAATGGCTCCGTCTTCGCGCAGTTGGGCGATCTGCTTTTCGTCATAGCCAAGATCGTGGAGTACCTGCGCATTGTGTTCACCGAGTTGCGGTCCGACCCATTCGGAGGAGCCCGGTGTCTCTGAGAGTTTGGGCACGATACCCGGCATCTTGAAAGATTTGCCGTCCGGCAGTTTGGCAGACAGGAACATTTCCCGAGCCAGGTACTGCGGATCACTGAACATGTCTTCGGCACTGAAGATCCGGCTGACCGGTACGTCAGCCTGATTGAGCAGGTCGAGCACCGATTGCAGCGGCAGCGAATTGACCCAGCGATCGATCACGCCATACAACTCGTCGCGGCGATTGTCGCGACCGTCGTTGCTGGCCAGTGTCGGGTCATTGGCCAGATCTTCACGGCCGATGATCAGCATGAAGCGCTTGAAGATTGCATCGCCATTGGCGCCGATCTGCACATGTTTGCCGTCGGCGCTGGTGTGGATCGACGACGGCGTGATGCCGGGCATGATGTTGCCGGTGCGTTCACGGATAAAACCGAACACATCGAACTCCGGCACCATGCTTTCCATCATGGCGAAGATCGCTTCGTACAGTGCCACATCGACCACTTGGCCGAGCCCGCCGTTGACCTCACGATGACGCAGCGCCATCAACGCGCCGATCACGCCCCACAGCGCGGCAATCGAGTCGCCGATGGAGATGCCGGTACGCACCGGCGGCCGATCCTCGAAACCGGTGATGTAGCGCAACCCCCCCATGGATTCGCCGACGGCGCCGAACCCCGGCTGATCCTTCATCGGCCCGGTCTGGCCGAAGCCGGAGAGGCGCACCATCACCAGTTTCGGGTTCAACGCGTGCAGGATGTCCCAGCTCAGACCGAGTTTTTCCAGCACACCGGGGCGAAAGTTTTCGATCAGGATGTCGGCTTCACTGAGCAGTTTTTTCAGGATCGCCAAGCCATCGGGATGCTTGAGGTTGAGGGTCAGCGACTTCTTGTTGCGCGCCTGAACGAACCACCACAACGAGGTGCCCTCGTACAACTTTCGCCATTTGCGCAACGGATCACCGCCGTCCGGCGATTCGATCTTGATGACTTCGGCACCGAACTCGCCGCAAATACGCGAGGCAAACGGCCCGGCAATCAATGTACCCAGTTCGATGACTTTCACGCCGCTGAGCGGCTTGTTGGTAAACGGCATGCTGAATCCTGTAGGACAAGGTTGAGCGGATACAGCGTTTTAGCATAGCCGGCTGTCAGGCGCCGCAGGTTGATCGCCATCAATTCGATGATTGCCTACCGCATCGGTTAGACTTGCCGACTTTCCTCGTATCAAGAAGCCCGTTCATGGCCCAGCCTTCGACCACTTACAAGTTTGAACTGAACCTCACCGACCTCGACCGCAGCGTCTACGAGAGCGTCAAGCAGACCATCGCCCGTCACCCTTCGGAAACCGAAGAGCGCATGACTGTGCGGCTGCTGGCCTACGCCCTCTGGTACAACGAGCAGTTGTCGTTTGGCCGTGGTCTGTCAGACGTGGATGAACCTGCGCTGTGGGAAAAGAGCCTGGACGATCGTGTTCTGCACTGGATCGAAGTCGGCCAGCCCGACGCCGACCGTTTGACCTGGTGCTCGCGTCGCACCGAACGCACCAGCCTGCTGGCCTACGGCAGCCTGCGCGTGTGGGAAACCAAGGTGATCCCGGCGATCAAGAACCTTAAAAACGTCAACATTGCCGCCGTCCCGCAAGAAGTGCTGGAAACCCTGGCCAAGGACATGCCCCGCGTCATCAAGTGGGACGTGATGATCAGCGAAGGGACGATTTTCGTCACCGACGATCGCGGTCAACACGAAGTCCAGTTGCAATGGCTGCAAGGTGAGCGCGGCTGATCCTGCGTTGTCATCTGATTAATCCCACGTATTCAAGAGAAGTCTCCGTCACCCCATGCGTATCGAACCTCGTCAACTGCCTGCCACTCTGCCTTTTCTCGGTGACCTGCCGCCGCTGCTGACCCGCTTGTATGCGGCGCGGGGCGTGCAATCCGAGGCGGAACTGGACAAGAGTCTGGCACGGTTGATTCCGTTCCAGAAACTCAAGGGCATCGATGCGGCAGTCGATCTGCTGGTGACAGCGCTGGAGCAACGCCAGCGCATCCTCATCGTCGGTGATTTCGACGCGGACGGCGCCACGGCCAGCACGGTGGGTATGCTCGGTCTGCGACTGCTGGGTGCTGCTCATGTCGATTATCTGGTGCCGAATCGCTTTGAATACGGTTACGGCCTGACCCCGGAAATCGTCGAAGTTGCCATGACTCGCGAGCCGCAGTTGCTGATCACCGTCGACAACGGCATTTCCAGCGTTGAAGGCGTGGCCGCTGCCAAGCGTCATGGGCTCAAAGTGCTGATCACCGACCACCACTTGCCCGGCGATGAACTGCCGCTGGCCGATGCGCTGGTCAATCCCAACCAGCCAGGCTGCGAGTTCCCGAGCAAGGCGCTGGCCGGTGTCGGGGTGATTTTCTATGTGTTGATGGCGTTGCGCGCGCGCCTGCGCAGCCTCGGCTGGTACGAAAGCAAGCCGCAGCCGAACATCGGCGAATTGCTTGATCTGGTCGCGTTGGGCAGTGTCGCCGACGTTGTCCCATTGGACGCCAACAACCGGATTCTGGTGCATCAGGGTCTGGAGCGGATTCGCGCCGGGCGTGCGCGGCCGGGGATCAAAGCGATCCTTGAAGTGGCCAAGCGTGATGCGGCTCGCATCACCTCCACGGATCTGGGTTTCATCGTCGGCCCGCGCCTGAACGCCGCCGGGCGCCTGGATGACATGAGCCTGGGCATCGAATGCCTGCTCACCGCCGACGCCAACATGGCCCGCGAAATGGCCGCGCAACTGGACGGTATGAACCAGGATCGCAAAACCATCGAGCAAGGCATGCAGCGCGAAGCGCTGGCCCAGTTGAAGGACTTGCCCGTTGAGTCGATGCCGTTCGGTCTGTGCCTGTTTGATCCGGAGTGGCACCAGGGCGTCATCGGCATCCTCGCCTCACGGATGAAAGAGCGTTATTTCCGTCCGACCATCGCCTTCGCCGATGCTGGCGATGGTTTGCTCAAGGGCTCGGGGCGTTCAGTGCAAGGCTTCCATATTCGTGATGCCTTGAGCGTGGTTGCAGCGCAGCATCCAAACCTGATTGCCAAATACGGCGGCCACGCAATGGCAGCCGGCCTGACCTTGCCGCAGGAGAATTTTCCGTTGTTCGCTGAGGCATTTGACGCCGAAGTGCGTAGGCAACTTCGCGAAGAAGACCTCACCGGGCGCATGTTGTCGGACGGCACGCTGGCGGTTGAAGAATTCCACCTTGAGCTGGCCCGCGCCCTGCGCCATGCCGGGCCTTGGGGTCAGCACTTTCCGGAGCCACTGTTTCACGGTGTATTCCAGTTGGTCGAGCAGCGGGTCGTCGGTGAGCGACACTTGAAAGTGGTACTCAAAAGCGAGTGCGGCTCGGTGAAACTCGACGGCATCGCCTTCGGTATCGACCGCGACATCTGGCCGAATCCGACGATCAAATGGGTCGAACTGGCTTACAAGCTCGACGTTAACGAGTTTCGTGGCAATGAGACCGTGCAACTGATGATTGCCCACATCGAACCGCGCTGACCCCTTCGCGAGCAAAGTCGCTCCCACAGGTCCGGTGTTTTCCTGGTGGAGCGAGCTTGCTCGCGAAGGCGGACTTTCCCACACGGAATGACTCTGAACCCTCCCGCATCCCCGGTTGTCGACTAGGCTCTAAGCACTGCTTGATTGGCCTTGTGACGTCTTGTCGTTTTTTGCCCGCGGGGGCGGGTGCTGCATCTCTTCCTGTCACTCGACGACTATTCAAACAGAACCCTGGAGCCTGCCCACTGATTTGAGAGGTGCCCCATGAGTCTGCTGCTTGAACCCTTTACTCTGCGCCAACTGACCCTGCCCAACCGCATCGCCGTGTCGCCCATGTGCCAATACTCCTGCGTCGACGGTCTGGCCAACGACTGGCACCTCGTACACCTTGGCAGCCGCGCCGTGGGTGGCGCCGGGCTGGTGTTCACCGAAGCCACGGCGGTGACGGCCGACGGTCGGATCACCGCCCAAGACCTTGGCCTGTGGAATGACGAACAGATCGAACCACTGCAACGTATCACTCGTTTCATCACCTCGCAGGGCGCGGTCGCCGGCATTCAACTGGCTCACGCCGGGCGCAAGGCCAGCACCCATCGACCCTGGATCGGCAAGCACGGCAGCGTCAAACCGGATGATGGCGGCTGGACACCGGTCGGGCCGTCGCCGATTGCCTTTGATCCGCAGCACACGCAACCCAAACAGCTCGATGAAGGGCAGATCGCCGAAGTCATCCAAGCCTTTGTCGATGCCGCAGAACGCGCGCTGACAGCGGGTTTCAGTGTGGTTGAGGTTCACGCCGCGCACGGTTATCTGCTGCACCAGTTCCTGTCGCCGCTGAGTAATCAACGGCGCGATCAGTACGGCGGCTCGTTCGAAAACCGGATTCGTCTGGTGCTGCAAGTCACTGAAGCGGTACGGGCAGTCTGGCCAGAGGAACTGCCAGTGTTTGTCCGTGTGTCGGCCACCGATTGGGTTGAGGACGGCTGGAACCCTGACGAAACCGTTGAGCTGGCGCGGCGTCTGAAAGCATTGGGTGTGGACTTGATCGACGTTTCCTCGGGTGGCACGGCAGCCAACGCCGAGATTCCTGTCGGGCCGGGTTATCAGACGCGCTTCGCCGAACGCGTGCGCAAAGAGTCAGGCATCGCCACTGGCACTGTGGGAATGATTACCGAACCTGCGCAGGCCGAGCACATTCTGCGTACCTGCCAGGCCGACATCATCTTCCTCGCCCGCGAGTTGCTGCGTGATCCGTACTGGCCGTTGCACGCCGATGATGATCTGGGCGGACGCAAAGCGGTGTGGCCGGCGCAGTATCAGCGTGCGACCCATCGTGATCAGCCGATTCATGAGTCTGATTTGCGCGATTGAGTGCGTCGCTGACATGCAAAAAGCCCCGGCCAGTGAGGGTCGGGGCTTTGTTTTTTCTGTTGGCGGCTGTTTTGCCAGTGCTGCCGTCTTCGCGAGCAGGCGCCTCAAACCCTCAAGGATACTTACGCTTGTCCGGCGCCGGCGGGAAGTACTGGTACAGCCAGGTCTCACTCAACGTGCGGTCATTGGTACGAATGAACAACCGCAGTTCCACGGGCTCCACGCTGTCGTTGGTCGGGTACCAGTCGAACAGGATCCGGTAACCCTTGATGTCATCGAGCACCAACACGCTGAAGTCCTGCACCTTGCCGTTGGAGCAGGTGATGACCGGTTCGATCCCGGTGCCCTGCGGCAGGCGATCCAGACCGCCACCAGTGAAATCCACGGCGAAACGGCGCGCCCAGACCGGCGGATAATGCTCGCCCGGTGCCCAGCCTTCAGTGAATCCGCCCATCCCGGAACGGGTCGCCTGCACCCGCGCCAACGGCGTGCTGACCGGTGGCAGGGCACTCCAGTAAAGCTTGTAGCCGTAGTTCAGCGAATCACCGGCGGCCACCGGTTTCTTCGGCGTCCAGAACGCGACGATGTTGTCGAGGGTCTCGCCGGTGGTAGGGATTTCCAACAGATCGATAGAGCCTTCGCCCCATGCGGTCGTCGGTTCGACCCACAGGCTCGGACGTTTGCTGTACCAGTCGACGGTGTCCTGATAGTTGGCGAATTCATGGTCGGTTTGTACCAGACCAAAACCTTTAGGGTCCGTGTCGGCAAATGCGTTGAACTGCAGCGTCGCCGGGTTGTTCAGCGGACGGCAGATCCACTCGCCGTTGCCGCGCCACATCGCCAGGCGATCCGAGTCATGGATTTGCGGGTGGATGGTGTCGCACATGCGGCGCTCGTGGGTGCCGCAACTGAACATGCTGGTCATCGGCGAAATGCCCAATTGTTCGATGGCCGTGCGTGCGTTGATATGCGCGTCGATTTCCATCACCACGCGTTCGGCCTGGCAATCGATGTCGAAGCGATAGGCGCCGGTCGCGCTCGGCGAGTCGAGCAGGGCATAAACCACAAAATGCGTGGCGTTCTGATCCGGTGTCTCGAACCAGAACTGGGTGAAGTCAGGGAATTCTTCGCGCTTCCTGGCATAGGTGTCGATCGCCAGACCACGCGCCGAGAGGCCATATTGGCCAGTCGCGTCGACTGCACGGAAATAGCTGGCGCCCAGGAACGACAGCACGTCATGACGATCCAGTTCCGGCGCCTTGAACAGCTTGAAGCCGGCGAACCCCAAATCGCCCTTGAGCTGCTGAGTGTCGACCGAAGTGTTCTCGTAGTTGAACAGCGCCGGGCGGAAATGCACCTCGCGGGCGGTACGGGTCTTCGGATCGACGCTGTGCATGCGCACCGGTTGGCGAAAACCCATGCCGACGTGGAAGAACTGCACGTCCAGTTGCCCCTTGTTCTCCTTCCACAACGAATGCTCGCCGTCGTAGCGGATCGCGTTGAAGTTTTGCGGGGTCATGGTCGCCAGCGTCGGCGGCAGCACCTGTTTGGTGTCCTGGTAGGCACTGCCGGCCAGTTGTTTGGCCTTGCGCTTCAGGGCTTGGAAATCGAAGGCTTGTGCGTCGCCATCAGCGACGTCACCGCTGGCGGCCCAGGCATTCGCCGCCAGCAGGCCTGAGGCTGAAAGACCGGTGTAAGCCGCAATGGCCATGGACGCTTTAAGCAAATTCCTGCGGTGCATAAATACAACCTGTCGTGTGCAATCCCGCGCCGTTCCTGGCACGTGCTGGATCAGAAAGTACGGTTCGGACAAGCCTTCGGCCAAACGCTGCGGACTATAAACAGATGCCGGCTAGCTTAAACCGTTCGATTGTCGAGCAAAAATGATTGATTACGAGGCTCAGTCTGGCAATGAAACAAGACATGTCGGTATTTTTTCCGACGGCACTTTCTGATTTACAGGGCATTTCTGCTTTTTTCGACTAATTACTCTAAAAAGCCCTTTTCAGCACCGATTAAATTTCTATTCTATGGACATGACCGGTCGCGAACCTTCAGACCGGTGGGGCACACGACGCTGCTGAAAGGGGCAGGGCGATGTGGTGGTTGAGCAGTTCTTTGACGTATTAGAGAAGGACATCGTCCATGGCAAAAATACAAGGCATCACTGACATGTTGGGCATCTTTCCCTGCCTTGGCAGCGGTCGAAAAAGGCGTAGGCTCAGCTCTGATGAGTTGAAACTGTTGGAGCGTTATCGGGAGCTTTCAGAGAGCGACCGGATCGCCATGCGGTATCTGGTGGATGCGATGAGGAGTGTTTCGCGGTTTTAACGTTGGGATAGCCTGTGGCGAGGGAGCAAGCGCCCTCGCCACAGTTTTTTTGGATGGATTTCAGCTACAGGTTCCCAAAACCGGATACGGCTGTTTGTGGTGGTCAACTAATTCCGGACACCTCGATAGGTGGTTTCGATGCCATCGCCCGCTCGTAAACGGTCGGCGGCAGATACCCCAGTTTTGAGTGCAGCCGTTCGTTGTTGTAAAACCCAACGATGT